>CAVINS010000089.1:0-9010 GCA_963643925.1 Bacteroidaceae bacterium
GTCAAGACTCTGGACGGAACGACAAAGACCGTCAGCTATAATGGCAAGAAAGTCAGGGTAAAGATGTAACGACAATCAAATGGCCGATGCAATTCGTTGCATCGTATCCACACCCATAAATACTTGTAACGAAAGTGGCAAACTTTCAAAAAGTTATGCCACTTTCGTTATTTTGTTACCTGTTTGGCATGCTCCAACAGCAGTCCCGAGTATACTATGAAAAAACAGGGCTTGTCTGAGAATCATGCTTTGTACGCAAGGAATGGACAACCCCGCGGAAAGCGCACAAAGGGAGGGACTTACTTGAACGCCTTGCGGTAAATCTCCAACACCTCGTCGTCCTGCATCGGGCGCGGGTCGAGGGTGAAGAGGCGTCCCATAGTCTCGCGGGCATTGGTCACCATCTTCGGCAGATCTTCCTCAGTCACCCCGTACTCGCTCAACTTAATGTCCTCCACGTGGCACTCTTTCTTCATCCGCACCAAAGCCTCGATGAAATCGCTCGGGCGGTTGCTCTTCTGCTGTGTCATACACTCGGCCATCTTCATGTAACGCTTCATGCAGTCGTTGCGGAAGGTCTCGAAGTAGGGCTCGGAGAGGGCTATCAGTCCGGCTCCGTGAGGCAGCTGCGGATAGAAGGCACTCATGGCGTGCTCCATGGCGTGCTGCGATACGCAGCCGCACGTAGCCTCGGACATACCGGCCAAGGTGCTGGCCCAAGCCACTTTTGCACGAGCCTTCAGGTTGCGTCCGTCGTTGACGGCCACGGGCAAATATTTATAGAGCAAGCGGATAGCCTCCAGTGCGAAGAGGTCACTGATGGGAGTGGCACAAGTGGAGATGTATCCCTCAGCGGCATGAAAGAAGGCATCGAAGCCTTGGTACGCCGTCAGGTGTGCAGGCAGGGAGAGCATCAGCTCCGGATCTACGATGGAGATGGCGGGGAAGGTGAGCGGACATCCGAAGCCAATCTTCTCCTGACGCTCCAGGTTGGTGATGACGGCCCACGGGTCTACCTCGGTACCCGTACCGGCTGTGGTGGGGATAGCCACGATGGGCAACACCTTCTTCACAGGCTGAGCTTTGCCGGAGCCTCCTGAGATGTAGTCCCAAAAGTCGCCTGTGTTGCAAGCCATGGTGGCGATGGCTTTAGCGGAGTCGATGCTGCTGCCGCCACCCAGTCCGATGACGAAGTCGCAGTTCTCCTTGCGGCAAATCTCTGCGGCTTCCATCACGTGCGCCTTTATGGGGTTGGGGAGTATCTTGTCGTATACCACACTCTCCACATTATTTTCATTCAGCAGGTCCTGCACTTTCTCCAGATAGCCATACTTACGCATGGAAGTACCCGATGAGATGACAATCATCGCTTTCTTACCCGGCAACAGCAGTGTGGCCAACTTCTTTATCTCCCCACAACCGAATATCAACTGGGTGGGGATATACATACTGAAAATAGAATTCGTGTTCATGATTTTATCGTATTTAAGATTCATGTTTCGTGTTCCCAAATATACGAATAAAATGAATCGCCAAATCTTTTTAGGAAGATATTCTGCAGAAATGAGGATATTTTTCCGTTCACGTGTGGATTCGGGCATAGTGAGAAGCCCAAGGGAGACTATATAAATAAGGTATAGGAGCAGAGGGAAGCGCACTAAATCTGTCCGCTCTCCACCAGGTTGATGACCCGCTCCACCATGCGGTCCTCGCCCGTGGGGTCGTACTCCTTCTTCAGGCTTGCACCCAACACCTTGGCGAAGGCTTGATAGAAGCCGGCCCGCAGTGGACCCATGAAGGCCTTCACCAGTTCGTAGGTGGACTGGTTACACTCCCTATCCACCAGCTTGATGAGCAGTTTGCCTTGCGAGAAGGTGAACTTCTTCATCACAGGCATGTACTGTGCCTTCAGGCTCTTCTCCACCCGTTTGATGTGCTTCTCGCGTTCTTTCTTCGTGGGAATGGTGTTCAGATACTCATACGTTTCAATGATGATGCCGTTTATCTGGCGGGCTATAGGGAGAGTCTTCTTCACATCGCGCACCAGCTTGTCGTAGCGGGCCTTCTCGCGCTTGTTGCGGAACTTGTAGGGCGGGTAAACATAGAGCGTGTGCATAGTCACCATGGGGATGGTGTCCCCGTGGTCGACGCACACCTGCAGCAGATAGCCTTCGGCGGTCTCCCGTGCGGCGGGGCTCTGCTGCTGCACGGGCTCTTGCGCCTCGGCTTCAGAAAGCGCTAGGCACAATGCCACGACGAACAGGACGACACGACACTCCCACCCCCTATCGAAGCGAAGCAAACAAATCAGTCTCCTCAAGTCCGACATGAGTCACGCTCTCCCCACCAAACGGTTGTCGGTTAGCGACGGCGCTCGTCGAGCCGTTCCTGCATCCGCTCCTGGTAGCTCTTCTTGCCGGCGGAGGGCATGATGAAACAGCACACGATGTAGAGCAGTAAGCCAAAGCCCAGACACACTACCATGAATGCCCAGATGATGCGCACTACTGTCGCGTCGATGCCGAAATATTCACCGAAGCCGGCGCATACACCGGCAATCATTTTGTTGTTCGATTTAGTAAGTTTCTTGTTTTCCATACGATTCCGTTATATCGACGGGGACCATACCACACAGCCCCCTTTCTGATGCAAAAGTAGGAAATAAAAGAACAGCGGCTCCGAGGTTTGTCTTAAAAGATTCTAATTAAACGTGCTGGCAACGGCTTTTATTTGTTATTTTGCAACAAATTTGGGTGGTGTATGCCCTTATGGCACACGGCGAAACAATAAACATCTTTGCGTTCGATGAATAAACTCACGATAGAGGCTTGTCCGCTCTGCGGCGGAAACCATTTCAGGCATTTCCTGGACTGCAAGGACCACTATGCCACAGGAGAGCGCTTCAGCCTGCTCGAGTGTGAGGATTGTGGCTTCCGCTTTACACAGGGCGCACCCGTGGAAGCGGAGATAGGCCGCTACTACGACACCCCCGCCTACATCTCACACAGCGACACCCACAAAGGCATCGTCAACACACTCTACCACTACGTGCGCCGCTACATGCTCGGCCGCAAGGCCCGCCTGGTGCGCAAGGCACTGCACCGCCCCACGGGACGCATCCTCGACATAGGGGCAGGCACGGGATACTTCATCCACACAATGTTCGAGAAGGGATGGGACGTGGAGGCCGTGGAGAAAAGCGCACAGGCACGCCAGTTCGCCCTGGACCACTTCCATCTGCTGATGAAGCCGGACACGGAGCTGGGCAACTTCAAGCCTAAGGAGTTCAACGTCATCACGCTGTGGCACTCCATGGAACACATCGAGCACCTCGACGAGCTGTGGGAGACCCTGTACCGCCTGCTCGACGACGAAGGGGTGCTGGTGGTGGCCGTGCCCAACTGCGGGTCATACGACGCTGAGAAGTACGGAGCCCATTGGGCTGCCTACGACGTGCCGCGCCACCTCTGGCACTTCACCATCAGTTCTATGCAACGCTTCGCGCTGAAGCACCGCTTCATCCTAGAGGGTCATCATCCCATGCCGTTCGACGCTTTCTACATCTCCATGATGAGCGAGCGGTACGAGGAGCACCACTTCACCTTCTTGCGCGGACTCTTCTGGGGAGCGATGGCATGGATGAACGCCCGCACGAGAAGGGGACGCAGCAGTTCCATCATTTATGTATTCAGAAAGAAACTGTAAGCAATGAATAAGAAAATAGGGAATATATGGAGCATGCAGTTCGTCACCTCCTGCATCAGCACCACCATGGTGCTCATCCTGCTCGGCATGGTGATGTTCTTCGTCCTCTCGGCACGCAACCTCTCGGTGTATGTGCGCGAGAGCATCAACTTCTCCATCCTGATGAGCGACGACACGAAAGAGACGGACATCATCAAGTTCAAGAAAGACCTCAGCAAACGGCAATACGTAAAGGAGTGCCAGTACATCTCGAAGAAGGATGCGCTGAAGGAACACTCCGAGGCCATGGGAGCCGACCCCGAAAAGTTCCTCGGCTACAACCCCTTCTCGGCCTCGCTGGAGATAAAGCTCAACTCCGTCTACGCCAACTCCGACTCGCTGCAGTGGATTGAGAAGGAAATCAAGAAGAACAAGGGGGTGACGGAGATTGTCTATCCGCAGGCGCTGATGGACGCCGTTAACTCCAACATCCGCAAGGTGAGCGTGGTGCTGCTGGGTATCGCCGCCTTGCTGACACTAGTGTCGTTCGCCCTCATCAACAACACCATACGGCTCGCCATCTACTCGCGCCGGTTCCTCATCCACACCATGACGTTGGTGGGAGCCAGTTGGGGATTCATCCGTCGCCCGTTCCTGCTGCGCAACCTATGGGTGGGCATCCTCTCTGGCCTGTTGGCCAACGGGGTGCTGTGGGGCGGCTCGCGCCTGTTGCTGCGCTACGAACCCGAGCTGACGGAGGTCATCACCTCCGGCGTGATGGCTTCCGTGGCACTGGCGGTGCTGCTGTTCGGTGTCGTCATCACACTCATGTGCGCTTACCTGTCAATAGACAGATACCTGCGCATGTGCACCAACAAACTCTATCAGATATAAGATTCATCCAAATAAAGAAATACAGAATGGATAAGACAAAATTCGCTTTGGACAAGACAAACTTCATCCTGCTGGCCATCGGCATGGCCGTGGTGATAGTCGGTTTCCTGTTGATGACCGGAC
Source organism: Bacteroidaceae bacterium (assembly GCA_963643925.1). Classification (GTDB taxonomy): domain Bacteria; phylum Bacteroidota; class Bacteroidia; order Bacteroidales; family Bacteroidaceae; genus Phocaeicola_A. Next base: position 4,702 of record CAVINS010000089.1, read on the forward strand.
CTGGCTCCACAGAGGAGATGTTCGAGCCAGACATATTCAGCGTACGCCGCATCAAGGTGGCGCCCGCGGTATGCTTCTTCGGCTTCGTGTTCATGATTTATGCACTTCTGCGCAAACCTAAAAAAGATTCGAAAGAAGAATGAGCGACCTGGATATGCTACAGACAGTGGTGATAGCCATTGTCGAGGGACTGACGGAATACCTGCCCGTGTCGTCCACGGGACACATGATTATCACCCAGAACCTGCTAGGCGTGGAGAGCACCGAGTTCGTGAAGGCCTTCACCGTCATCATACAGTTCGGAGCCATACTCTCCGTGGTGTGCCTCTACTGGAAGCGGTTCTTTCGCCTCAACCACGCACCCGCTCCCGAGGGGGCTGGCGCACTGAAGCTGTTCCTGCACAGGTTCGACTTCTACTGGAAGCTGCTCGTAGCCTTCATCCCAGCCGCTGTGCTGGGATTCCTCTTCAGCGACTTGATAGACCAGCTGCTGGAGAGCGTGATGGTGGTGGCCGTGATGTTGGTCATCGGAGGTGTGTTCATGCTCTTCTGCGACCGCATCTTCAACAAAGGTAGCGAGGACACCGGGCTCACCGAGCGCCGTGCCTTCCGCATCGGTCTGTTCCAGTGCATTGCCATGATACCGGGCGTGTCGCGCTCCATGGCCACCATCGTGGGCGGCATGTCGCAAGGGCTCACCCGCAAGGCTGCAGCGGAGTTCTCGTTTTTCCTGGCTGTGCCTACCATGTTCGCTGCCACGGCATACAAGCTTCTGAAGCTCATCACCTCGGGCAATCCATCGGTGCTGTTCGACAACATGACCGCCCTCATCGTGGGCAACGTGGTGGCATTTGTGGTAGCCCTGCTAGCCATCAAGTTCTTCATCAGCTTCGTCACCAAGTACGGTTTCAAGGCCTTCGGCTGGTATCGCATCATCGTGGGCGGGCTCATCATCGTGATGGCGCTCTGCGGCTATAGTCTCGAAATCATGTAACCCGGCAAGACCCATGAACTTCAAGGAAGGAGAGATACTCTACATCAACAAGCCCTACAAGTGGACCTCGTTCGGCGCTGTCAACAAGGTACGCTACTTCCTCTGCCAGAAGCAGGGGGTGAAGAAGCTGAAGGTGGGCCACGCCGGCACACTGGACCCCCTCGCCACAGGCGTGATGATACTCTGCACGGGCAAGGCCACAAAGCGGATAGAGGAGTTTCAAGGCCACACGAAGGAATATGTGGCCACTCTCATGCTGGGAGCCACCACGCCCTCGTTTGACCTGGAACACGAGATTGATGCCACCTACCCTACCGACCACATCACCCGCAATCTGGTGGAGGAGACGCTGAAGAAGTTCGTGGGCACCATCGAACAGGTGCCGCCCACCTTCTCGGCCTGCAAGGTGAACGGCAAGCGGGCCTACGACCTGGCACGCAAGGGGCGCGAGGTGGAGCTGAAGCCCAAGACACTGGTCATCGACGAGATAGAACTGCTCCGCTGCGACCTGCCCCAGATAACCATACGGGTGGTCTGCAGCAAGGGGACCTACATACGGGCGCTGGCCCGCGACATCGGCGAGGCGCTGCACAGTGGCGCACACCTCACAGCCCTCCAACGCACACGCGTGGGCGACGTGCGGCTGAGCGACTGCATAGCCCTTGACGACTTCCCCGCCTGGATAGAACAACAAGAAGTGGAAATTAATGAATAAGATTATTAGATATTTATGAAACTGTCGCAATTTAAATTTAAGCTTCCGGAAGAGAAGATAGCCTTGTATCCCACCACACACCGCGACGAGTCGCGACTGATGGTTGTCCACAGAAAGACGGGTGAGATAGAGCACAAAATCTTCAAAGAGGTGCTGGACTACTTCGACGACAAGGACGTGTTTGTCTTCAACGACACCAAGGTGTTCCCCGCTCGCCTCTACGGAAACAAGGAGAAGACTGGAGCCCGCATCGAGGTGTTCCTGCTTCGTGAGCTGAACGAGGAGTTGCGCCTGTGGGACGTGCTGGTGGACCCTGCCCGTAAGATTCGTATCGGCAACAAGCTCTACTTTGGTGAGGACGACTCTATGGTAGCCGAGGTGATCGACAACACCACCTCACGCGGACGCACGCTACGTTTCCTCTACGACGGCCCCCACGACGAGTTCAAACGCGCGCTCTATGCACTGGGAGAGGCTCCCCTGCCCACCTTCATCAACCGTAAGGTGGAACCCGAGGATGCCGAGCGCTTCCAGACCATCTTCGCACGCAACGAAGGAGCCGTGACAGCCCCCACCGCCGGACTCCACTTCAGCCGCGAGTTGATGAAGCGTATGGAGATAAGGGGTATCGACTTCGCCTACATCACACTGCACGCAGGACTGGGCAACTTCCGCGACATCGACGTGGAGGACCTTACCAAGCACAAGATGGACTCCGAGCAGATGTTCGTCAACGCCGAGGCTACGGAGATAGTAAACCGTGCCAAGAAGAGCGGACACAAGGTCTGCGCCGTGGGCACTACCGTGATGCGCGCCATAGAGACCGCCGTGGGTACCGATGGCAACCTGAAGGAGTTCGAGGGATGGACCAACAAGTTCATCTTCCCGCCCTACGAGTTCAGTCTGGCAGACGGACTCATCTCCAACTTCCAGCTGCCACTCTCCACCTTGCTGATGCTCGTTTGCGCCTACGGAGGCTACGATTTGATTATGAACGCCTACAACATCGCCCTCGAAGAGGACTACCGCTTCGGTACTTATGGCGATGCCATGCTGGTGATCGACTAATACACGACTACGCGCGATGCAGGTTTACTTAGGTCTGGGTACCAACTTGGGCGACAAGCCGTCGCAGCTGCAACGTGCCGTCGGCGAGATACAGAAGAGGATAGGACGCATCGTCGCCCTATCCTCTTTTTATGAAACCGCCCCCTGGGGATTCCAGTCAGACAATACATTCCTCAACGCTGCCCTGCAGGTGGAGACCACCCTGCAGCCCATCGCCTTGCTACACGTCACGCAAGCCATAGAGCGCGACCTGGGCCGCCTCAGCAAGAGCACCGATGGCGTCTACCACGACCGCCCCATCGATATCGACATCCTCCTCTACGGCGACACCGTCTATCGCGACGAGGAACTGCAGATTCCCCACCCTTTGATGCAACAGCGCGACTTCGTACTCCACCCCTTAGCCGAGATAGCGCCCGAGCTGGAGCATCCCACGTTCCACCGCACCATCCGGCAGTTGCTGGAGGACCTCAGCTAAAGAAAAACATGATATTTGTAAAAAATATCGGGAAAATGTTTGGAGGTACAGAAATTATCCCTACCTTTGCAACCGCAATCGAGAGAGATTGACAAGAATAACAAACTTTGGTGTGTTAGTTCAGCTGGTTAGAATACATGCCTGTCACGCATGGGGTCACGGGTTCGAGTCCCGTACACACCGCAAAAGTCCTGCTTTACTTCGGTAAAGCAGGACTTTTGTTTTTCGTTTGTTGCTTCATGGGCTTGGAATATTCAACCACATTGTTTACTTTTGCCTATGAGATGTGCGCCTCAACAAAAGCAATCAAGCTCGCTTGGTGTTTTGTATTCGACTTACATTATCTTTGAAACTACCTAAAACTTTGAACGATGAAACAACTGCTGGCCCTACTAAAGGTGGGACTTAGGTGGTACTTAAAGTCTTGGAAATCAGTGGTAGTAGAAGCCTAAAAATAGTGATGTTCCCAAGAAAGTCCCGAGACTTTGGGGTTAACAATTATTGGATTGAAAACATTCATTCGGGCGATTTTGCATTCAAAACCTATGGGAAAGGCTTCTTCAAAAAACAATGTTGCGTAGCCTTATATAATAAGGTGGCAACACAAGAACGAGTGAAGCGTTAGAACTCACTTCTAACTGGATGTAAATGTACGAAGTTTATTCGAGACTGACGAATGTTTGCTCGGAAATGTGGCACGCGTGCCACATTTTTAACATTGTGTACCGAAAGGGATAAGCATATTCCTTTAGTACAATAGGTCACTTCGATAAAGTTGAAATTTGCTTGGTTTTGCACTTCGAATTCGTCATAATTGCGAATATAAAGGAAAATATTCAGCAAGCATCAGTACTTTTCGGCAGAAAACTTTGGTCGTATCAGATTAAATATATACTTTTGCATATAATTTATCGTCAAATTCGTAATTACAGGGAATATGGCAACAAAAATACAGCAAATAATAGAAGTTGAACCACGCGTTTCGTTGTTGTTTGGAGATTGGCTCTCTCGGCAAGGGCTAGGTTCCAAAGAGCAGTACGCTTATATGAAACGT
>CAVINS010000090.1:0-8959 GCA_963643925.1 Bacteroidaceae bacterium
CTTCGGGAAGAAAGAACGAGGCGAGGCCTTCGTACATATTTACATTGTCTGTCTGTTTCATGATGCAAAGGTACAACTTGTTAGAGTCATACGTATCGTTTGTCAACAGTTTTTGGGTTAGCCTCTGGGACTCCAGTCCACGGAGTTTGTCGGGTGCGCCGCCATGGATTCAAAAATACAGCCAATGGTCAGAATGGCTGCAACATTACGAGCATATAAACCGTACATACTCGCCTGGTATGATTATCCCATGTCAAATGGGCCTACGGAGGGAATTAACAATAAAATCAAAGTGTTGAAAAGGCAAATGTACGGATTCAGGAATGACGATTTTTTCACGTTAAAGCTATACGCCCTACACGACAAGCGTCTACGCATTTAACGGAAGAGCCATATTTTTGCCAACCCCAAGCTTTACCACGGAGTCTGCGTCGTTCCAATTGCCATGCTCTTTTACGAAATCATACCCTTTTTTTAGCCATAAGGTCTTACAAGGAAATGATTCGTGTCCAGAGAATGTGTATTTTATCGGTATGTTCATATCTTGTCGTCTTTTGTTTCTTGTTTCTCGTCTTGTATATTTAATGATGAATTTGCGAAATTTGTAACGAACCCCAGCCTTTATGTGGTAACTGATGGCTTTCACCCAAGTCCCGAACTTGAGCCGTGGCTATAGCCAAGGGATTTCACCCCTCTCTCACCGGGCGATACGCCATACCATTGTACTGGCTCAAACAATTTAATTGTTTGGGCTTATACAATCGATTGTTTTGCTTCATACAATCGATTGTCTGAGCGCCTGCGAAGCATAGTCTCCGGCAGGGCGTTCCCATCGCGTCGTTAGTTCCGTAAAGTGCGTCAGGTGGCACTTGCGTCAGATGATTTTCAAGAGTTGTAATATATATCTGGCGGACGGACTCAATAAGCGTTAAGGTGACTTTCTCGCGCGCACGCATAGGTAAAGTTCGAAAATAAGTGTCATTATCTGTCATCTGTCATACTGCGATCGTTGATGTCCATAGTTCGTTTCGTTACTTTAGTTTATAACGTCTGCAAAGATAATGCAAAATTTCGCGTTTCCCAAACAAAATGTACCTAGCTAGTTGGTTGCACTTTTTTACGGTTCGAAGGGCCTTTCCTCCTTAGACTGTGCCAGTGGGCGGGGATGATTGGCGCCCCGGGGCATAACTCTTGCCTGAAACTGTTTCCGGGAAAGAAAAAAGTGAGTAATTTTGCAGCGTGTTTTTATGGAAAATAGAAAAAGTATGAAAATTGTCAATACGTATGCGGTGCTGGTGGCCTTGGCGCTGCTCCCGGCTTGCAACGACAGCTCATCGGACAAGGATTCCGTTCCCGCCATCTCAGGTTACATAGTAGAGGTCAACAGCTTCGGACAGCCGATACCGAGCTTCACCCCGGCAGAGATGAAGGCCGTGGGGTTCGATTATGCCGACCTGGTGGACGTCACTATCGATGACATCCATCTGCGAAACATGCCCTTCGTCAGTTCGTTCAACGAGGTGGCCGTGCTGGAACCCTCTTACGTGGACTACAATGCCAAGGGCGACGACTATGGCTTCGCGATGCTCAACGGCGACTTCCACTACTACATTTGTGGAAAGCCGGGAGACAAGGTGACGATGACCCTTGCACAGAAGGGCGGTTACCGGAAGACCTACGAACTGATGAAGTCTGTCTATTCGACGGACAGGTTGGCGGGGGAGGCGGCGACGGAATATGCCAACTTCCGCATGGTGACCACTACGGGTGTGGCACCCGGGGTGCTCTATCGGTCGAGCAATCCGCTCAACTGTGTGAAGAACGCCAAACGCTATGCCGTAGCCGACAGCCTGGCCCGTGTGGTGGGCATCAGGACGGAGATCGACCTGGCGGACACGCCCGAGGAGGTGCAGCGGTACATGGCCATGGACGGCTATGCCTCCAGTTACTGCCCCACACTGTTCAACGCCGGCAGCACCATAGCCTGTGGCATGATGGCCAACAGCTTCAACGACGATTTCAAGACACGCATGGGCAGGGCGGCCAAATTTATGCTGACGCACGAACCGCCTTACCTGCTTCACTGCAACGAGGGCAAGGACCGCTGCGGCTTCGTCTCCATGCTGCTCGAAGCCTTGGCCGGAGCCGGTGTGGAGGAGCTGTGCCGCGACTACATGGTGACGCTGCTCAACTTCTACAAGATTGAAGACCAGGGTGAATCGTACCGCATGCGCCAGACGCTCTCCATCGACCGCATGATATGGCTGCTGTGCAACGAGGAGGCGCTGGAGAACTATGTTGCCATCGACTGGGACGAGGCGGACGTGGCGGCCATCGACTGGGACGGTCTGGGGCTGTTCAACTCTCAGACCATGGGGTTCCAGGGCGCAAGGTTGCAGGCTGCCGCCAAGAAATACCTGAAGGAATGTGGACTGACCGACGAAGAGTGCGAGGCTTTGCGCCTGCGGCTTACCACGGGACTTGACGAAGACTGAGCACAACTGAAAAACATTGGCGGATGAAGAAGAGAACAGTATTGCCGCTGGCGGCCTTGGCACTGCTTGGCGCGATAGCGTTGGGCTTTGTCCTCACTTCGTGCAAGAACGACCGGGAAGCGGGCGCGGAGAACACGCTCTGCTGGTCGGACACTGCACTGTGGTACGAGGGCGGCGAACGGTTGAGCCACATCGACGCGACGTTGCCGGACGTGTTTTACCTGCTGCCCACGTGTGTGTCCGCCTGGCAAGACGGACAGGGAGTGACACACTACAATGCCGACCCCACACGGGCGGACCACAGGGAGGCGTGGCGGTTGTCGGCCCAGCTGGCGGACACGATTTTCGCCACCAGGGCAAACCTTTTCCTCCCATACTACCGACAGGCCACCTTTGGCGGACTGGAGGGCGAGACTTCCGTGACGGCCTATAGCGTGGCGACGGAGGATGTGCTTGCGGCTTTCGACTATTACCTGGATCATTACAATGGCGGACGTCCGTTCATCCTGGCCGGTTACAGCCAGGGCGGCCTCCTGGTGAAGGCGGTGCTGCGGCACATCAGCGACGAGACCTACAAGCGGCTCGTGGCGGCTTACGTCGTGGGCTTTGGCGTGACGGCGGCAGATACGGTCCGGCTCGAAGGACACCAAACCTCGCACATCCGCCTGGCGCAGGACGCCTGCTCGTGTGGCGTGACGGTGAACTTCAACAGCGTGACCTCGGCTGAAGTCCGGTGTGAATTGCTTTGCCGGGACAACATCGGTTGCATCAACCCTGTGTCGTGGACCACAGCGTCTGCTCCGGCAACGCTCCTCGCGTCAGGCCGGCAAGCTGCTGCCCCCGATGCCCGCTTCCCGTACGGCACTGCTGTGGAGCCTCTTGCGGACAACCTGGCGGTGACGGTGCGAGTGGATACGTTGAGCCACCTCCTCGTCGTCGACAATATCGACCCGCAACGCTACCACTTCGCACCGCTGCAGGACTTGTTCCCCGTCGGCAATCTCCATTTGCAGGAGCTTTTTTTCTATGGCGACCACCTCCGACAGAACGTGCTGCTGCGTTGTAAGATGTTCGGACGGGAGTAGTGCGGCTTGGCGACAAAACTGAAACAGAATACCAAAAACGATCCAAAACGACAATGAACATACTACGAATCATCTCTCGCTTCTTTAGCAAATACATGGCCCTCATCGTCATCGCCATGGCTGTGGTGGCCCTGTTGCTGCCCGGTGCGGTCGGCTTCATCAAGACCAGTTACATCAACACGCTGTTGGGCATCGTCATGTTCGGCATGGGACTCACGCTGAAGCCCGGCGACTTCCGTATCGTCTTCAGTCACCCGAAGTACGTGGTGGTAGGTGCTGTGGCGCAGTTCACCATCATGCCTCTGTTGGCCTATCTGCTGGCGGTCGTGTTTCACCTCTCGCCGGAGCTGACGGTGGGAGTCATCCTCGTGGGTACCTGTCCTGGTGGAACCTCGTCCAACGTGATGACCTACTTGTCGAAGGGCGACGTGGCTTTGTCGGTGGGCATGACGGCCGTCTCCACCATACTGGCTCCCGTGATGACCCCTCTGCTGACGTACCTCTATGCCGGGCAGACTGTGGACGTGAACGTGATTTCCATGTTCCTCTCCATCGTGCAGGTGGTCATACTGCCCATCGTGTTGGGCTTCCTCATCAACCACTACTTCTCCCGCTTCGCCGAGCGGGCGGTGGAGGTGCTTCCGCTTGTGTCCACCCTGGCCATTGTCGCCATTGTGGGTGCCGTGGTCAGTGCCAATGCGGCCAAACTGATGAGTTGCGGACTGCTGATATTCTGCATCGTGGTGCTGCACAATGTGTTGGGCTATGCGTTGGGCTATGCAGCTGCCAGGCTGATGAAGATGGACGCTACGAAATGCCGTGCCGTCTCCATCGAAGTGGGCATGCAGAATTCCGGTCTGGCCACTTCGTTGGCTAGCGTCCATTTCGCCCAATATCCGTTGGCTACCATCCCCGGGGCGGTGTTCAGTGTGTGGCACAACGTGTCGGGAGCCATACTTGCCAACTTCTTCCTCCGCCGGTCGGAGCGTAAGAAGGGTGCCGGGGCATAAAACAAAAGAGAAGGATACCGCAACGATATCCTTCTCTTCGGGTGATCCGCTTGGGGTTCGAACCCAAGACCCCAACATTAAAAGTGTTGTGCTCTACCAGCTGAGCTAGCGAATCGGACCTGTGTTTGCCCAAAGCCTTTCCTGTGAGTGATCCGCTTGGGGCTCGAACCCAAGACCCCAACATTAAAAGTGTTGTGCTCTACCAGCTGAGCTAGCGAATCGGACCTGTGTTTGCCCAAAGCCTTTCCTGTGAGTGATCCGCTTGGGGCTCGAACCCAAGACCCCAACATTAAAAGTGTTGTGCTCTACCAGCTGAGCTAGCGAATCAAACCTTTTTGCTTTAAGCGGGTGCAAAGATACGGACAATTTCTGAACCGCCAAACAATTTGCGGATAATTTATTTTGTTTATGTCGTTCAGACCGTCGGGTCTTGCTTATTTGTCAGCCTTCCCTCGCTTTAAATAAAGTATAAGAGCTGTTAAATAATGAGCGGGATTGGGTATGTGAGAACTTTTTTCTGTTACATTTGCTTCCTCATATGTAGCAGAAAGGTTGATTATGGGAATGTTATACGTAGTACCTACGCCGGTGGGCAATCTAGAGGACATGACTCTGCGCGCCATCCGGGTGCTGAAGGAGGCGGATCTGATACTGGCAGAAGATACGCGCACCTCCGGCGTCTTGCTGAAACATTTCGACATAAAGAACGCCATGCAGTCGCACCATAAGTTCAACGAACACCAGACCGTGGAGAGTGTGGTGAACCGCATCAAGGGCGGCGACACGGTGGCGCTGATATCCGACGCCGGAACGCCTGCCATCTCCGACCCCGGGTTCCTGGTGGTGCGCGAGTGCGTGCGCAACGGCATAGAGGTGCAGTGTCTGCCCGGTGCCACGGCCTTCGTGCCGGCATTAGTCTCTTCCGGCCTGCCCAACGAACGCTTCTGCTTCGAGGGTTTCTTGCCACAGAAGAAAGGCCGCGCTACACGTCTGATGCAGCTGCAAAACGAGTCGCGCACGATGGTCTTCTATGAATCTCCCTATCGCTTGGTGAAGACGTTGACACAGTTCATCGAATACTTCGGTGCGGACCGTCAGGTCTCCGTCTGCCGCGAAATCTCCAAGGTGCACGAGGAGAGTGTGCGCGGAACGCTGACAGAGGTGGTGGCTCACTTCACCGAAATGGAGCCGCGCGGCGAAATAGTCATCGTGTTGGCTGGCTGCGACGAGAAGGAAGACTCCGCCACGGCTTCCCGTGAAGAGGGCGTAGCGGAGACGGACAGCGACTGGAAAGTGCTGAGGATCAACAAGAAGAAAAAGAAATTCAAACTCGAAGCCGATGAACAGTAGTCCTCGGATTCGGGTGGAAAAGAGACAATAAACAACAAACAATAATTGAGAACAAGTAATAAAAACATTTTCATTTAAAAGTATTGAATATGAAAAAGTTAGCTTTATTGACACTATGTGTGGCTGCTTTGCTTGCATCATGCGATGGCGGTGGCAAATCTGCATTGAAGGCTGAGAACGACTCTTTGTTGACGGCTCTGTCGGAGCGTAATGCCGAACTCGACCAGATTATGGGAACATTCAACGAGATTCAGGAAGGATTCCAGCAAATCAACGCGGCTGAGAACCGTGTGGACCTGCAGGCTCAGACGGGCGAGGGAATCTCTCCGACGGAGAAGATCAAGGACGATTTGGAGTTCATCACCAAGACGATGGCCGACAATCGGGAACAGATTGCCAAGCTGCAGAAACAATTGAAGAACAGTACCTACAACTCTGCACAGCTGAAGAAAGCCGTAGCTAACCTGCAGGCTCAGTTGGAGGAGAAGACCTTGCAGATAAAGTCGCTGCAGGAGGAGTTGGCTGCCAAGAACATCCGTATCAGCGAGCTCGACGATGCCGTTGCCGGACTGACTACCGACGTGGAGAACCTCTCGGCTGAGAACGAGGCCAAGACGAAAACCGTGGCTGCCCAGGACAAAGCCCTGAACTCCGCATGGTATGTGTTCGGCACACGCAAGGAACTCAAGGAGCAGAAGATCCTGCAGAAGGGTGATGTGCTGAAGAACGGCGACTTCAACAAGGATTACTTCTCGCAGATAGACATCCGCGAGTTCAAGGAGCTGAAGCTCTACTCCAAGAAGGCTGAGTTGCTGACCACCCATCCCGACGGCTCTTACAAGCTGGAGAAGGATGCCAAGGGCCAGTATGTGCTCACCATCACCAACGCCAACGAGTTCTGGAGCGTTTCGCGCTTCCTCGTCATAGAGACGAAATAACCCGGGCCGACCGCAGCCCGACGTGCCTATACCGGATGTCTATGGAGAGACACATTCTGACTGTACTATTGGTTGGGCGGCGAAGACGGCTTGATGAGGATGGACGAGAGCCTTACGCACTACTCCCTCTTCCCGGTAGGCGACCTGGTGGGAGTCATCATGGGTGCAAGTGCGGGGCCTCCATCTGTAAATACCGCAACGGAGAGTTGTTGGTCCCCTGCATGAAGGAACTGGTGGTAGTCGACACGAAATCCCCATTCCGCCATTCGCCCGTGCAGATTGCCAGGATGTCGGTCAACGGAGAGCCCCTTGCCGACAGCTATCAGCTCCGCACGGACACCACCATCGCAAAGAACTGGAGCTGGATTTGGTTCCTCTTCTTCGGACTGGTTGGGGTAGGGGCATCCTCGCCTACCTGATGGTGCGGAAGATGGACAGATCGAACCCACAGCACGATGCACCGACATCTGTGGATGAAAACGGACAATCAGTTGCACCAGCGGCTATGGACGGAACCTGTGAGGCACTGGCAGGCACTGATGAGGACTCAAAATCAGGTGCAAAATTCGATGCCCATACGGAGACTCAATCAGGTGCAAAATTCGGTGTCAATACGGAGACTGAATCCGGTGCAAAACCCAGTGCCAATACGGAAACTCGATCGGGTGCAAAATTCGGTGCCCATACGAATACGAATGCCAATTCAGGTGCAAAATTCGATGTCCATACGAAGACGAAAGCCGAAGGGGACGCCAAGGCAAGCCGCGAGGATGAGGAGCAGCCGTACGTTGATGCGGAGAGACGAGCTCCCTAGAATACAGTGTGAAGCTGAGCGACGATGAGGCTCAGAAGGTGATTGTGGCGCTAAGACCTACATGGAGAAAGGCAAGCCTTACCTGAACGTGGACCTCGGGCAGAGTGGGGGGCGCAGGCCATCTTCATCGGCGAGCACGTCGATGGGGCGACGTTAACGAAGTAGACCCGACGTCGAGGAAATGTATTGAATATACCTTTGAAATGATAATTGAGATGCTGAAATACTAAAACTAAACTTGGCTGAAATACAGCTTTTTACATGACTTAATTTTTTTATACCAATTTTTCAAATAAGTCCAAGCCACCTCTTCGTTCCGCCGCATAGCCTTTAAAGAGCGGAATGAAGAGGTGGTCGTTTGTGTGTTATTTCTAAAAGATGCAAATATCCTCCCGTGTCAGAACGGGAACGTGGTGAAGCGTCGGGAGTTCGCCTCTTTCTGTTCCATCTCGCTCAGCATGCGCCGCGTGGCGGTCTCGAAGAAGAAGTGGATGAGGTGCTCGTCGGTCCCCTCGGTTCGAATCATGCGTAGGGAGGTGATGTACTCCTGACGCTTGTCGGAGGGGATGATGAACAGCGGGTGTCCCATGCGAAGGAAGATGTGGTTGCTCAGCAACCGGCCGGTGCGGCCGTTGCTGTCGCGAAAGGGGTGGAGGTACTCGTAGAACCCGTGAAAACGGGCTGCCAACACCATTGGGTGGACCGTGGCGGCCGCGATGGCCCGTTCGGTGGAGTCCAGCAGGCGGGGCCTTGCCATCAGCTCTTCGTGATCGCCGAAGACGATATCTTCCGCTGCCATGTCGGTGGTGGTGTATTCGCCCGGTATGGCGTCCGGAGTGCGGTAGGAGAGGGTGTGGAGTGTCACACGCCGGTTGATTTCCTTCAGCAATGCCTCCTCAGCGGGCCGTTCGTATGCTGCATCATATACTCGAAAACCTCGAAGTGGTCCAGCATCTCGAACGCCTCAAGTAGGGTTTTGCCGGCAGGAATCATTCCAAGACCTTTTTCCTTCAGTTCGCGCGTGTCGTCCACGGAGAACGAGTTGCCTTCGATGGCACAAGAGTGTGCCGAGAAGAGTATCTCGTTGTACTTGACGAACTCCTCCCGATTCATCGTGTTGACGATAGAGGCCTGGTATTTCTTCCTCAACGCTTCGTATTCCCTGATTTCCTGCTCGAACTGCACTTGACTGTATGTTTTTGCGTTTCTCTCAGCGCACCCGACAAACTCCGTGGACTGGAGTCCCAGAGGCTAACCCAAAAACTGT
>CAVINS010000091.1:0-8948 GCA_963643925.1 Bacteroidaceae bacterium
GTGGAAAGGGTATGTGTCGAAAATGGAAAGGGTACCCTTTTTAATTACCGCAGAACGCCTACAACGACAGGCGTTATGGCGCGAAACTTAATTCGACATAATTTCGCAAAAGAATTTCGTTTGTGCAAACTGAAAAATAACTGTGCGCACAAAAGTGAAAAAAGTTTTCTGCATTTTGTGCACACTAAAATGTGCAAAAATGGAAAGGGTACCCTTTTTTAATTAGCATTTTACCCCCTCGAAAATGGCAAAAAATAACCCCGCCAGTCATCGCGACTGACGGGGCCAAAAGGTTTGGGAACACCCTCCGCCGAGGGCTGTGAATTTGAAGCTTTGCACAACTGATGTCTGTCTATAAGTAGACGCGATAGACGACGGGACTATCCCTGTCGTCCGCATATCTTAGACATATCTTAGACGCATCTTGGACATTCCTTTGACGCGTCCGGTCATTCATCGTCTTCGTCGTCGACGAGCTCGCCACCGCACAGGTGACGCAGTGTGTCTTCGATCGTGACGTTGACGGAGACATTGCTCTGCACGTCGACAGCCTTCTTGCGAGGCGTATGGAATTCGACGATGCGTATCTCTGCCTGTGCCCTATCTTCGGGCGTCATTTGCTCGATGTCGAGGTCGAACTGTGAGCGCCCGCCCAGCGCCTCGTCCGGCGTGAAATACTCCATGGAGTGCCGGCGGAGGGCCACGGTGATGGGGCTCTCTTCTTTGTTGGGCGTGCCTTTCTGACGCCCGCCTGTCTTCATTCCCTTCATGGTCCTATCGTGTTTTTAACGTGTCACAAAAGATAAAGTAACGCTGCAAAGATACTATTATATCTTTGACGCAAATTATTAAGTATTGCTAAACATATAACTATATGGGACTATTCGGTAGTATAGTAGGTGCAGCCGGCAGTGTGTACGGCGGCATATCGGCAGCCAAGGCTGTCAGCCAGATGCGAAAAAGTATAGAGGCGCAGCGGGAGAAGAACCAAAATTGGTATGACCAGCGCTACAACGAGGACGCGACGCAGAGAGCAGACGCGCAGGCTCTGCTGACCAAGACGGAGGAGAGCATCCGGAACCGGAACCGCCAGGCGGCCGGCAGTGCTGCTGTCATGGGCGGCACCGAGGAGAGCACGGCAGCGGCCAAGGCCGCGAACAACCAGGCATTGACAGACGCGGTGTCGAACATTGCAGTCAATGCCGACAAGCGTAAGGACCAGATTGAGCAGACCTACCAGCAGAACGAGCAGAACTACCAGAAGCAGCTCAACGACTTGACGATGCAGAAGTCGCAGGCCATAAGCCAGGCGGTGCAGGGCGTCGGCCAGGCGGCTGCCAGCATGCCATTCTAACACCTATTATATATAATACGTATGAGCACAAAGAACGATATCCCACAGCATACCGGTGCCCAGACACCCGCGGAAGCGGCACCGGGCACCGAGCAATATGTGCCGGCGAAGGGCTCGCAGGAATGGGCCATCCAGCACAGGGACGATGTTGTGACGGCGCCGGCAGCAGACGATGCAGGCGTAAAGGCAGACGATGCCGGCACCAAGGCTGATGCAGCGGGTGCGAAGGCCCAGAACGACCATGATGCCGTGATGGGCATGGACGAACAGATAAGGCTGCTCCGGGAGGCCGCCGCGAAGCAGAAGCCGGAAACGGATGAGCAGCGGGCCCAGCGCGAACGGAAGGAGCGGTCGCAGAAGATATGGGCGGCAGTGGGTGACGGCCTGATGTCGCTTAGCAACCTGTACTTCACCACGAAGGGCGCACCGAACTCGTACAACCACCAGACGATGAGCCAACAGACACCGCTGGAGCGGCGCCTGGCCAAGGAGAAGGCGGAACGCGAGGCCAACGGAGATACATACCTCAACTACTCGCTTAAGATCGGCGACTTGCAGAACCAGCGGGCGAAGACGCTGCGCGAGGTGGAGGCACAGCGAGAGGCCCAGCGCCTGGCGAGGGAGAAGGCAGAACGCGATCAGGAAGCACATGGCTGGAAACGGGCCCTGCAGCCCAGCGCAATTAAGAAGGCCGAGGAGGACGCGAAGACCGCTGCACAGAAGGCTATTGCGGCCAAGGCTGCAGCCGACTATGCCGAAGAGCTCCAGAAGGCAAAGGTGGCAACGGAGAAGGCACGCGGCACGGCACAGACGGCCGCTGCAGGTGCGCACCGAGCATCTGCAGCCAACTCGTATGCGGCGGCGGCAGCACACAATCGCTCCAACAACAACGAGTTTAGCGCATGGGACGAGAATGGCAGGGAACACAAGTTCCGCACTAAAGAGGCCGCAGATGCTTTCGCACGTCAGCACGGCACGTACGAAGAGACCGATGTCACCTCAACGCGAACGACTGATAGCGAGATCAATGGACGCTCGTCTTCGACAACCACCAAAAAGGGTGGTTGGCCCAAGCGTGTTATACCTGCAAGCGGCCGAGCCAAGCAGAAAGCGGCGGACGGAAAGAAACCAAGCAAGAAGAAGGCGAGTGAGAAGAAAAAAACAGGAGTAGTCTGGAAATAATGGAATAAAATATACACATGGGAAACGAAAAACCTCTATATACCCTATATAAAGGGCTGAAGGCGGGCGATTATGACGTGCCCGAGAACTACGACAGCTTTGAGCGCACGCTGACAGAGGCGGGCCAGAACGGTGCGAACAGTCGTCGCGCCTTGTACACCGCGCTGAAGGAGAACGACTACGACGTGCCCGACAGCTATGAGCATTTTTACTCAACGCTTTTTGAGCCGGTGAACGACACCACGTCGAGGGCACGAGGCGGTGAGGGGCAGGCCGTACAGCAGCCCCAGAAGCCTGCAGCCACCACCACAGCTCCAGCGCAGAAGCCGGCACAGAAGCGCCAGCAGGGTACGCCGATGACGGAGGCCGAACGCCTGGCAATGGGCGCAGCGGCATGGCAGTTGGGGCAGACGGTCCAACAGACCGTGCAGGAAGGCCGTCACATCGGTCGCATGCTCGAGCCCTACACCCAGAAAGGACGCGAGGCACGCCGAGCACGCGAGACACGTGTGCGCCTCGCCGGTACACCGACACAGGTGGCCGGCGTCAGGACCCCGGTGGTTGGTCTGGGCGCAACGGCCGCCGAGACGAGCGGAAAGGACAATGGCGCGGCCAAAGCGAAGGACGTGAGCCAGATGAGCGAGCGTAGCCCGCAGCCCTACGGTGTGGTGTATGATGATGCCGGGAACGCCAAGACGCAATGGATGCTGCCCGACGGCACGCTGACGACAAACCTTCAGGTGGCGAACAACGCCGAGGCCGATGCACGCACAGCACGTTTGGCACACCAGTTCCGCGACCGCATGCACGAGAACGGGCTCGATCCGGAGAAAGAGGAAGATGTGCAGCGCCAGGCACAGCTGGACTATGAGGCCCCGATGCGCAAGGCCATCGACGCGGTGTGGCAGGCTGCGGAGGATCAGGACAAGGCCGACGACGAGCGCTGGCGCCGGGAAGGTGAGAAGGCCAGCCACGGCAGTCTGCTGTCGCACTTCCTCGACGCTGCGAGCACCGACGCCAACGGTCTGCCGATGCAGACATCGGACGAGTACAGGAGGAACCTGGACCGCGAGGTCCAGCGGCGCAAGACCTTCGATCTGCAGCGTATGGCACAGACAGCCTACGACAACATGGACAGCGGCTTCAAGGATGAGCAGCTTCGCCGGTACAATGCCTATTACCGCGAGCATCCTGATGAGCTGAAGGGCCGCAGTGTGGCCCAGGCATCGGAGCAGGCTGCCCGCATGGAGGTGTACAGGGGCCTGTATGAGCGTGTGGCGCAGAAGGGCATGCCGAAGAGTACCAGCGAGTTCATCCTGCGTAAAGTGGCCGAGCAACCGCTGATGTCGACACACATGGCGACAGAGGCTGCTGCGTCCGGTCTTACCGGAAACTACGACCTTGGTGCAGCCGACACCGACGCCATGGGGCGCTACGGCAGCGAGCACAAGGTGGCTGACCTCACCGGCACCATCCTCAACATGGCGCTCGACCCGACGGTGTACGCCTCCGGTGTGGTCGGTGGTGTGGTCGGCAAGGCCGTGCAGAAAGGTATCGCCAAGGCCGTGGCCAAGGGTATGGAGAAGAAGGTGGCAGAACGTATGGTGGCCAGCAGTCTGGCCGGACGCCTGGCTGCCGGTGTGGGTGCCGGAGCAGGCAACTTCGCTACCTTCGAGGCAGCCAAAAACGTGCAGAAGCAGATGAAGGCCGGCGGCGAGATGGATGCGGAGACTGGCACCAGGGAGCTGTCTGCCGGCGAGGTGATGCAGGCAGCCGGACGTGGTGTGCTGCTGGGCGCACTGACAGGTACGGTGGCACCGGTGTTGGGCAACGTGGTGGACCCGATGGTGAAGGCCACGACGAACACAGCCGGGAAGGTGGCACTGCGTGCCGGCGAGACCGGCGTGTCGGCAGCGCTGGAAGGTACGGTGTTCGCCATCCCCGAATGGGCAGAGAACGCCAAACTCGCCGATGATGATCCGAACAAGCGCGGCGGTTGGGACATCTGGACAGACCAGCTGTTCACTATGCTGGGCTTCAAGGCGAGCCATGCGGTGAAATCGGTGCCGGCGGTGCTGGCAGGCCTGCGTCCTGTGGCCGAGCCGAAGACGATGGCAGGGCGAAACCACAACAGGATGTCGTTCTTTGAGCGGCTTGACAGACGCATGGATGCCAGCACCGGAGACCTTGACTTCACGCGTAGCGACCAGGAAGAACTGTGGGACCACGACTATCAGGCACTTGCGAAGCTGCTGACGCCAAAGGGCAAGAAGACCAGAGCGAAGACCGAGGAACGTCCTGCCGACGGAGACCGGACGGTGGTCTTCGACGACGACGTGCAGGAAGCCGAGGTGGAGGATCTGCGCCATAACCCGGATTTCGACGGATATGCAGAGGTAGAGCGCCTGATGCAGGACAAGGACGTGAGCCAGGCTGTGCGTGCCAAGGTGTACTATATGCTCACCGGACGGCGTCTGCAGCCCGGCACCATCATGGGCTACACCGAAGAAGAACGCGGCGAGGACGGCGGCGTGATGATCACAGCCGTGACAAGCGACGGCGAGGTGGTGACACGTCGCTACTGCAAGGACGCGCAGGCCGCCGAGCGCGAGAAGGCTGCCCTGGAGCGGCAGATAGAGCTGAACGGTGTGGACGTGGGCGAGCGCTACATGGATGCACGTGCCGACGCCAAGGTGATGGAGGCCGCCATTGACGAGGTGGCACCAGGAAGTGACGCGCAGACAGTGATGGACATCTATCGTAAGGTGAAGGCCGGCGACAAGGACCTCGCGGAGACCTACGGCAAGCTGGTGGAGGACATCGACAAGGCCGTGGAGGACAAGCGGAACACTGTGCAGGTGGAGCGTCCGGAAGACCTTCGTGCAGCTATTGCCGAGGAGCAAGGCGTTGACATTGACGAGGCGCTTCGCAAACAGCCCGGAGACCGCGACGAACGCGAGGCCGAGGCAGTGGGTACCTATCTGGACCGCCTGTATAACCCGCGGAAGGAGAAGAGCGAGGAAGAGGCGAACGCCGAGACCATCTATGACGAGAGCCGTCTGCTCTGGGGCAAGGTAGAGGAAGGCGATGCCGAGGCGAAAGCCGACGTGGACGCCATCATTCGTCGTGTGAAGGAGACAAGCCAGCGATGCGAGGAAGCCTTCGGCACCGATGCGGAACGCCGCATGGTCGAGTTGGATGAAGACCCCTGGGGACTGTTCGGTAACCCGGAGCTGACGGAGTATGAGCAGGATGCTGTGCTGGACTATATCAACGCCAAGGCTGCACTGGAGGGCGTGCAAGACGCTTCAAACGATGCCATGGAGCGCAAGCGCCAGGACATTGCCGCAACGGTGGAGCGCCATACGCACAAGGATAGCGGTATGGTGCAGCAGGCCACGTTAAAGGTGGACGACGCGAAGGTCTACATCGTTAAGGGTAACGTGGTGCCATTCGCGGACGGCACGGGCGTAGACGTACGCCAGTCCGACCAGAGCATCGTGGTGTGCGATGCGCAGACCGGCGAGTATAAGTTTGTGAGCCCCGACCAGATCTTCAGCGTAGGCGAGGCCATTGACCCGCAGACGGAGCTCGATGAAGCGTACGCCAGTCTGCAGGCAGAGTATGACGACGCACTGCGTACGGAGGAGCCTACGGACATGTACCTTGCCGGGCGACTGGGTGCGAGGGAGTATCTGGAGCAGATGGGCTATTTCCCCGATTGGCTGAACGAGCAGACGGACGAGCGACTGCTGGAGGTAGCTAACGAGGAGGCGAACAAGCGCATGAATGCCGGTGCAGGTGCCGGTGCAGGCACTGAAGGCGGCGAGGCTGTCGCTGATGAAGGCGCACCATCTTCACCGGTTCACGAAAATGGTGAGGCAGAAGGAGAACAGCCGTTGACAGAGGAACAGGTACGCCAGTCGGCCCGCGGTGCCTTCAATGAGGCCATGCGTGGCGAGAGTGGCGTGGAACTGCCCAAGGGCCAAGTGGACGAGCTGCAGGACTACAACAGGCAGATGGCCGAGGAAGCCGAGAACCGTCGGCAGGCCATGCGCCAGCGTCAGGAGGTGGAACAGGCCGCCGGCGGCGAGACGGCGCTTAGCCGTGTGCCGGTTAACGAAGACACGCAGGAGCCGATGTTCGAAGAGGCCGACGCAGCGACAGCCCTGGATGCCCTTGGCGAGTTGGCCGGAGGAAACTGGGAGACGGTGCAGGCTGTGGTGGACGCCCAGTCAGCACAGGCACAGAAGGCGCTGGAGACACTGAAGAAGCGCAAGCAGCCGAAGAAGAAGGCGGCAACCTTGACCGGTTCGCCCATGGAGATGATGCGCCAGCAACAGGAGGCCGAGGCAGCGTATGCACGTGCCATGGAGCAGTATGAGACCGAGGCAGGCGTCGCCGAAAGAAAGGTGCAGGCGTGGAACGACATCAGATCACGCCTGGCAGACCGAAAGCGTGCAGCTCTGGAACAGCAGGAGGCAGAACGCAAGGCTGCCGATGCAAAACTGCATGATGAGGCTGTTGCAAGACTTGCGGAGGAGAAGCGTCTGGCAGCGCTGAAGGCCGCCGAGCAGGAGGCTGTTGGCACCCATGCCGTGAACCCAAAGATAAAGGAGAAGTGGGATGCGTCTGCCAAGGTGGAGGGCAATGCTAATGCGCTCACGCTTGCGGACGGTTCTACCTTGCGGGGACACTATGTGCTCACCGAGGCTGGGGCCGCGTCAGCAAGCCACGACATCAACAACGCCTTCGAGCCTACAGAGGGCTTCCCCGTAGACGCGAACGGTGAGAGCGTGAACGACCGCGACTACAAGCGAGACAAGGACGCACAGCGCATAGTGCTGGACATCGCACAGAACTACGACAGCAGAGCCCTGCAGTCGCCGGTGATCGTCAGCAAAGACGGCATCGTGCTGTCGGGCAACAACCGCACCATGTCGGGCGACATAGCCGCACAGCAGGGGACAGACAAGGCGTACATCGACTACTTGCGCGAGTTTGGCGGGATGTATGGCTTTACCCCCGAGCAGATAGATGGCATGGAGCATCCGCGTGTGGTGTTCGTGCCTGACGAGGACATGCCCTACGATGCCAACACCTTTGCACGCTTCAACGCCGAACAGCAGAAGAAACAGAGCAAGGATGCCCAGGCGGTGAAGCTCGGCAAGGTTGTGCCGGACAAAGTGTTCAATATCATCGTGGGCGACATCAGCCGGTACGACAGACTTTCCGATTTCTATGCAGACGAGAAGGCTGTGGCTTCCGCTATCAGCCAACTGCTCGGTGCTGGGGTCATCAACGAGATGCAGCTGCCGGAGATGCGTACCGGCAACACCCTATCTGCAGCAGGCCGCGAGCTCATCGAGAACACGCTAATCGGCAAAGTGTTCCAGACAGCCCCCGATGCAGTACGACAGATCATAAGCACACCGACATTGCGCCAGTCAGTCATTATGGGCCTGAACGAGATAGCCAACAACCGGACACTCGCGAAGAGCGGCTACGACCTTAGTCAGGAGCTGGGTGCAGCCGTTGACCTTGTGGCAAGAGCGAAGGCCGAGGCGCCAGACATTTATAAAGAAGGCATGCCCGTTTCGCCTTATGGCAGACAGGCCGGACTTTTCGATGATGAATACGGAGACAGCCGAGTGACGGACGGCACAACATTGCTGCTCGCAGACATATTGAACAGCGGTAAGCCGAGCGACCTGCGCAAGGTCTTGGCTGCCTATAACGCGCAAGCCACTGCTCCGGCAGGCGGCCAGATGGATATATTCACAGGCGACGTGACGTCAAAAGAAGATATACTCAAAACCATTAACGAACATTTCAAAAATGCAACACCAAAAGAACAACAAGCCCTCATCGATGCAGCCATTGCAGAGCGGAAGCGACGCGCAGAAGCCGACAGAGAACGGCGTGGAGGAGGCAAGGGAGGTAAACAAGCTGCGGATGCTTTACAACGCGGTGAAGAGCCTCAACAACCAGGAGCAGCCAATAACAAGCCGTCGGGCAAGATAGACTGGGGTACCTACGACAAGGCGCCTGCTTCGGAAGAGGAGTGGGTGGACATGATGCGCTTCGAGTATGAAGGCCGTGAGCTTCCGAAAGAGAAGGACATGGCTGCCATGAAGCGTTTTGTGGACAAGACGTTGTCAGGAGCCAAGGACGACAATGAGACGACAAGCGACTATACCGCGAGCAGAAGCCGTAGTGTAGAGCTGCGGGCGGACAAACTTTACAAGAGTGAGAAGGACTGGTTCTCGCAAAAGAAGTATGGCGAGTTCATCGCATTCTTTGACGAAGGAGAGAAGGCCGTGTACAAATTGGCGGCGAGCAAGGATGCGCAAGGGTGGCTGAGTAGGGTTACACTGTCGAAGGAAACGTATGCGGGTGCCCCTGCCGAAGG
>CAVINS010000092.1:0-8913 GCA_963643925.1 Bacteroidaceae bacterium
TTGTTAAGGCTCTCTACGACTCCATTAAGCGAAGCTACTTTCTTGGCGATAAGCTCTTTCTCCTCTTGCTGTTGGTCCATAATAGCCTTGATGTTCTCATTGTACTTCTGCGTTTCATTATTAAGAAGCGTAGCCACATTCTTGTCCATTTCTGCACGACGCTCTGTTATCAATTCTTCAATTGGTTGACGCATAGCCTCTACAATCTTATAAACAATTTCTGTGGCAAACTTCATCTTTATCTCGTCAATCTTCTGCTCTTTGCTCTTGCCGAAGATGATTCGCAGAAGATCCGGAATAACGTTGATAACGATTGTAATCACCGGACCAATCACCTTTCCTAGTATCTTTACGCATTCGCCAAGTCCCTTGTATGCCACGAGGCGTTCTGCAAGCTTATCGAGCCCCTTCTTTAGCAAGCCTTCAAGCACATCTTTCCCAAGTAGGTTTCCAACCAACTCTTCAGCTCCATCCAACATTTTGTTGTTTTTGTCATTGATGATTTCATCGACGTTGACCATAAACTCCTGTACGGCCCCCCCGATGACATCGGAGTATTCGGTTATCTCGCGCTTCAATGAGTTGACGATTACAGGTCGTATAATGGTAAGCAGTTCTTGATTCAGAACATTACTTTCGGTGTGTCCATAAAGGAGGGACGCAATGTAGCCAGCCTTGGACTTCAATGCTACAGTTATATCCTGAAGTATGTCATCGGCAGAGCCTTCAATCGACTGGGCAGAGTCAGATCTCTTCTTCAAGTCTTGCTCGGTCTGTTCATGTGCTTCCTTCAGTTTCTGCAACTTGACGGAGAAATCAGACTTGTCGGTGAGTAACAGCTTCATTTGCACTTGCAGTTCGGCAACAAAGGAGTCGATGAAGGTCAAGACTTGCAACTTGTACTTGCTTTCAATCAGCTTCTCTGCATCAATGGAATTCAAGATGTCGAGGACTCCATAGAAGTCCTTATTTACAGCGGATGCTGTTACTACCTGTGTGGATTCTCCAATAAGTTTCTTGGCAACGCCCTCGATAGTGTTCTTCACGTTCTGCACCTCCTCTTGGGGTTTCTTGTCTGTCTTGGAGATTACCACGGCCAAATGAGAACCGTACTTCTTTATTTCTTCGATGAAGTTGAGTGTACTCATTCGCAAGGTTCCACCTTCTGCCTCACTTACCAAGATGAAGTAGGTCCCGTCTTGTACGTAATGCAGAATTGCGTTGTTGTGTGCTTCCACACCTGAGTCGATACCCGGCATGTCCACGACTACGATGTTGCGGTCGTTCCACTCCTTCACGAGGGGATTGTTAAGGTATAACTTGACCAGGTTTCTCGCGGTTAACTCCAGAGACTTGATTTCGGAGATGGACGTCGTCTTCACTAGTGTATCATCGAGCCATACTTCCAACTTTTCATTGGCTGAATAGTATAATTCATAGGAAACGGCTGTTTCCGGAAGAATGTTAGTCGGCAAGATATCAATATCCAATATACTGTTGATGAGCGAACTCTTTCCAGCATTGAAATCTCCGACAAAAGGTACTTTTATGAACGAGTCCTTTTCAAGACTGTTGACCAAGTCTGACTTTTCCGCTTCTGCCTTCTTTACGGAATCAGGATTGTTGAAGTTGTCTTTGGCTATGGTATATGCCTGGTTTACCAAAGATACGTAATGATTGATTTTCTCCATACGGTTAGTTATTATGTGTGTAAATTGATAAATGTTTCTCTTTAGTCCAACTTCGTGAATTCAAAGTCATTCACGCTGCAGCAGGCTTTCTTGTAGTCGAAGGCGTAGAGACGCATGTAGGCTTCTTGCACTTCCTTCGCTCCATTGTAGAATGGGGTAGATGTGTGCTGCTGTGTGGTTACTGTCACCACCATTTCTGGGGTGAGCACTGTGCCATTGGAGCGCTTGATGCGCTTCGGCTTCACTTGAAATACTTTGCTCATAGTCGTTCCGATTTAATGTTCTTCTTTGCTGCACCGTTGTTGATGCCGCTGTGTTTATTCCTGGTGCAAATAAATTCATCCATTGTGTCATATACCGTCACAACCGGATAAATATTATGCTCCATTGCATCTCCGTCTCTTGGCAAGAGACGGAGATGGCCCGAAAGGCTGTGTAGCCCAGTGATATCTGCCGTCTGCACTGCTGTTTTGCTAAACAAATTATGTTCTTTAGCAGCAAGACGAAGAATTATTGTACAATTATTAGCTCGCTTCATTCCTTTTTATTAGGTTTGCGGTTGCACCTCCGTCTCTTGCCAAGAGACGGAGATATCCGCTAGTCTTTCCTCCTCAGTTTCCTGATGATTTTCTCGTTCGCTTCGTCCATCTGATTCACATCGATGCTGGAGAGGTATATCCGGGTGGTGCGCTCGGAGTCGTGGCCCAGGCATTGGCTGATGACGTGGAGCGGAATGTTGCTTCGGCTTGCGGCACTTGCCCAGGAGTGACGGGCGACATACATGGTCAACGGGATGGGGAGGCCTATGGACTCACCTATCTTCTTCAGGTTGTAGTTGATGTTGTGAAGGGCGGTGTCGTACTGTCTGCGGATGTCCGTTTCGGCCTTGATGATGGGGAGCAGGCGGTGGCTGTCTGGCTGGTGATGGCGGTCTACTATGGTTTGCATCTCTGTACGCCACTTCACGGAGATCCGTTGCCCAGTCTTGCTGCGTTGATAGGTGAGGATGCCGCCCCGGATGTTGTCGGTCCGCAGCTTGGCGATGTCTATGAGCGACATGCCGCGCGTGTAGAAACTGAACATGAAGATGTCCCGGGCGAAAGCCATCGATGGAGATGTGGAGAGGTCGAGGTGCAGTACGCGGGATACGTCGTCGGTTGACATGCCTCGCTTGGCGGTCTTGGCCACTCCCGTGTAGACTTGGCTGAACGGACGTTGGTCGGTCGTCAGCCCTTCGCCGACGGCCCGGTTGTATGCGGCACGGAGGATGCGCATGTAGAATGAGACGGTGTTCATCGATACACCTCTCGTCTTCAGCCATGCCTCGTATGAGCTGACTAACGGCGATGTGATGCTGTCCCACAGAATGTCCTTGCCTTTGCGGAATGCCATGAAGCTCTTCATCGTGGCGGTGTAAGTCTCTGACGATCGGGTTCGCCCTTCTGCCCTCAAGTGATTGATGAGGCTTTGCATATAGACCGGGAAGGATAGGCGGGAGGTCAGTTCGTTGTACTCGCGGACTACATCGTCTGCCGTATAGTCCGTGCCGGCGTTGTCCAGTTCACCGATTATCCTTGCGAGGCGGAGCTTGTCGCTCCTTATTCGTTCGGTCAGCTCGCGTAGATAGTCTCTGCGTTCGGCGCCACCGGCCTTGTCCAACGCAATTCTTTCGTCATCCTGGCGCCATTCGGTGGCGTGCAGATGATAGTCCGTGCTGATTTGGCGGACCGTGCGGTTGTGTATCACTTGATAGTAGAGCGTCCCCTCTTTCCCGTCGACGGATGAGGCGCGGAGCTTGATTCTTACGGAGGTCGTATTCATGTTTCTTTGACTTATAGGTTATGTAAGTCAAAGATATTTCAAGACTATCGGATGGGAGATTGAGGTGGAACCCGTGATTGCCACCGGTCGGATAGACCTGGTAGAGGGGGCAATACTTTGCAGACATGTAAATTGTTGCAACGGTGGCAGCAGCAAGGATTGGAATCGCTAATTCGTTTCCTTGCTGCTGCAACTGGCTTATTTGTATCTTATACGAAGCTTGATTTTTTCATCAGAGCCAAGTGTTGTGTCTACCTTTATCTCTTCAGCTTCAGGAATATTTAATTTAAGCCCTTTGGTAGTCCTTATTGTGACTTCCATTTCATCAACGCCTTCTCTCTTTCCGGCTTCGATTAGCTTTTCAATTGCTTCAGATTGTTCTTTTTGTTCTTTGTTGCCGAAGAGACCTCCTAAAAGCAGTTTTAAAAGTTCATAGAATGATGGAATCATTGTTTCGGGCGTCTTTGGGTCGTAAATGATTCCTTGTACGTAATTATTCGCCAGATTTATCCCTACTAGGGTAGTAAGATCAAATTTTTTCATCGCTACATGTATATTTGTTTATTATTGAATTGTTTTATATGTGGAGCAAAATTATCGGAGTAGTGTGCCATATACCGTCACAACCCGGTAAATATTATGCTCTATTGCATCTCCGTCTCTCCATAAGAGACAGAGAACCTATGATGGTAAAACTTCCTTAAATAAGTGGGGAATTGTTGTCGGGAGGTGTAGAAAGCAAGTACCTTTGTCTTTGGTTAAACGACTAAAATACAAACCAAAAGAAAGGTATGATGAAAAAGATTTTTACGATTGGAATGGCGCCGAAGAAGACGTTTGGTGCACTGGCAGGATGGCTCTTTGTCGTCGGAGCATTGTCCTTCGGCTTTTGCTCTTGTAGCGACGACGATGGGGACTGGGATCCAATGGAATGGAAGACTTCCGTGCAGACAGGGAAAGACGGTGCCATTGCCGTGGAAAGTGACGGCGGTACATTCGAGTTCCAATGCAAAAACTATTCACCGTGGATGACGTCGGTCAAGATTCAGGAGGTTGGGAAGACCGAACAGACATTCTATCCGTCTGATGATGATCGATGTGCCGACCAGGCGTTGTACATTGATGCTACGGGGCTCTGGGCCAGGTGCCAAGGTAATACCCTCAAGGTGACAATATCGCCGTCGACGAGCCCAAACGTGCGTACCCTGACCGTTAATGTCACTGCCGGAGACATCTTCGACTCATTCACCTTCCGTCAGCAGGGAGTTCCCGAAAACTGATAGATTCCCCCGATGGGTCATCGGCGTTACGTACAAAAATAGCCATATACTCAACTACTTGTGAGTATATGGCTATTTTGGAATATCCTCTCAATGCGTGGTCCATGCCGCCATTTTCAACAATATTTCTTCAAAACCTCTTGACTGACTCTCGTAGTATCCGTCGCTTGTCGAATGGGGCCCGCTGAGAGCTCTACGTTGTCAGTCGTTCTCTCCGGCCTCGGCTGCGCCAAGCACGTAGATGGGCGACCGCAATGCCCCTTCTTTCATCAGAATGCCTTGCTGGCAGAAATGTTTGAGCCACTTCTGTGCGGTGTAGTTCGTCAGACCAAACTGGATGCGCATCACGTGGCTGGTGATGTAGCGGTTCTCCTGCAGGTAGTCCTTGACTTTTGCCAACAGCTTTTCTTCCGTGTAAACGGTAGAACGGTTCGAGTACCGCGAACGCTCAAAATGAAGTCCGCTTTGAACCTCTTGCAGCAGATTGGCCTCGGGGCGGAAGTTGATGCCGCTCAGACGCACCTCCTTGCCTGTGACTTTCTTGTCGGGCTTTTCCTCGGGCATCTCCAGACTGGCAGACAGCGAGAAATAGCCGATTTCGGGAATGTAGAAACGTCGGCCCGACTGGAGCTCGCTGACGCAAATGTCGTGCAGTTCCGCCAGCACGGCCGCCACGTCGCCTTTGGTGAGCGAGCACCGGTTCTGTATCTTCTCCTGCAGTTGTTTGGCGGTCATCGGCTCGTGTTGGACGATACGGACGTATGGCCTCTTCTCCCCGCTACCCGTCGCATTGTTGATGGCATAGACATCATACTTTAATTTCATGTTCATTCTTGTTTGTCGGTTATTACTCAGTTCCTCCGGCCCGAAGGCCCAGTGGGCGCCGTAGCACCCGCTTTTACAAATATACATCACGATGTAAGGAAATGGGCGTAATGGCGCGAAAATTTAGATTTCTTTATGCTTTGACAGCTGCCAAACAGGTGTACGGCAATTGCCATCCACGTGTACGGCAATTGTCAAACACGTGTACGGCAGTTGCCATCCACGTGTACGGCAATTGCCATCCACCCTACAAGTGCGGATTCTCGCACCATCACGTCGGCATCCTGCAACCGTTACGACGGGGCTCGTACAACGGAAGAATCCCACGCCAGCCCCTTGCGGAGCAGTGTGCTGAGTCGCTCATCCCGATGCAAGGAGCAAAGGAATATGTTCAAAAGGTGTCGGGGTTTGACAAAAATCACTATCTTTGCGCTAGAGTCCGATAGGTCTCAAGCTCAATGGAATGGGTGGGGAGTGATTCGAATGTCAACTTCTGGATAGGGCAAGTGGCAGCGATGTAGGACTATTAAACTATCAGACAAAGAATCGATGGTATGACGGAAGAAGCTTTTAAGGATATCTGCCTTTGTGGTGAAACCACGACGGTACAGTTCAAGAAGATATTCACCTCGCAAAAGGAAATCGCGAAGGAGATGGTCGCCTTTGCCAATACCAAAGGTGGAATGATACTGTTTGGCGTGGAGGACAAGACCGGCGACTTGGTCGGATTGACCTATGAACAGATTCAACAGACCTCAAGCGAACTGGGGAACGTTGCGCAAGAGCAGGTTCGCCCCACTATCTACATTAAGACGGAAGTGGTGCGTGCTGATAACAAGCACTTCCTCGTATGTATCGTAGACGAAGGCCGCAACAAACCTTACAAAAATCTGCAAGGTGAGATATTTGTAAAGCAGGGGGCGGACAAGAGACGCATCACCGAGAATGCCGAGATTTTGGGACTATTCCAATCGTCCGGACACTATCATCCGGAGGAAGATGCGGAGAGGGGCTCTTCGATGGACGACTTGGAGATGGTGTACATCAGAGGCTATTTCAAGAAAGTTTACGGGAAGGAAATTGAGGATTTCGACCAATCGTTGGACAGTATGCTACGTTCCCTTGGCGTGCTTACCCAAAATGGCGAGGTGACGCGTGTCGGTATGCTTTTCTTCGGCAAGAATCCCCAACAATACGAACGTTCCATTGTACTCAAGGCTGTTACCTTTGCCGGCGTCGATATTGGCGATACCAACTATCTCGACAGTAGGGATATCACAGGCACCTTGCCGTGGATGTTCAAAGAGGGCATGGCTTTCTTGAAGTCGTATCTGCGCCACGAGCAGAAGGGACAAAACTTCAACTCGGTAGGTATCCTCGAAATACCGGAGGTTGTGTTGGAGGAGCTGTTGCAAAACGCATTGGTACATTTCGATCTCCTCGGCAATGCCGCTATCCGGTTGCTGATATTCAATGACCGCATAGAAATTGTAAATCCGGGGTGTTTGTACGGTGGCCTGACGATTGACGACATCAAGTTAGGAATATCGCGTCAACGCAATCCGTTGATGGCCGACTTTGCTGCCAAAACCATGATATACCGTGGACTCGGTTCGGGCATAATTCGTGTCATGCGCGAGGAGAGTCACATCGACTTTGACAATGAGGAGTCTGCCAATCAGTTTAAGGTGACGGTATGGCGGACTATCCAAAAGGAGGGTTTAATGGATAGTGACACTACCCAAAAGGATTTTGATACTACCCAAAAGAAAGAATCTACTACCCAAAAGGATGGTTTAATGGATAGTGACACTACCCAAAAGAGTAAAGTCACTACCCAAAAGGATTTGGATACTACCCAAAAGAAAGTGTTGGAATACTTTCGGGAGAATCCTAATGGGACAAGAGTTGATGCAGCAAATGCTCTAGGAAACATTACAGAAGATGGAATCAAGTTCATTATCGGCAAACTTCAGCAGAAAGGTTTGCTCAAGCGTGTGGGTGGAAGAAAACAAGGCGAATGGAAGGTGCTTGTATGACATTCATCATACCTAAAACGAGACTGCAGATGGACAAGAAGTTATCTATACGATTCTATAAGGACAGGGAGGTGAGGGCCGTTTGGGACGATGAGCAGAACAAATGGTGGTTCTCGGTGCTCGACATCATCAGCGTGATGAACGAACAGGACGACTATGCCAAGACACGCAACTACTGGAAGTACTTGAAGACGAAACTGAAGAAGGAAGGGAACGAGTTGGTTAGTGCCACTAACCAACTGAAAATGCAGGCAAGTGATGGCAAGTCATATAAGACCGATGTCCTCGACCACGAAGGTATCATGCTGTTGGCTAAGAACTTCCCCAACAACAAGGCCGCCGACTTCCTCGATTGGTTTACCTACAGCGACAATTCCATTGACGGACAAAGCCGCAAGAAAGCCTATACCCTGTTTGAGAGCGAGCTTGTCAACTCCATAGCTGAGGGCACAGTGCGAGGCCTGCAGCAGATTCATGCCTTCCTCTTCGATGGCCTCTATGACTTTGCCGGACAGATAAGGGAGGTGAACATCGCTAAAGGCGGCTTCCAGTTTGCCATGGCGCAATATCTGCCTCAGACGCTGTGCGGCATAGAGAGGATGCCCGAGTCTACCCTCGACGAGATAATGGACAAGTATGTGGAGATGAACATAGCCCATCCTTTCCGTGAGGGCAACGGCCGGTCCACACGCATCTGGCTGGACCTGATGCTGAAGAGCCGCTTGAAGAGGTGTGTGGACTGGAGCCGCATAGACAAGCACGACTATCTGGATGCCATGACCCGTAGTGTGGCGGATGCCGGCGCAATAAAAAACCTCGTCGCCGGTGCGCTTACGGACAAGATAAGCGACCGTGAGATTTTCATGAAAGGCATCGACTACTCGTACTACTACGAACAAGTGGATGAGTAGGGCGGTACGCATTGAGTGCTTCGTCATTCCCTTTCATACTGTAGGCTTGACTTTCTCACTCAGACTAGCGGCATGTATATATCCTTCTTGGTCGTAGCAACGACGATGTTTGTGGATTGCATCTATCAGTTGTTGCAACGGCGGAATGTCGGTTGCCAACTTTCTGAACTTTTGGTATTGGATGTCGTATCTCTCCCTTGAACCATGGCTAAGACGCGATTCTATGTCCGGGGGTATGAGGAATGAGGCGCGGTCACCGAGGTAAGGATGGAATTCGCTGAGGAAGATGTGGATGCCGGCAAGGTCGAAGTCACCAAAGTGAACATAACGATTGGGGATGGTCTGC
>CAVINS010000093.1:0-368 GCA_963643925.1 Bacteroidaceae bacterium
TCAGAGCCTCCAGCTCCCTCGCCTTCGGGTCGTCGTCCTCCAGCAAGCGGAACTTGGTCTTCTCTTCGTCCACATCTTCTTCCTCGTCCACAGCGACATCGGTGGCAGCCTCTACACTCGCATCCATTTCCGCATACTTCTTCTCTTTCTCCTCGAGCTCCAGCTTCATGGCTTCGGTGTACTCCTCCAGCTGGCGCTGTGCCTCCTCGAGCTCCTTGTCGTATTCAAACGGCTTGCCTTCGCGGGATTTCAACTGCTCAAGCTCCGACTTGCCATGCTCTGCGGCACGCAGGGCGTTGTCATGCTGCTCCTCGAAGTCTTTGCCGGTTATCACGTTCTCGGTAATATCCTCCAAGGCATTGCGCAAA
>CAVINS010000093.1:378-8843 GCA_963643925.1 Bacteroidaceae bacterium
CACGTCTTTCAGCCCGAGCTCCGGGCACGAATATGTCATATTGCGGTGTACCTCGGCGAAGAGGCCGGCATCGCTGTGGGTTACTTCGCGTGACAGCTCGGTATTGACTACAAAGTTGAGACCTCCCATTGACAATGTCAGCTCATGCTTCCGCTTCACGTCTGCCGGGCTCTCCTTCATTGCTTTCGAGCCGTCGGTTATCTTCTTGTTATAGTCTTTGATGAAGTCCGCCATGGCAGCCACGGAGCCGAACTTCTTGTTGCCAATGGTTATCTCGCCGGACTTGCCGTCCGAGAAGGCCTTCTTGACAGCCTGCAGATGAGAGGCTGCATCTTCTGCACGTTGTTCAGCAGCTTTTATCTGGCTTTCCAGCTTTGGCTTCGCATTGTGAATATACGTTTGGTCGGCCTCCCACTGTCTCTTGCGGCTCTCGTACTTGCGCACGTTCTTCTCCGCATTGTTCTTCAATAGGGCATATTCGCTGCCGGAGAGCTGTGCTACGGTGTCGCCGAATACGTCCTCTTCCTCTTCGAGCACACGGTTGTTCATGCTGTCCGACATCAGCTTGTCGCCTTCCATCACACTGTCTGCAATAGCTCCCTTTGTTTTCAGGCGCTGGTATGCCGTCACGTCGAGGCTGTCCTCTACGCCGAAACGGAGAACGCGAACAGGCTTCCCCCATTCCTTGTGCAGGTTGCCCTGGCGCAGAATGCGTCCGTTGCGCTGGGTGTAGTCCATTGGGCGGTTAGGCGCATCGAGGTGGATAAGGGTATGCAGACGCTCCTGAATGTTCACGCCGGTGCCGAGGGTGGCCGTACTGCCAAGTATCACCCGGATTTCACCGTGGTTCACCTTTTCGAAGATGTCAAGTTTCGCCTTGATAGACATGCCGGACCGCATTATGACGATTTCCTTCTCTGGCACTCCCTGCTCCACAAGCTTTTTCTTTACATCCTCAAAGAGGTTGAAACCGCTACGCTTATTCTGGTAATGGTCGGCGAAGATGGCCACCGTGCCCTTGTAGTCTTCGGTTTCCTTCAGCGAGCGCAACGTCTGGCGTACGGCCTCATTGGTTTTGCTGTTAGGCTCGTCCTCGGCATTGGATACGACAAGACGGGCGTCAACGGCTGCACCCTGGGCTATACCGTACATGACAAGGGGAATGTGACTATTCTCTTTCTTCTCCAGACCGTCCATCTCCTCGAAGCGCTGCAATTCTGCCTTTACGTATTTCATCACACTACGCAATGCGCGTGTCTGCGGAAGATAGATGTCTTGCGCCTTACCGCCTTCCATCTCGGGTATCTTCTTAACCAGCTCCGTCTGGTCTTTGGTGAGCACGGTATCGGCCACGCCTGACCAGATGCGGACGAGCTCCGGAAGGTTCACATAACCGGCGAAGCGGCTCACCTCCTTGAACTTGCCACTGGCGCCGAACTCCGGCATCTGCTGGATGTTTCCGAAGTTGCGTACGAAATCATCAAAGTAATAGATGCCGTATTCCTTCATGGTGTCTTCCGGCATGAGGTAGCGCATAAAGGTCCATATCTCTGCGGCAGTGTTGCTGATAGGAGTACCCGTCGCGAACACCACGTTACGGCCGTGGTTCTTCTGCAACACGGCCTGGGCCTTCAGGTACACGCCCTGCGACTTCTTGCTGTATGACGGGTCTACGCCTTTCACTCCTCTCTGCATTGCCGTAGCGAAGCCAAGGTGCTTGTACTCATGCGCCTCGTCCACAAGCAGGGCGTCAATGCCCATGTCGTCGAAGTTCTCCACGTCGTCCGTCTGGCGGTCGAGCATCTCCTGTGCCTTGACTGCGGCGTTCTGCATTGCTACCGCACGTTTTTTCTCGTCGTTGGCCGACCGCTTTGCAGAAATCTCTTTCGACAATGCGCCCATCTCGGCTCGCAGACTTTCAATCTCTCGCTCGGCCTGGCGGGTTACCGGGTTCCTTCCGCTGGAGTCCACTGCCTTCATCTTCTCGAGGACGTTAATCTTCTCGTCTATCTTGGCTTGGATAAACGCCAACTGTCGCTCGCCGCTGTCCGGGATGCGCTCGAAGGTGCTCTGTGGCACAACTATCATGTCCCAGTCGTTGTACTTTATTTTAGCATAGAAATTCTTTCTGCCCTCTGCATTGCGGTCGCCGTCCTCCAGCGTCAGGATCTTAGCATTCGGATAAAGCTCCTTTGCCGAGGACACAAACTGGCCCACGGTGGCGTTCTGCACCACAATCATAGGCTTGCGGGCTGTTCCGAGACGGCGCATTTCCATTGCCGTGGAGATGAGTGTGAAGGTCTTGCCGGTTCCCACTTCATGGGCAAGCATCAAGGGCTGCATGGTGCCACGCACAATAGCCCTGCCTTGGTGAGGACGCATCTTGAACTTATGGGCCGCTCCGCCGAAGTATTCGGGCACGAACTCGGCTGGAACCCTCATCGGCACATAGTTGTTGAAGCGGTCGTTGTACTCTTTCTCCATGCGTGCCGACAAATCTGCATCGCTCTGCATCTTCTGGCGCATCCAGTCCTTGAAGTCTTGGCGTACCTCGTCCACTTTGGCTGCGCATGCAGTGGTGGCCTCGCGGTCGGTAATGGTCTCCGTTGTCCCATCCCAGTGTTTCTCTGTCTTTGACACTATGATAGTCTTGTTCTGGAGTGCGGCTGCGATAATTTCATGGCCGAATATGGTCTTGTCGAGTTTTTTGCTCACCACGCCCATGGCACGGTTCTTCTCCTTGGTGACGTAGTACGGCTCGTCCATATACCAACTGCCTCCGACCGCAGTGAACTTCACCTCGAGGTCGGTGCGGTCTTTAACATATTCTTCGTACAGCTTTGAGGGGAGCCATGAAGAACCAAGCGTGAAGTCTATCAAATGGGCAGGAATATCCATAGGCACCACGTCCTGTAATGCCTTGATATTCTTGCTATACTCGCCATTGTCGTTATTGGCTTCCGCTTGACGCAGTTTCTCGCGTACGTTGCCGCTTAGATACTGGTATGACACTTCCATCTGCCGTGTGGCGGGGTCTTCAAAGCCAAGTCCGTCTTCGATGATTTGGCGCTTCACGGCCTCCTCACTCTTGCCGAGCTGCTCTGCAATGTAGGGCACATCAATGCGTCCGTTCTTGAACATGCTCACAACAACGCCGTCCTTCACGTTTTCGGGGTGTGGCTCGGTCTCTTTCTCCACTACGCGGTGCTTCATCACATCGGCCTTGCCGAAGGTCTGCGTCACGCCACCTTTGCCGTCGCCTACCTCTTTGAACTCCTCCAGGGAGAATACATTAGGATAATCCACGTCGCCTCGCAGCCATGCCAGCTGGTTGTTCTTACTGAAATGGCCATACTTTTCCACGAAGCTGTCGTACGCCTTGTTGAGCTTAGCCAGTAACGGGTGCAGGCTGCCGTCGCCCTCGTTCTCCGTTTGGTACTTCATCACATCGGCAAGCGCCGTCTTTATGGCGGTGTAATCCCGGAAACACTCCGCTTTGGTGTGCCCCTTGATTTTCTTGTCCTGAAAGCGCTTGCGCAGCTCATCCTCGCTGACGTTGCCCTTTGACTTGTCTGCCTTAGAGGGTTCTGATTTCAACGGCACAGCCTCGCCATGCTGGGCAATGCAGATGTTGCCGCTGCCGTCAATGACCATGCTGCCTTCCTTCACGCCCTTGCCGAGTTTCTCGTAGGCGTTTGCAGCCGGCTCTTTCTTGTCGGCTCTCTCGCCCTTTTCTTCGGCGACCAGCGTCTTTACAAACGCCTGCAGCATCTCGCCCTGGTCTTTCCCGTTCACAGGGTAAAGGCCTTTACTTGCAGGACGGTAGGTATCGCCTTTCTCAAAACCGAAGTGCATCTCTCCCGCCATGTGGTCAGGATGCTCTATGAAATACTTGTTGTAGTCCATAGAGAGCTGCTTCTTCTTGCGCTCGCCCGGCTCCTGATACTCTGCAGCACGCTCGCCGCTGACCGTGCTCACGTCGATGGCGTTAGGCGACTCCTTGCCGTTCACGCGCTTGCGGATAACGATCACGTCTGAGGTAACGGGGGTCTCGCCAAATGTCTCGTTGTGCATACGGAAGGCTCCGATGAAGTCGGAACCGCCTTCGTTAACCACCCAGTCGCGCAAAGCCTTGCTGTTATCCAGTGTGCCGCTGGATGATATGAAGATGCCAAGACCGCCCTCACGTAGCTTGCGCACGTTCTTGGCGATGCAGAAGTCGTGGATGTTGTGGAATTTCTTGGAGAGGTCGCTGTCGCCTGTGGTGTCGTTCACACGCAGACCTGTGACAAAAGGAACATTGGTTATGGCCAAGTCCACGCTGCCGTTAGGTATGCGTGTCTGCTCAAAACCTTGGATGTCGACCTTGGCGTCGGGGTAGAGCAACGAGAGTATGCCGCCGGACGTGCCGTCAATCTCTATGGCGTGGATGTCGCTGCGGTCGCTCATGTCCATAGGTATCTGGCCGATGATGTTGCCAATACCGGCAGAGCCTTCGAGGATATTGCCGCCCTTGAAACCCAGCTGCCTTGCTATATCCCACAGCGTGTCTACAACGTACGCCGGGGTGTAGTAGGCGCTGTTGGCGCTTAGCAAAGCCTCGTCATAGGCTTTCTCGCCCAACAACTCACGCAGCTCCCTGTTGCGCTCGCTCTGCTTCCGGTCGCGGCCTTCGACGAAAGCAGAGCCCAGACCGCCCCAGCCACTATACTGGCGGAGCACACTCATTTGCTCGGGGGTAGCAGTCTGGCCACTCTCGAGTAACTCATGAGCCAACTTGATGGCTTCTATGTTGGCATTATAGCGAGCGCCTACCGTCTTCGGAGCATGGTCCACGCCGCGCTCCGAATGGTTGTTGCGCACGTTCTTGCGCTCGTCTAATCCCTGTAAGCGTCCATCGGGTCGTCTGTCGCTCTGCGGTACTTCTCTGCGAGCTCTTCCGCTTTCGCTTTCTCGGCTTCCGTCAGGTCGTCCACTTCTTTGTGAAGCGATTGTGCGGTCGCTTTCAACGCTTCCTCCTCGGCTGTCCCGGCTACTGTCGGACGGCAGTCCTCCGGTGCGTACTGCATCATGATTTCGTTCCAGTTCATTGTCTTGTTCCTTATCGGACAGACCGGCGAACAAATCGCCCACCGGCTGTTCTGGTTTAACTTTCTTAGCTGGCTGTTTCTTTGCGGGCTTCGGATGTTCGCCGCCGCCGGCTTCCTGTTGGTCGTATTTGCGTGCATTTCGCTCGACCTTATCAATCGCTCTGTCTTCGGCCTCAATGTGACCGTTTGTCAAGTCAGATGATACAAGTCCCTGCTCGGCTGCATAGTCCTTAAACTCCTGCTCCGTCATGCCGTTCTTGCCGTCCACAATCTTCCCATCTTGGAACACGGCCATATTGATTTTGCCATCCTTGTCAACACGCGTATGGGTGATGAACTGTTCCTGTCCGGGCTTCGGTGATACATACGCCCAATTCTTCTTGTGATAGGCTTGTTTCAGGGCACGGTCTGACTTCTGGGGCTTGTCCTCCTTCTGCCGGACTTCCGTTTCGCTTTTCCCCACGTTTGGTTTGTCGGCAGTTTTCTCTACCTTGGTCTCTGCCGGCGTCGCACCTTCCATTTGCATCTTGCCATTCTTGAGCCAGCCTTGCACGGTCGAAACGTCGAAGCCTTGCCCCATGAAAGTGGTCTTGTTGTCGAAGGTCACATAACCTTTGTCGACATCGGTGCACACCAGCTGCATGCCGTTATAGGTAAACGTCTTGCCTACCCACGACTGCGGATTATTCGCAA
Organism: Bacteroidaceae bacterium; assembly: GCA_963643925.1. Classification (GTDB taxonomy): domain Bacteria; phylum Bacteroidota; class Bacteroidia; order Bacteroidales; family Bacteroidaceae; genus Phocaeicola_A. Next base: position 6,162 of record CAVINS010000093.1, read on the forward strand.
TGTCTTCCGCGCTCGGCTTGCGGCTCGGTTTATTGTGCAGATTGTCACGTGCTTCCTCGAGTGCGGCGCGTTCACCGATACATTTCAGCAATGTCGCCTGCAAATCTACATTTTTTATTCCAGAAAACGTTCCTTTTCGCTCGCCATTTCGCACTCGTAAATCCAATTCGTCAATAATATCGTCGCGTTGTGCGATCTGCTCCGACAGCGTCTTCTCGTCGAGACGGTCCTTCACCTGCTCCAGCTTTGCAGTGATGTCGTCCTTCGCTTTCTTGATGGCGGCATCAACGTCGCCCTGCGGTGCTCTCTTGTGGCGCAACTGCTTCTTCGTGGCGTTCACCCACATTACAGGCGCCTGCCCGGTATCAATGCGTATGCCGCCCATGTCGTTAGGCTGGGCCACTACACCTTCAGTCCAGGTACGGCCACCGTCATGAGTGTACTCCACCTTGTCGCCGACCTTGTATTCACCATCGACTACATCGGTCCGCTGGGGAATATACTTGTAGACGGCCCGCTGCACTTGTTCCAGCAACGCTTTATACGTAGTATCTTTCTTGGCGTAGAAATTCTGGCCATAGCGGTCGCGGTCAGAGCCCTTCGCGTTGGGGTTCTCCACGCGCCACATGATATAGTCGACCTGGAGATTGTCACCTTCAAAGTCTGTGGCACCTTTCTCTGCCACGGGTACCAGCGCGACATACATATACAGCTCGCGCCCTTCGTCCAACGGGAGATGCATGGTGACTTCTCCGCCTGCCGGAGCTATGTTGGCAACAGCCAGAGGCTTGGTCTTACGAGTGCCGTTCTTGCCGGGCGCTCCATGAGTAGCCTCATGGCGGTCAAGCCCAAGGTCGTCAATAAGGCTACTGGCGAGGTCTGCCGCATCCTTCACTGCCTTCTTCTCTGCATTGCGCATGTAGCCGGTTGCCTCGTTGAAGTCTTTTGCAACATGGTCGGCTTCGTAGTACCCCAGCAATGCAAGACGGTCGCCTATCTTGTCGAGGGCCTCATCTACGCGTTCTGATGTCTCGCAGACTGTTCGTCTATCTCGCGAAGTCTTTGCGACAGCTGCTGCTTCGCCTGCAACAGTCTCTGCTTCGCTTGCAAGAGCTGCTGTGTCTGCCTCTGCTTGCTTGTCAAGTTCTTTTCGTTGTTCATTTCTTATTTCTTTAAGTTCTGTATTCGCCTTGTCTGCCACCACCTGCGCCTTGCTCTCTTCGACGAGCATGTCGGCTTGGGCAAGCACATTGTGCTGCGGCTTGTCGAAATTCTCCACATCAAAGGCCTTCACGTCTTCGTAGGGAGTAAGGGCGTACTTGTCATAACCGGGGACATACTCCAGGCCGCCATAGAATGCCTTAAGCCAAGGGCGTACCTTGTTGCCAAGCGCCTTGACCATCATGGACGCATAGTCGCCAAACGATTCGTTGCCACGTTCCACCATAGCCATTGCCAGGCGCTGGCCGACGGACATGAGCTTCTGGCGCTGTTCTGCGGTCAGCTCATCAGGGTCGCGGAACTTCAGACCGGCATCGCCCTCGTCGTCACCAATGCCGAGAATGTCGCGGATGTCGTTCATCAGTCCGTTCATCTCCTCATCGCTTACCTCATACTGCGGCTTCTCCTCTCTGATGGGTTCTGCGGGCTTCTGCAGGCGTGCGTCGGTTGTCTTTTCGAAATAGTCGAAGAAGTCTTTCAGGTATGGCTCGTGCTGCTTGTAGATGTAGTCGCCTACAGCATCACGGTATCTCTCCTTGAAGCGCTCAAAGTGCTCGTCAGCAGGCGAAGACTTGCCGCCGAACGAAGCAAAAGGATTGGCTTCAGAGGCGGCCAGCATGTATGCTGATTTGCCTTCGTCCATAAGGAAACTCCGGTCAGACCTCTTCAGTTCCGGATGTGGCTCGGCGATTTCAGCACGACTCTCCCCAGCATCTACCTTCTTGTAATGATAAATGAACATCAATGGCGGCACACTCTCACGGCCATCAGCATTGCCATTCTCGTCAAGATGCTCTACGGTTACACCTTCTACATGCCCATTGCTGTCTATTTCTGCAAACAGATAGCGGGACTTGAAGCCTTCATAATCGAACACGTCACCTTTCTTGTACTGCGACCAATCATGCTCGCGAACTTCCGGATTGTCGAAAATCGTGTCTATCTCAACCTTGTTTGCGGGCTTCCTTGCCGGAGTTTTCTTCCGTGTCGCAGGCTTCTTCGGTTCAACAGCATCACGCAGCTCCTGTGCGGTCAGCGGCTGGCGGTCTGCCACAGCATCTTCATTGCCTACCATTTCAGCAGCCTTGCGTGCGTCTTCCTCGTTGCGGAATATCCAGCCTCCGTTCTCGCGGTCTTTCCAACCACGGGCAGGGGCAAAGCGTTCCTCACCAGTTCGTTCCTTGGCAAACTCTTTGACGGCTCGCTCTTGGTCGGCGGTTAAGTCGTGGTCAAACGTAAGCAGAGATACCGCGTTCGTCTTGCCTCTCTTGTTGGTGTAGGTAGACGGGACGATGGAGTACCCCTTGCCCTCCTCGGCGTTATTCGGTTCTTTGGAAGGGCTTCCAGTAGGTTGCTTTTCCGTTTCCTTTTCGCCAGCACCTTCCGGCTTCTGCGGCCCTGTTGAGCCTTCGGCAGGGGCACCCGCATACGTTTCCTTCGACAGTGTAACCCTACTCAGCC
>CAVINS010000094.1:0-8567 GCA_963643925.1 Bacteroidaceae bacterium
CTTTAATAGTTGAATGCTCCCCGTATTTCTTGTCATTGAGGTATTCGTATCTGTAATCATAATCTATAGCCGCCATCTCCCAACAAATGCACTTCATCTTCTGCTCTTGCGCACCTGTCATCTTCAAGAATAGAGACTGCATAATATATTCACCCATCGGATATGACTCTATGCCATCTCCAATACTCTTGTTTGCCAAAATTCCTCCTTGCAGAATATTAATCAAAGGGGACAATATAAAATCCGCGTGGTGGCTAATGTACATAGTTGGAATAAATTTCGCATGACTTTATGAGACGCTTCCTAATGTTTCCTAATCTGTTTGCGTTCTTCAAGATTGTGGTGTCGTTCCGCACGCTTTCGATAAAACTCTTTATTTTATGTTTTAGGGAATCTGCATTTCCATTATTGTCTGTATCTAGACTATCATTGAGAGCTTTTCCGTTGAACAATATGTGATACAGCAGACCGAAAAGCCAAATATCTGCTTCGTAATATGCTGAGAAGGCGTCTTTGTCATTCAATGACATAATTGGTTTCAGTCTATCCACTGAATCTTTCACGTTCTTGAAACGTTCCTTCCAATTATTGTTTGGAAATCGCTCGGAGAACTTAAAGTCGTCGAACTTTTTTACTCTGTATTCTTGCTCTAAGCCAAGAATGTGAGACACATAATCTGCATAATAGCTCTCTCGGGAACTATATGCGGAATATCCGACCATAACACCATCATCGCCAGAACGTAAAGAAGAGAACTGTGATAGCGTAGATAAATAACGAATAAAGTCTATATTGGTTAGCTTAATACCCTCCATAATCTTCAGCGTTGATAGAACATTTGTTCCATCCTCACACTTTCCTTCAAAGTAGTCGGTCAGGACTGCATTTTGGTAATATAGTGATTTGCGGCTTTCCATCGGATCAAGTTTCTTGCCGAAATAGTTGATGTTACGAAACAATTGCGAGAAATTGTTCTGTATAGTAGCAGCATCGTTACTGATTGGAACCACATAAGAGAAGCCCAGATAAGTGCTTTTGAAAAACTTGTCGTCAAGGATGGCAAGTACATCATCAGCGAACTGTATATATCTGTCATCTGCTTGAACTTTGGACAGTATATCCATCTTGGTCTTGCCATACTTGAGAAGTTCTGTGTATTGCCACAAAATCCCCTCAGTTGACGTGTTCTCCTCATCTAAAGCACTGTCATCCTCTTTTGCAACTCTTTCTTCATTGTCTGTCTCAAACTTCTTTGTATCAGGAATATACCCAATGTAAGCCAACAACAAAGAAGTAAGTCGCTGTTGCCCGTCAAGAATCAGATTTTCTTTCTTGCTACCATCTGCGTATAGGGCAATAGTAACAGGTTGAACAAATTGCCCATCCTTAAGAGACTGAAGCAATCTCTTTACATCACGTTCTTTCCATACGAAATGTCGCTGGTATTGAGGCAATATTATGTTACTGGTCAGCATGAGCTTAATCCAATGTTGAAGAGTGTACTCCCCGTAGTATATTTTGTTTTGCATATGATGTCAAATAAAGGTCGTAATATCTGTCATAATAACATTGTTTGGTCTTGAATTACTTATAATTCTGTGTTATATTGCTTACTATCAGTCTAGACTGTTGTGTTTGAAGCGAAGTTTTATGTCTTTCTATTTAGACCCGGCCTAACGCCCTGCTCTTTTATGCTTTTACCATCATTTTCTTGACAACGGCCACTCCGCTGTCGCCGAGGATGAGTTTGAGGAGCTTTTTCACTCCTCGCTTGCCTTTTGCAATGCCTCTTTTATACAACGGTACGTTCAGACAAGCACATACCGCTTGCTCTACTGTCTTGCCCTTTTGCAGCAAGATAAAGAACTTGGCCCGTTTGGGATGTGCCTTTGTATGCTCGTTGAAGCCGCCGTTGTATTTGTGTGCCACCTCAAGTGTGGTTGGCAAAAGGTCCATATCGAGCCGGCTGAAATAGTCGTTGCCCTTCGGGGTGTTGACAAGCACCAATCCTACACCTTTGTCGTCATCGAACTCGGGAGCAACGAGATGGATGCCCCAGAAGTCGGCTATGGTGAGGTCGCTGTGGCTCGCTCCGTTCTTGCACTTGCACGCGTAGCATGATGGGCGCAGGTAGATGTCAGAGAGGAATCCTCTCATATACACATTGTCTCGGTGTATAGCGGACAACAAAACGGAATTTTTGTCCGCCTTAGAGGCGGACTTTTGGCGGACAACAAAACGGTATTTTTTCCAGCCACTCTCGGTCTTATCTCTAAATTTAATGTCCCCTATGGGGGACTTTGCATTTAGAGATGAAAGCAAAACGGTATTTTTTCCAGCGGCCGCCAAAGGCGGCTTTTTATCTTTCTGTTCTTTTCCAGTGAATGTTTCTGCCAAATACTGTCGCCATACACCCGGACTTGGTGCGCCATGACACAGGAAGTCAACAGACAGGAGATTGGGATAATCCTTATGGCGTAGATAACCGTGCAGACCTGCTATCTGGCAGGGACTGCCCACGAACATGACCTCACGTCCTTGTTTTAGGAAAGCCTCAGCCTCACGATAGGTATTCTCAATTCGACTTTGAAGGTATTTGCTGCCCATCATAGGATAGACGCCTTCGATTGTCTCGGTATAGACATGGTGCACTTCCCATGCCTCATCATAGACTGCACCGAACACTACGCCACCTTTGTTGATGACCTCTCTCGCCAATGGAAGGAACACGCCACCGGAACTGCTGTCCATACGCTCCTGGTCGTTGCGGTTCTTCGCTCCGACTACAGAAAGCGGCGCAATCTTCTCCTGCGGACTGAGAACAGGACAAACCTTCTCGCACAGTCCGCACTCGGTGCATACGCTTTCGTCCACCTGGGGATAGAGGAACCCTTCGCTGTCCTCGCTCAGGGAGATGCACTGCTTGGGGCAGCGTTGTACACACGAATTGCAACCAGCGCAATACCCCCCCCCGTTTACATTTGTTAAGTTCTTGATACTCACGACTTATTAAGCTTGTTTTATCAATAAACAGTTTATCATTCTATCAGAAACCGATATCAGTCTTCTCTGTCACCACGCTCTGCCACTGGCCATTTACCTTGCAAACAATCCGCTGGGTATCTTTGTTGTAAAACATGGCTCCGTCTCTTGCATTCTTCAAGGCCAGATAAAGCACGCAACGTGCGTTTTCTTCTGCTTGCACGTTTGGCTCAAAGATAGAGTCAATCTCCTCTATAGTCTTATAGCGTGTGTCAATGTCCTTGCTCGGAGAGATTGCTGCTAGTTCAATGACGCTGCGAAAGTCGTGCGAACCAAAGGAAATTGCCTTGTCTCGAGAGAACATAAAACTATGCCCTTTTACATCGCTGCCGAATTTGAACCAGTTGTATGCCTCGTTATGATGGTTGTATGCCGTACCGTAGTAATAGAGTTCAGCAAGAGGTTTGCCTTCTTCCTCATGTTTGTTGACAAGCATCGTGATGCGGCTCTTACCATCATTGGCGTAGCCTTCAAGCACGTGGAATCCCCAACGCATATCCTTGGGATTGCCCGACATCATGATTGTGCCATCGCTGATGAGAGGACCATTCACCCTCGTCGGCTCGGGCACGTCGTACTTGTTCATACCGAACTGATAACGTTCTTCCGACCATCCCACCCATGTTGGGTTGCTGTTGATGATGCTTACTGGAGTAGCATGATAGTGTCGTGCAAGCACGAACATTGTTGCTGCAGAAATAACAACACCCACAACTAACCCTATAAGATATTGCTTATAGGGGGGGGTAAAGATTGATTGCGATTTATTTGCTTTCATATGTTACATTATGTTAGGGACTTATCTGTGTCTGAACTTTCCAAGAGTATCCTTAGCTTTGGCCAATACAAACACCTTTTCGTTTGGTGTCAATCCGATGCTGTAAGCAACTAAAGCAACGGATGTGGCACATAAAGCGCAAACGACGAAGAAACGCAATATTGTATCGTCCATTATGTTATAGACTATAGCTGGAACTATGGCAGACACTGCAACGACGATGAATACCTTGGAGTAGACATGGACGAAGTAGTCGCGAACTCGTAACCCAATTAATGGACGGAGCATTATCATACGAGCCAACTGGCACACGGCCTCCATAATGAAATGTATGATAAACACGGAATAGGCAGGCATACCCAACTTCAGTGCAACGTATGAAACAGGAAGAATCATTATCAGCGTAGTGCCACATACTGCCTGGTATTTCTTTACTTTTCCCGTTGCCTGGTTAGCGACAATCATAATAACTCTCAGTGGCGAATGAACCTCAACGGCTGTCTGCTTATGATAATAGTCGGAATCGACATAATGGAAGCCTGTACTAATCTTCTCTTTGGGCACTCCTGCTTTCTCGAAATAAGCGGAAAGAGAAGAACCCAACGTGAGCATCTTGTCTGTAGGCTTTTCCCACTTTGCAATCAAACCGGGCTCTTTGGCCGTCATCTCATCAAAATACTTGCATGTAAGATGGGAGAGCGCATATATCTTCACTTTCGGATAGTGATTGCGAATGTAGCATGCCAGTTCATATTGTGAAGCCCAAGGTAACAGGTACTCCAAGAGGAAAATCTCGTCATTGTCTTTCAGCTTGGCGAACATTGGGCTGCAAAGTTGCAGATACTCTTTTTGAAACGTTTGTGTCCGGTACTTTTTCTGCGCATATCTATCGAACAGGCGCCAACGTACTTTTTCAAAAAATGTGTGTGGACTCTTCCATGTTCGAGGGCATTCCTTGACATACATTTCATACTCGCCAGGGTATTTCTCTACGAGCAAGTCGCACATGTGCTTCATACCCGCATGGTTGCCATGTGTATTGGACCAATCTTGTACTATTAGGTATTTCATTCTCTATCTTATAAGATTATTATATTGGGGCTTTAAATCATATGGGAATGACTCTAGTAAATTCAGTTGAACTCGTTTCAATGTCTCATTCTTTATATTGGCTTTATCTACATTGATTAAGAAATAATCTTCAATCGAACTCAACGATGATAATAATTTTTCATCGTCACTTTCTCCTTTATAAGCAGGAATATCTACTGCACTAAAATAATCAAAATACTTAAAATCAGAAGAATTAACATAATTATGTCTTATCCATAGGGCAGGAATACCATATGCGTGGGCAAATATCAGTCCATGTAATGACGAGGACAGGACATATCTACTTTTGCGTATTTTATCTATCATTCCCTCCAAATCAGTTGTTCGTACATCCAAAACCTCATAACTCGAAGAGTACTTCCCTTTAAAATAGGAATAATCCACAAAATGGGGAATTATTGTAACATCTGATGTTTGTTTCTGGGGATTGTCATACACCAATGGAAGCAACAACCCAGGATCGCCTAATGCGACATTATTTTTTTTTGACGAAGGCAGCTTGTCTAGAGACAATTTACCACGAACCGCTAATACATTCGTATTTCTATAATGACTATTATACTCTCTATAGCCACTACCCCATACTATAGTCTTAGAATTGGCAAAATCTAAAATCGACCCTATTGCAAAAAGTGCCCTTTGCCAAGGATATACATACCCGACGTAAGAACTTAACTTAAACTGTCTTCCGTATTTTATAGAACGAAGAAAATTAAGAAAATCGGTATGGACACAAGTTTGCGGAAAAGCCCATTCGATTTTGTTCTTAGCTAAATGACTAACGATATACCAAGAAGCAAAGTCACCAAAGTTTTTTTCGTCCTTCCACCAATATAATTTTTCTGACTTCATCTTCTTCTATTTATGAAATTACAGACTTTAGACTTAATATTACCCCGTTCATCCATCGTGAATCCGACAACATACACACTTACAATAACACTTAAGCAACTCATTAAACATGTAAATAACATATTTACAAAGTTGCCTACTAAATAAATGTGCATAATAGATGGAACAACTATCGACATGGCCACAACTGCTATAATTCGCATTATAACCTTATAAACATACTCTCTGATCTTCAATGAAATCATATTTTTTATCATCATTAGTCTAGCAGCTTGAGCAACTATTATAATTATTAAATGTACTACAAAAACAGACTCCGGTTGACAGCCCAACTTCAGAGACACATAAGCAAAAGGGACAATTAATAGTAGAATTGTCCCAACTACAATCTGAAACCTTTTTATATGACCATTAGCTTGTGCTGCTACAGATAGAGGATTTGCCAATGCATCAATCATAAGAACCATAAATATCAAACGAACGAACCAAACCGTGTGGTCTGGATATTCACCTAGCCAATAATAAAGAATAGAAGGAGCTTCTATTATAATGGGAAGAGACAACAACAACAGCAAAAAGAATGAATATTTAGAACTTGCATATATCAAAGTGTGCATTCTATCCAAATCCCCTGCAGCATAACTCTTTATAATCTGTGGATTCAATGCCATCTGGAAGTTTGTACAAAATGCAGACACCTTTTCATTGACTTGCATAGCAACACCCCTTGCTGCATTTACAGAAGGACCAAAGAACAAGTTCAAAAGAACGTTCAATCCTTGAGAGTATCCAACGTATGCCAGATTGCCAATCATTGTCCAACCGGCAAATCCTCCCATTTGTTTGAGCATTCCCTTGTCAAACACTAAACGGTAATGACACTCCTCGAACTTCTTGGAACAATATATTCCATAAATCAATCTCAGCGATAATGACAACAACAGCAACAATGCGGCATAAGTTATCAATTTGTCGAAGGGTGTAATAAATACCGTATATGCGATAACCAATTTCATTATAGCTTCGTAGATGGTGATATAAGCGAATGCAGACATCTTCTCGTGCGCGATAATACATGCATTATAGGGTACACAAATCAGGTTTATAGCAAACATCACTATTGAGAATTGAAGCACCCAATTCGCTGCGTACAATCTATCAGATGGTATAACCATCTTTTCATTAAGAAACCAGACGCCAGCCAATTCAGCAACAATCACAATCAAGATAGCCATAGCAATCTGAATTGTAACGCCGGAAGAGAACACAATGTTCAATTTTTCTTTATCTCCCTTACCCAATTCGAATGTGATATTCCGACTTATGGCTACTCCCAACGAACCAGTAAATATATGAAACATTGCAACGACACCACCTACGACATTATATATGCCGAAGTTGTCTACCCCCAATGACTGTAGATTGATTCGGCTCGTAAAAAGGCCAATGAACATTAGGAACAGCATGCGGAAGTAGAGCAGCAGCGTGTTCTTCGCTATGCGTTTGTTATTATCAGCTGTTTGATTTGACATAGTTTTCTTCTAATTCAAAATTTATAGACCTCTGCATTGTGATAGAGTTGCCGTATGAATGTCATTGCCTCCTGCGGAGCCAGTCCCTTGTCGAAGACAAATTGGCTATAGATGTGACAATACTCATTGTAGATATTGGTGGCAAAGATGCCGGCGTCGTCTGTGCCTACTACAATTGCAGGGACTTTTAGCCCTTGTCTGCTCCACAGATACCAATTGTATAGGTGGTAGGTGGAGAAATCATGATGATGACCAATCATCACATTGCTAGTGGGTAATGTTTCTATAACCACTTGCCGGCGGTGCATCTCCTCCAAAACCATCTGCTGCAGGAGTGTCAAGTCTTCGTCTGAGAATATCTCATTCACATTTACCTTAATTACTTTTGCACCTCGCATCTGACCGCCGTGGGAGTGATACTGCAAAAACAAATCCGCTGCGTTTCCGTCTGTCTTTGTAGATGAATCTTCGACAAGAAATTGTCGTGGGTCTGAACATCTCAACTTCCATGCTTCAATCAAGTCATGCATGGTGCAGCGAGGGGTCGGATATACGTCTGAAGCATACCCCAGTGCAGTCAACGCAATCTGTGGCAACAGACGAGCAAGGGGGCTGCCCATATGCCCTGCTATCAGATGATAGGAAAATATGAGGTCATCAAGATATGTCTCCGTACGCATTAAAATCTGGTCGCCGATATTCTTGTGCCAAAGTGCTGCATTTACACCGGCAGCGGTAGCATGCCCTATGCGGTCGCCTGCTGTCATCTGCAGGAATAGCATTGTCTCGTAGATGTATCTCAAACCACTAAGAATATGAAAGAAATCCTCTCCGGCATGAAACGTTATATGCTGTAGTCCGCATTCTCTTAGACGGCTGAAGCAAGGCGCGAACACCTCTGGCGGGGCGTGTTTTGTGTGTCGCGATTTATGGTTCCCTCTCCGGCTCATATTCTAATGTGCGAGGTCTGTGTTCAGAAAAATAAATCTTCGTATTCGAACTAAAAAACAAATTATTTGTATTCTTATTTCTTTGTATATGATAACAGAAAATTTCCGATGTTAGTCGGTGGAGACCGGTGCGCAACGAGCGCACGCTCCTCGCTAAGGTGGAAGACATTTGTTTGTTATGGGGACGTGATAAGCGTCCCCGCTTTTTTTACACGATATGAGCCTTTAGAAAATCCAACAAAGGCTTCAATTCCTCACTTTCCATGTCCCAAAACCGCTCATCATCAAACAGCCAGTTGC
>CAVINS010000095.1:0-8526 GCA_963643925.1 Bacteroidaceae bacterium
CCCTGCTGGTTGGCAAGGTTGTTGACGATGGTGGAGGTGTAGACGTGCGCCATGTTCTTGTCCATGGCTTCGCCTGTGCCTGCCTTTGATGCGATCACCGTTCCGTCGGAGAGTTTGGCTCCATTCTCAAACACGTAGATGGCACCACCATAGTCGGCAGTGTTCTGGTCGATGAGGCAGCCTGAGACGAGGGCTCCGTGGGTGAGTGCGAGTGCACCGCCGTAGGTAGCCTCGTTGTTGCGCACGATACAGTTGCGCACGTGGGCATAGTCGGTCACGATGGCTGCACCGCCATACTGGTTGATGTTCACCTCGGAAGTGGCAGTCTTGGCATCGGCATTACCACCAGTGATGAAGATACCGTCGATGACGGCACGGTCGGTGGTTTTATTCTTCATCGACAGATAGTCGCCGGTTGTGTAGGTGCTACTGCTTGCCAGTCCGCTCGCAGTATAGTCAGCAGTGCCATAGACATTGCCATCACCGTCGAACACCTTGTCGGAGAACGACACCACATGATAGGTGTAGGCGTCGGCCTTCTCGCTCGAGTTATAATAATAGGAGTCGAAATAGGTGGGGTTGCCAGTGATGTCGCGTCGGTCGGTCACGTTGCCGCTGCTGTCCTTGGTGTAGAAGCCGTTGTCGTCGGAAGAGGTGAAGGTATCGGTGTAGCCGCCCCACACCTCCACGCCGCGCGGCACGATGATGGACCAGATGCGCACGTCGTCGTTGTTGGCATCGGTGGTGCGGCAGGCGTAGTACTTGAAGTAAGAGCCTGCATCAGCAAGCGACTTGCTGTTTGCCACCTTCACGATGACGCGTGCAGCAGGAGTGTTGAACTTATAACGTCCAGCAGCGTCGAGCACCTTCTGCAGTTTGGCTGCACAGGCAGCGTTGTCGGGGTTGGTAGCCGACGCGTTGCCACGGCCTTCGGGAGTGACGTAGAAGATGGCAGCACCTGACAGTGTCTTCGTGTCGGGCTGGATGCTGTAGGCACCGTTATACTCGAAGGCACCCATATCGATCTCGCAGTCCTGCACACGGTCGGTGTAGTCCATATCGGAGCTCGGGATGGTGATGGCCGTTCCGCCAATAGTGATGTCCTGTGTACCCGCGTTCACCGCATTATACACGTCCTTCTGTACAATACGGAAGTCGTAGTCGTTAACTGCATCGGTATATGACTTGGCGAATGGGTTGTAGGTAGCAGCGGAATAAGCAGAACCACAATACCATTTGTTTGTCTCGTCAACTAAGTAATCTGTATTGTTTTTGGCACTATTGGAAGTGGCAGTACTCTGCAGGAAACAGTTCTTGAACGTGATGACGGTGCTGTTGCCTCGGTCAACAAGTTTGTTGGTACCAGCAATAATGATGGAGTTGTAAAGTGTCAAGTGAGCTTCGGCTGCTGAAGCAGTCCACACCTCAAGGGAACCGGCACCGGTATTGTTCACCACGGTGTTGTTGAAGAAGTCGGCAGACTCGAAGAAAGCACCTGCACCAAATTTGGTTCCACTTCCGCTGAGCGTATTACCAGTAATAACAGAGTTGTAGATGGTACCCTTTATCATATACATTCCGCCACCATACAACTCATTGCCAGTTGCCAAACCAGTATTGTTCATAATGTAGCAGTTGGTTATTGTTGAACCATCAACATAGACAGCTGCTCCACGTCCTCTACCATTATTCGCATTCATTTGATTGTCACGAATAACACAGTTGGACACGGTCACATTCTCATAGAGTCGCAGACCAGCACCGCCGTCACGACCACCGCCGCTTCCGACTGGTGATATGCCAGTCTTATAACCATAGCGTATGGTGAAGCCGTCCCATTCGGCACCTTCATACACTACACGGTCAGCAGGCACGTTGGTGTTGTGGTCGGTAGTGACGCGACACTCTAACGGTTGGCTGAGCACACTCAGATTATAAGTAGTAGCCCCTTTGGTTGAATTTGTCTGGAGTATGGTCTCATAGTCCGACACAGTGAATCCTTGATTGGCTGTAGACAAGGTGATGTCTGTGGTGAGCTGCGGATGGCGCTCGTTCTTACCTGGCGTACCAGTCTTTGGGAACGCACCATATACCTTCACGTGGTTGCGCACCTCGTAGCCTGTGGTACAAGTGTAGATACCTGCTCCCACCCATACCTCACGCTCCTTATAGCCGTCGGGCAAATCCTGGTAAGTATGAGCCGTGGTAAAAGTTCCTGCCACAGATGCCTCTGACTGAACTGTGGTACGGGTTGTGTAACTCTTTGCCATCTCGCTCTCCACACTGCTCACCGCATACTGCAAACCGTTGATGCTCTTGGTTTCTGTGGAAGTTGTAGTTTGGGGAGCACTAACAGTAACGAACTGCCACTTGCCATTAGAATCAGAACCCGAATAAAGACCGAGATTATTACCAGGACCTCCATGATAGTTCCAAGACGCAGAACTTACACTGTTCGATGTCACACTTGGTTGGATGCAGTAGGTGCGATATGTGGAGCCTGTGTTGATAGATCTTAGACGCCACTTGGCGTTTGTAGTGTTGCTGGCAGACAACTTCACTGTATTTGCGCCCGCATATGATTGGGTATAATATACATACTTCTCTGCAGTCAGGTCATAGATGTAATAATATCCGCTACCATCGCTAATCAAGACGAAGTCGTCACCGGCAGTTACATCTGTCGTACTGTTAATAAAGTCTCCTGTGACAGCTTTTGCATAGTACACGGCATTGCCAGGAGTATTATTGTACAACATTCCTATCTTGAATGTGGTGGGACTATCCAAAGTGCTCGCCGTGGGAGTGGTAAGCACGGCACTCGGAGTTGTCGTCTTTGAGTAAGTGTAGGTGAAGGTGTAAGGAGCATTACCATTGATTGCATTCGCCCATGACGAGCCGTCGCGGGCGGTGCCGTCAGCGTGGGTTATGCTTTCGTCCTTAGTGGTAGATTTTACGGAACCATCGGTATTGTAGGTGTATTTGTTGTAGTCGCGCACATACATCACCGTGCCGTAGGCCTTCTGTCCGTCGGAGTATTTCTTGTCCACATCGTCGATGGAGATGACCTCGTGGTTCTCCAAAGCACCGATGTCGGGCAGGCCACCGTAGTCGCGGGTGACGAGACCTGTCATGTCGGTGCCCCATGTGGTGTGGTCGGTGTTGTTGCTGCCGGTGTTGTCCACAGTGGCGGCACGGTTGACCATCGGGTTGTTGTTGTGGGGCATGAAGGAGATGGTGCGGCCATAGTAGGTGGCATCACCGCTGGTGTTCACGCCGGCGTTCTTCGTCGGGTTGATAAAGCGCGGATAGGTCTGCGAGGTCTCGCTGTAGGTGAAGGTGAGGATGGCCTCGTTAGTAGCGTCAAGACCTGTCATGAACGGCTGACCCTGTGACTTCACGTCGTAGAGGTTGTGGTTGCCCTCATAGGTGCCACGAGTGCCATCGTCGTTGGTCATGAGGCGCACTGCCATGAGTGCTTTTGCCTCATTGCTGCGCGTGTCCTCAAGCGGTTCGTTCATGTTGGCATAGAACATGGAGTTCACCACTTTGGTCTTGCCATAGCTGTCGATGGCGAAGCCAACGTTGCGGAGGAAGTCGCAGTGACAGAAGGTGGCATCAGAACCGGTAGCCACAACGACGTTACCCGTGTTGGAGGTGACGTTGCCTTTGTCATCCACCGTGCGACTCTCGTTGTTGTGGAAGATGCAGTTCTCGAAATAGATGTTTGTAGAGCCGTGGATGTATGCGGCGGCTCCTTCCGATGCTGTGTTGCCTGCAATACCACAGTTGAGTATCTTGATGTTCTCTGCATTGTACATGGCAATGGCACCACCCTTGGTGTAGCCGCTGTCATCACGACCTATGAGACTGCGTGCGTTGGCGTAGCGGATGGAGAAACCGTTGATCACGGAGTTCTTGGTGCCGTTGAATCGCAGCAGGTGTATCACGTTCAGGTCGTAGTCGTCCTGCACATTACCGGTGAGGTAGGTCATGTAGACATTAGGATTGCGCCCGGAGATGCTGGTGTCGGTATTTGTGCTCGGGTAACCGCCAAGAATATTGACGTTGCTCGGTATTTCGAAGCCGGTCTTGCGCACACGGGTGTATCGGCGTGAAGTGGTGTTGTTCACCGTGCCCTGCTTCACATACACATTGATGGTGTAGTCGCTCTTGCAGTAGTCGGGTGTGGTCTTTGCCTGGTCGTCGCTGATGAACGTCAGGGCGTCGGCAAGGAATCGGATTGGAGTGTTCCAACTGCTACCGATATCCGCTGACTCCTCACCTGAGACATTGCTCGGGTCCACATAGAAGTTGACTTCCTTTTTGGTGTCGTCCACCTGCGGCCTGATGGTAATGCCCGTGGTGGTGTAGCCACCGAGTGTAGGACGAGGATTGAACTGAGAGCCCACGATGTCGTAGTCCACCTGGTAGGCAGGGGTCATGCCATTGCGGTCGATGTCGACCACAGCAAGTCCGATGTGGTTGAGCGATGAGCGTGACGTAGGCTGGAAGTCGTAGGCTTTGGCTGCATCGCCTTCAAGCGTCATGTCGTTGCCGTCCTTATCCTTGACGGTGTAAGGGTAGTCAATGAAGAACTGGTGCTGCTGTTGTGAATGTATATAGCCGGCACTGGGTGTCGGGTGGTTGAACATCGGGTAGCCCTCGGAAGCGTTGGCCGTTCCTTCAGCAGATGTATTATTTTCAGAAATCTTTGTCACGTTGTTCTTGATGACACCCGACCAGTCGGTGTAGTCGCTCTTGGTAAGCGAGGTGTACATCACGTAAGGACGCAGGCTCTGGCTGCTGCCCGAGCGGGAAGAGGCATACTGAATGTCGTTGTTGGCTGAGCAAGCGCCACCCCACAGCACGGAGTTGGCGAGGACAGCGTTGTCGCGGCAGTAGACACCGGCAGAACGTCCGGTGGTCATGCCGTTGAGGGTGACACCGGCACCGTTGCACTTGTTGCGCACGATGGTCATCTGGGTGATGGCACCACCCCTGTTCATATACACACCGCCCGCCTCAGTGGTGGCAGTGTTGTTGGCAACAAGCATCGCCGTGCAGGCAATCTTATACTGGTTGTTGTTTTGCGTATCGTTGGCAATGATGGCCAAACCGCCACCCATACGGCCCACACAACCCTCGATGCCGCTCTGGCGCTGAATCATCGGGATGTTGTTGTAGGTGTCAGGACCGTCCATGCAGACGCCACCGCCATAGCCGTAGCTGGTGCCGAGACCGACTGCCTGGCAGTTGGAGACCATGCTGTGCTCTATGTAACCGCCACCGTCCATATAGATGCCGCCACCGTTGCGCGAAGCCACGCACTCACGCACCCAGCAGTTTTTCAGATGGGCACCTTCCACCATGTAGACACCACCGCCATAGGCGTTGTGCGGATGGCCGGTAAGCTCTGTGTTGTTGGCGTTGCCGTGCTCGATGATACAGCCCTCGAGCAATGCCGACTGGCTACCGCCGCCGTTGGCATTGGCACGGCCAGTAGTGGCATCGAAGCCGTTTGTGGCGAAGGTGACGACATGGTAGCAGTTGCCGTAGAACGAGGCGGTCCACTGCTCCTTGGTGGTGTTCCAAGAGAACTCTGCCGTCTGGGAGAGGTCGCCGGAGAGGATGGTGTAGTTCTTGTAATACTTACCCATGGACTTCACATCTACCTCCTGGCGGTCTTCCAACTTGGTTTCGCCTTCGTATGTCACTGTGCCGTCGGCATCTTTCTCCTGTCCACGGAAACCGCCATACACCTTGATGCCTGCAGGAATCTTGAACGACATGCTGAGGGTGCTACCGCCCGACGACTCGGTACTCTCGGTCGGGGTGTAGGTACCCGCAGCTACCCACACCTCGCCAGTGAGGCCGTTGTCCACAAGGTCGTTGATGGCATCCTGGATGTTGGCTTTCGCCGTTGCCCACGTCCGACCATCGTTGGCATACTTTCCTTGTTTTGACACATAACGGATGTTGGCGGTCCCTGCACCGAGGGACTGTGCGAAAGCACCCAGGGTGAAGGTCAACATCATGAATGTCAATAAACAATGTAACTTAAACTTACTGTTCATATATCTTACTTTTATGTTTTTATCTCTACTTTGTATATATTCTGAACCACGAATGGGACGAATGGGGCGAGGCCATGCGGCGGGTGTATTGTTTAACCACGAATCACACGAATAAAACGAATCCATGCGGCGGGCTGGATTGAGCGCAGAATAGGAGTCAGCTCTCTCCGAGAGCGTAGACGATGACACTCGAGCGACAGCTCGCAATGACGCCCCGAAGGGGCAACTACTACCAGCCCAGGGCAGAGTCCTGGAGCGTCAGCGGAGGGACGGCACCCTGGGAACACGTTCCCCACGTTTCATGTGCGCCCTGTAAGGGCAGCTACATACCCATTGCTTTTATTCAGCTACCCTTACAGGGCGCTGGGTAGGTGGTGTGTATCCGTTACCCAGGGCGTTGCCCTGGGCTAGGTGCAGCTGGGCTTTCAGCCCGTTCACTCCACCGTCGCGATTACTCGGTACCAACCGGTGAACACGTTACTATATGTTGACGTGCTTGGCGTTATACAGCTCGTCGTCGCCGTCTTGTTGGCGCTGCCGGCGTATGTCACCGTGTAGTTTATCTTTCCGTCTGTCGGCGGCTGCAACATGAATGCGTAGGCTCTGCCGAGCCATTTGTTGCCAGCGTTGACCTCGTTGACCGGGTCTGGACTTGGCGTACCAGTGGAACTTGAGCTTTTTGTGCCCAGCACGATGCAGGAACCGGTATTTGTCGCAATACCATTCGCATCGGTTATCGGGTTATTCGTCGGCTCAAACACCTTGCATGTCGTCGGCAAGCCCGTACAGGTGATGCTGGCAAGCTCCGTGGTGCTCTGCAACGTTGATGACACCTCCCATGTGAAGTCCACCTTGGCTGCCACGTGATAGAGCTTCACCGTGGAACAGGTGAGCGTGGTAACGTTGTTGTTAGTCTGGCTCGTTATCACACCGTTGTTGGTGTCGCCGAGCGGTGTGGAGTATATGTCCTTCAGCTGACTGGAGGTGAAGGCGGAGAGGTCAAGGGTCATGGCCTCAACCTCACTCCTGAGTCCGGTTCCTGTCTGTGTTCCGTTGTATGTCTTCTGGAACTTGCCGCTCAGGTCATCCCTAGACGCGATGGCGAACACGCGGCTGTTGTCTGTTAGTGCCGCCTGTATCTTGAACGTCACATTCACGTCCTTCTTCCAACGCTCGTCCTTGGTGTCTTGGTCCGCCAGCGTCCACTTGTTCTGCGAGTCGTCCTCGCCGGTTTGGGCAGGCGCTATCGCCTTGTAGAGCAACTCGTAGGTGGCGGTGTTACTTGCATCCGTCTCGCTCACGCACGCGTACACGTAAAGGTACAGGGGTTGTTCGAAGACCACGTCATTGCCCGGGTCACCCTGACTGGCAGCGCGGGTCTCTAACTCACTGTTGAAGGAATAGACCTCGACGGGGATGGTCATCGTCACCGTCTGCATCTCCTGTGTTGTATCGTCTTCGGAGCAAGCTGCAAAGAGTTGCAGTGCCAGTGCTCCGACAATCATCGTTCTCGTATATCGCATATATGTATTTGTTTTACTGTTTCACTTAATCTATCAGCTTGTTCGCTATGTAGAAGTCAGCTCTCTCCGAGAGCGTAGACGGTAGCACTCGAGCGCAGCTCGCAATGTTTCGCCGTTCGCTTTTGTTTGCAACGCACGAAATCCGCACACGCTTTAACGCTCTCGGAGAGAGCTAGCTCCTATTACGTTACGCTCGAGCATCGAGCGCTTCGTTTTCAAATCACTCGAGCATCGCCCGCATTGAGATGTCCGTCAGCCTCCGTCAACCTCCTTTAAGTTGCAAAGTTACAATTATCGCGCAAGACTACAAAGCCTTAAGCGATAAAAATCATTGATGCAGACATCTGTTTTATGTTTTGTTTACAACAAAGGGCATAGATAGTTCCGCTTCTATACCTACTGACGCCTCGGGCTTTGTTCGCTTTGTTTGCAGCGCACAAATCAACGCACGCTTAGGAGTCAGCTCTCTCCGAGAGCGTAGAAGATGACACTCGAGCGTTAGCTCGCTTTTGTTTACAGCGCACAAATCAGCACACGCTTTAACGCTCTCGGAGAGAGCTAGCTCCTATTACGTTACGCTCGAGCATCGAGCGCTCGCTAACGTTTCGAGCGTTGTGTATGGATTGAACGCATCATGCCATTTCTCTGCACTGCCAACACAACAACCCAAAACATTCGTTCCGCATGGCAACCCCCACAAAATAATCCCCTTTATATTTTGCGATGTGAATATTATTCCGTAACTTTGCAGTGAATCAAACAAATGTAGCGTATGAAATACCCTATCGGCATTCAGACTTTTGCAAATATCAGAGAAGATGGCTTTGTCTATGTGGACAAGACTGACATGATTTATTCACTCGCCAACGAAGGCAAGGTCTACTTCCTTAGCCGTCCACGCAGGTTCGGCAAGAGCCTGCTCCTCA
>CAVINS010000096.1:0-409 GCA_963643925.1 Bacteroidaceae bacterium
ATGGTTTTGGAGGAGGTTCTCATCACCTTCCTTCTCCGACACAAAACGGTTTTGTTCCACCTCGTCTGTCGGACTGTACGGCTTCGAAGAAGCCTCTTCGCATCTCCGGCTTTCTGTCTGCGGGGCGGCTCCGGCGAAGGCCATTTCGGCTGCAACGCTCATCGTTTTTTCTGCCTCAGGACTCTTCCGTTCCGAAGAAACTTCTCCGAGAGAGCTGTTTTGACTTTTGGTATTCTAACGTTAAAACATAAGCCATTCGACTTTCAACGTTATGGTCTCTTGTTCCAAAACACAAAACATTCAACACTTTTAGTCTCTTTGTCTCCGAAAACACGACGGACTGCCGCATCGGTGGGAGAGGGGCGAGCAGTGAAGCCCACCCGAAATATCTGGACTAAAATTTTGCCGT
>CAVINS010000096.1:419-8520 GCA_963643925.1 Bacteroidaceae bacterium
TGAGCGGCAACAGCAATCTTCCTCCTTATTATATAAGGTAAACCTCGCCTCGCAGCGCTCTGCGACATAGCCTTTCGCCCACCCGAAATATCTGGACTAAAATTTTGCCGTGAATGGATATTTATTCTTACCTTTGCTCGGCCGTCGGATGAGCGGTGGATGAAAAACACTCTAATATAATAATATGTAAGATGCCTGAGCGTTCGTTTAATGAGATTTATACGGCTTATTACCGGAGGTCGTTCCGCTTCGCCAAGTCCTATGTGCACGACGATCTGGTGGCGGAGGACATCGCCTCGGAGTCGCTCATAAAACTGTGGGGCGAGCTGAAGGTGAACCCCATGGACGAGAAGCGGATGATGCCGCTGCTGCTGACGATACTGAAGAACAAGGCACTGGACCACCTGCGCCACGAGGAGGTGAAGCGACGCGCCCTGGCCGAAATGGCCGACTGGCAGCAACACGAGCTCTCCCTGCGGGTGACGGCCCTGGAGGCATGCAACCCCGACGAGATATTCTCCGACGAGGTGGAGACCATCGTGAGGCAGACGCTGCTCTCCCTCTCCGAACAGACACGCCAAGCCTTCGTGATGAGCCGTTTCGGGGGTAAGACGAACCAGGAGATAGCCGACGAGCTGCAGATCACAGTGAAGGGGGTGGAGTATCACATCACCAAATCGCTGAAGGCGCTGCGCGTGGCTCTGAAGGACTATCTGCCCCTGTTCTACTTCTTCTACTACTATCAGTGACCAATGAGAGGCGCCCCGGCGAACCCCTTGCCGTGAGCCAACGGCAACTTTTTCCCAAAAAATATGCATACCCCTTTAGGGTAACCGCAAGATGAATCGTTTACTATGAAACAAGACCCGAAAATGAACGTAGAGCTGTTGCGAAAATACATCGAAGGAAACGCCACGGACGAAGAGAGCCGCTGCGTGACCCAGTGGATTCAGGAGAGTCCTGACAACATGCGCGAGTACATGGCTCAGCGCAAGCTGTTCGACGTCGCCCTGTGGCGTACCGAGCCGGTGATGGAAGCGCGGCAGCCTGCGAAGGGACACTCCCGGATGCGCCGCCTCTGTGTGGAAGTGGCCAAGGTGGCCGCCGTGCTGGCGGTGGCCTGGGTGGGCCTGCAGCTGTGGCCCTGCGAGCCGCAGCCAGCCGAGCAGGTGGCCCTGCAGACCATCTACGTGCCGGCAGGGCAGCGGGTGGAGCTGAGCCTGGCGGACGGCACCCGAGTGTGGCTGAACGCACGCACCACGCTGAGCTTCCCCGGAAAGTTCACCGGCGACACACGCTGTGTGAAGCTCGACGGCGAGGGATACTTCGACGTGGCCAAGAACGCCGGACAACCCTTTGTGGTGGAGACCGGCAAGTGCGACGTGAAGGTGCTGGGCACGGAGTTCAACGTGATGGCCTATCGCGAGGATAGCGTGTGGGAGACCTCCCTGCTGAGGGGCGCCGTGGAGATAGTGATACCTGGGCAGCGGCAGACACTGAGGCTGGAGCCCAACACCATGGCGAGCCTGAAGGGCAACCGGCTGACGAAGGGCACCATCAAGGAGACCGACCACTTCCTGTGGCGCGAGGGACTCATCTGCTTCAACAACATCTCCGTGGGCGACATGATGGAGAAGCTGAAGCTCTACTACGGCGTGGACATCGTGGTGAACAACCGGCGGATAGTGAACAACCGCTACACCGGCAAGTTCCGCACGAAGGACGGTGTGGAGCACGTGCTGAAGGTGCTGCGCCTGAACAACCGCTTCACCTACACCAAGGATGACGAGACAAACGTGATAACAATAAATTAACCTCTAAAAAACAAAACTTTGCCTATGGAATAACACACAACGCATCTATGAAAAAACAGAATGGGACGGTGCTGCAACACCATCCCATGTGCGAGTGGCCAATGTAGCATTGGCAGCTCTTTCAAGAAGAAATCTTAAGTAATGAACCTAAAATTTGTAATGCAAAAGTATGAAAAATATTTTGTATCAGGAATCTATTGTCGAAATTAAACATTTATTCCGTATGATGAGAAACACAATCCTGGCACTGTTCATCTTTGCCGGAACCTCTTTTGCAGCCGAATCGTACTCCCAGACCATGAAGGTGACCATCGTGGCGGAGAGCATGCCGGCCGATAAAGTGATCAGTGAGATAGAGAAGCAGACAGACTACCTGTTTGTCTACAACGTGAACGACGTGAACCTGAACCGCAACGTGAAGGTGAACGCCAAGAACCGCCCTGTGGCCGAGGTGCTGAACCAGGTGTTCGACGGCACCAACATCTACTACGCCATGGAGGGCAAGAACATTATGCTGATGAGCAAGAAACGTGAGGCCATGGCCGCTCAGCAACAACAACAAGGAAGCAAGGTAACAGGTGTCGTGAAGGACACGGAAGGCGAGCCCATCATAGGCGCCAACATCACCATCAAAGGTCAATCAATAGGTACAATCACAGATATAGACGGCCGCTTTGAGCTGAACGCCCCTGCGGACGCCGTTTTGCAAATCTCTTACATCGGCTACATCTCGCAGGAGGTGAAACCCGGAACCAAAAAGGAACTCTTCATCACCCTGAAAGCCGACAACAAACTGCTGGACGAAGTGGTGGTGGTGGGCTACGGTAGCATGAAGAAGTCCGACCTGACAGGTGCCGTGGTAAGCGCCAACCTGAAGGACTTCGAGAAAGCCCCGAACACGAACATCATCCAGTCGCTGCAGGGAACCGTGCCGGGCTTGAACGTAGGCCAGGTGACCTCAGCCGGAGCCACACCTTCGATCTCCATCCGCGGTACAAACACCCTCTCGGGCAACACCGACGTGTTGATAGTGCTCGACGGTATCATCTACAACAGCTCCCTGTCGTCGCTCAACCCCGACGACATAGCCTCCATCGACGTGCTGAAGGACGCCAGTGCCACCGCCGTGTATGGTGCGCAGGCCGCCAACGGTGTGTTGCTGATAACCACCAAGAAAGGCAAAGCCGGACAGACACGCATCAACTTCTCCTCGTCGTACTCCATCTCCGAACCGACGCAGAACCTGCACCCGATGAACCGCGAGGAATATCTGCAGTACACCAAGGAATTCTGGTACGACAAGGCTTATCTGGGTCCCGACTACACCACACCGAACCCCGATTTCAACGTGGTGGACTACCTGCCGGACGCTCCTATGCTGGACAGCTCCACCTCCGACGGCATCTCAGCTTGCGACATCGACTGGTGGGACATGTGTACACAGACGGCCTCCATCTTCGAGAACAAAATTAGCATCAACGGCGGTACGGACAAGGTATCTTACCTGCTATCCTATGCCAACACCGACCAGCAAGGCTACATCACCAACGACGACTTCAAGCGTAACAGCCTCCGCATCAACCTCGACACCAAACCCTACAAATGGTTGAACCTGGGTGTGCAGGCATTCGCCTCGTTCGTCAACCAGGACGGTGCACAGCCCAACGTGTGGAACGTGATGATATCCAACCCCTTGACACCGGCTTACGACGAGGCTGGCGGCGTGATTGCCTATCCCTTCCAGGACATACAGCCCTCGCCCCTCACCACACTGGCGGTGGACGACAAAGAGCGTCACAACTACTTCTTCGCCAACTTCTACGCCGAGGTTCAGCTGCCTATCAAGGGTTTGACCTATCGGTTGAACTACGGTAACAACTACCGCACCGACCAGCACTCGCAGTCCGACCCCTACGGAGCCAGCTTGAACGGTGAAGCCTATAAGCAACACACTACGTATTACGACTACACCATCGATAATATCCTGAACTACACGGGCAAGTTCGGCAACCATGACATTGCCGCCACCTTCCTCTACGGTGCCAGCGAGCGCAAGCAGGACTACACCGAAGCCATGGCACAGAACTTCACCCGTATGACCCTTGGTTACAACAGCCTGACGCTCGGTACAGACCAATACACCAGCTCATCGGCTTGGAGCGAGGCCCTCTTGTATCAGATGCTGCGCGTCAACTATAAGTACCTCGACCGCTACATGGTGACCGCCACAGCCCGTCGCGACGGATACTCCGGCTTTGCAAAGAACAACAAATTCGCCATCTTCCCCTCCGTGGCCCTCGGCTGGATCATCTCCCAGGAGAAGTGGTTCACACCCACTTGGGTGGACCAGTTGAAGCTGCGCGCCGGTTGGGGTATCAGCGGTAACCAGACCACACGCTACAAATCCCTGGCCCGCATGTCCACCAGCTCGGCCTACGTCTTCGGCGACGGCGGAACCACCCTCATCGGCCAGAAGGTGAGCACCATGGGCAACTCCGACCTGAAGTGGGAGAAAACCGAAGGTCTCAACATCGGTTTGGACTTCAGCTTCCTGAACAACCGCTTGACAGGTTCGTTGGAGGCCTATCGCACCACCACCCGCGACCTGCTCTACGACATGACCATTCCCTCGATGACAGGATTTACATCCATCAGCACCAACATCGGAAAGATACGCAACCAAGGAGTGGAGCTGACGCTGACCTCACGCAACTTTGTGCAGAAAGACTTTGAGTGGACAACCACGTTCAACATCTCGTCCAATTCCAACAAGATAGTTTCCCTGCTTGGCAGAGACTCCGACGGCGACGGACGCGAGGATGACCTGGTGGCAAGTAACCTCTTCATCGGCGAATCTACATCCGCCATCTACGGCTACGTCATCGACGGCATCTATCAGTTGGACGATGACATCCCCGCAGGTTACCATCCGGGCAACTACAAGATACGCGACACCAACGAGGACGGCAAGATTACCGTCGACGACCGTGTGATCATCGGTAAGAAAGACCCTGCCTACCGCTTCAGTTTGCTCAACTCCTTCCGCTGGAAAGACTTCACCTTCAGCTTCTTCTTCAACTCTGTGCAGGGTGGCAAGAACGGCTATCTGGGCTCCAACTCAGAGACGGTGACACGTGGTGACACCAACGCACGCCGTTGGAACCGCATCAGCGAACTGGCAAAGGACTATTGGTCGCCCAGCAATCCGAACGCTACCTACTCACGCTCCATCAACGCCGGAGCCATCTCGCCGACAGCTTATCAGGACCGTAGCTTCATCCGTCTGCAGGACGTCACCTTGGGCTACAACCTGCCTCAGCAGTGGGTGGACGTCATCGGTCTGCAGAAGGTGAACCTCTACCTGAATGGAAAGAACCTCCTCACCTTCACCGACTGGAAAGGTTGGGATCCCGAGACTGGCGGTGGCTACTATGGCACCCCTGTGCTGCGTAGCTTTACATTTGGTTTGAACATAACGCTTTAATTTAACTGGAATGATTATGAAAAAATATATAGTAAAATACATGTTGGCCGGACTGCTGCTGTCGTCCTGTAACGAGAGCAGTTTCCTGAAGGAGACTCCTCAGGATTTCAACAGTACCGAGAACTCTTTCTCCACCGAGGTTGATTTCAATATGTCAGTCAACGACCTCTATAATCTGACTCGTCTGGAGTTTTACAGTGTGGACGAGAACACTCCGTTCGACTACATCTACTGCACGGACTTGGTCTACGACGGCGAACCGGGAACGGCAAACCGTGGCGGCAACTTGAACGCCGGCCTCAATCCTACGGCCAGCATCCCCAAGACCCACTGGAACAACCTCTACAAGATTATAGCCGAGGCCAACACCGTACTCACTCGCTTGGCCACGACCGACTTCGTCGAGGACAGCAAGACCGCCCTGGAGGCCCAGGCACGCTTTTTCAGAGGCTTGGCCTACCGTACGCTGGGCTACCTCTATGGCGGTGTACCCCTCGTGCTCGAGGAGGTGTCGACACCTAAGACCGACTATGTGAGAAGCACTCGCGAGGAGACCCTCAGCCAAGCTATCGAGGACGTGAAGTTCGCCGCCGAGCATCTGGCAGACATCACGAAAGTGGAGGACGGCGAGATATCCTCTCCGGCAGCCTACCACTTGCTGAGCGAGCTCTATCTGGCTGTCGGCAAAAACCAGGAGGCTGTGGACGCTGCCACGAAGGTGATCTCCAACCCTGCGCTCGCACTGATGCAGAACCGCTTCGGCTCGCGCGCCACAGAGACTCCGGGCGATGTCTATTGGGACCTCTTCCGCATGAACAACCAGAACCGCTCTGTCGGCAACACCGAGGGTCTGTGGGTCATCCAGTATGAGACTAACCTGCCTGGTGGCGCCAGCTCCACGGCAAACCTGAAGAACGGCGGCAACTACATGCTCGAGCGTCACTGCGCCCCGATGGTGCGCGACGTGAAACTGCGTGTGAAAGAGATTGTCGACGGCAAGGAGGTGACCAAGGACTACGCAGCCTTCAACTGGCCTGTGGGCGACTACACCGGCGGTAGAGGCATCGGCTGGGGCATCTCGACGAAATACTTCAGCAACACCATTTGGGAGGACGACTTCACAGGCGATATGCGCAACGCCAACCACAACTTTGTACGCAAGTTCGCTGTTCACAAGGAATCCTTCCGCACCAAGTTCGGCATCGACACCATCGACGTGGACAATCCGCCCGCAAACTTGATTGTAGGCCAGGGTGCCAGCATGACCATCCCCGGACGTTATCTCTACGCCTACCAGTCGAAGGCAACCACTCCGTATAACCATCCGGACGAGCTCTATTCCAACAAGTCGACTTACCTGTTGAAGTCCTTGGCAGGAACCACCTACGTAGACCAATACATGTTCCGCTTGGCAGAGACCTACTTGTTGCGTGCCGAGGCTTATCTGAAGCTTAACCAGAAAGACAAGGCAGCTGACGACATCAATGTGGTGCGCGGCCGTGCACATGCCAAACCGGTGGACGCTGCCAAAGTGGACTTGGACTACATTCTCGACGAGCGTATGCGCGAGCTGGGCGTGGAGGAGAAACGTCGACTCACCCTGGTGCGTACAGGCAAACTCTATGAACGCGTGGTGAAGTGCAACCCCAATTGCGCCAATGCGGAGACCAACGGCGACGGCATCGGCATGCTGCAGAAGTACGAACTGTATCCTATCCCGCAGTCTGCCATAGAGGCCAACATCGGCGGTACGCTGGAACAGAATCCAGGCTACGAATAAATCCATAACATTAGCCGGTCGGGGTGCAACTCTCTATGCTTCGGCCGGTTTTTTCAATGAATGACAATAGGTATGAAATATATAACTCTCATATTATTCCTCTGCTTGGGAATTGTTGCCAAAGGACAGATTGTGGTGAAACACACTGGTGGCGGCAACTCGTTCCCCATCGTTTCCCGGTCCGCCAAAGCCCAGGTGAACTATGACGAGGACGACTATGCCGTGGTGAAGGAGGCTGCCCGCTTGTTCACCGAGGATGTGCAGCGTGTGACAGGGAAGAAACTCTCCCTCACAAGCAAACAAAAGTCGGCTCCCTACATGGTGGTCATCGGCACCATCGGCAAGAACAAGACCATAGACCAACTCGTCGGCGACGGCCGTCTGGATGTGACCGCCATCAAGGGCGGTTGGGAGCAGTTCATCGTTCAGACCGTGGACAACCCGAGCCCGAAAGTGAAGCAGGCTCTCGTCATAGCCGGATGCGACCGCCGTGGCACTGCCTATGGTGTGTTCTCGCTCTCCGAGGCCATGGGCGTCAGCCCCCTCTACTGGTGGACCGACGTGCCTGTGGAGCACCAGAACCAGGTGTACGTCGCCACCGCGCGCTTTGTCTCTAAAGCCCCCAGTGTGAAGTACCGTGGTATCTTCATCAACGACGAGGGCTGGGGCATGCAGCCCTGGGCTACCAACACCTTCGACAAGGAGGTGGGCAACATGGGTCCCAAGACTTACGCCAAGATCTGTGAACTCATCCTTCGCCTGAAGGGAAACATGCTGGCTCCGGCCATGCACCCCAAGACGATAGCCTTCAATAGGGTAGAAGGCAACCGCGAAGTGGCCGACAAATACGGCATCGTCATGACCTCGTCGCACTGCGAACCCCTGCTCTACAACAACACCACCGAGTGGGACAAGAGCGTGAACGGCGAGTGGAACTACTTGACCAACAAGGACGGCATCCTGAAGGTGCTCGACGACCGCACCGCCCAGACAGCCCCCTATGAGAACGTCTACGTGCTGGCT
>CAVINS010000097.1:0-776 GCA_963643925.1 Bacteroidaceae bacterium
ATAGAGAGTGTGCTCTCACAGACGTACCCGGACATTGAGTATATCATCGTGGACGGGGCTTCTACGGATGGCTCGGCGGAAGTGATTCGCCGGGCTATCGCCGGACATGAGGACAGGGTGAGGTTTATCTCGGAACCTGACCATGGGATGTACGAGGCTATCAACAAGGGCATTCGCATGGCGACGGGCGACGTGATTGGTCTATGCCACTCGGATGACTTTATCTTCTCGCCGGACACGGTGGAGAAGGTGGTGAAGCGGATGGAGGAGACGCAGTGCGACTTCCTCTATGCCGACGGCATCTACGTGAATGAGTCTAATATAAATAAGGTGGTGCGCAAGTGGATTGGCGGACGGTATGCGCGATGGAAGGTGCGCTGCGGTTGGTTGCCGCTGCACCCGACGTGCTACATCCGTCGAGATGTGATGATGCGCTGCGGACTGTATGACGAATCGTACAAGATAGCGGCGGACACGAATCTGCTGGTGAACTACCTCTACAACTGCAACCTGAAGGTGGCGTATCTGCCGGAGTTCGTGACGCGGATGCGCATGGGTGGAATGAGCACCGATGCGGCGAAGCGCAAGAAGATGTGGCAGGAGGACATCCGCGTGTACTCAGGCTACGGCTTCAAGCCTGCAAAACTGACAAAGTTGATGAAGATGGCATGGAAGATGCCGCAGTTCATCAGGGCGAAGTTTATGTAGATAAAACGCAAAAATGATATATTTTGATTTTCTAAAATACTGCCTCGGTAACGAGGTGGATATGAGAG
>CAVINS010000097.1:786-8420 GCA_963643925.1 Bacteroidaceae bacterium
GTCCTGTTCGGTGCTTCAAGTCGAGCCCACATTCAGCAGAACAAGGACTTGATTGAGACCTTGAGCGCAAAGGCGACAAGATGATCTTCTTGTGGCAGAATAACAGACTATAGTACTCCCCATTTTTAGACAGGGTTTAACTTCGTTTGTTTGCCAAGAGAGCATGCGGATTATCCCGAGCGTACTCTCTTCTTGGTAAAATCCAGAAGGGGTTCGATGACCCTTTGGAGTTTATTGATAAGCGTGCGGCATAAATTCTTGCTTGATGGTGCGCCAGAAGCGCTCTATCAAAATGTTGCCTTTGCAGCGTCAAACTTGCCCTGGCTTCGCACATTCGTCCTTCGGACGGTTGAAGGTGTTGTGTTTTAGGTTTTGGGCTGAATGTTATAAACGCTGCGGACGGCAGAATATATGGAGCGGGCCGGAGAGGTGCGGAGCAGTGATGACTGCCACCACCTCCGGCCCGCTTGGCATTTTCAGCGTGAAAGGTTTGCGGGGCTCGGAATTTGACGTTACCTTTGCACAGACAAACAATCAAAAAAAGCATGAATATGCGTTACGACTATCTGATAGTGGGCTCCGGACTGTTCGGCGCCACATTTGCCTGCATGGCAAGGAGAGAAGGGAAGAAGTGCCTGGTGATAGACAAACGGCCGCAGCTGGGCGGCAACATCTATTGCGAGCGCAGGGAGGGCATCAACGTGCACACCTACGGGCCACACATCTTCCACACGTCGGACAAGGTGGTGTGGGACTTCGTGAACTCGTTCGTGGAGTTCTATCCCATACAATTCAGCCCGGTGGCGAACTACAAGGGGGAGGTGTATAACCTGCCGTTCAACATGAACACGTTCGCACGGATGTGGGGCGTGAAGACTCCGGCGGAGGCGCAGGCGAAGATCGACGAGCAGAGGGCGGAGGCTCTGAAGGCCCTGGACGGACGCGAGCCGCGGAACCTGGAGGAGCAGGCGCTCTGTCTGGTAGGACGGGACGTGTTCGGGAAACTGAT
Organism: Bacteroidaceae bacterium; assembly: GCA_963643925.1. GTDB lineage: Bacteria > Bacteroidota > Bacteroidia > Bacteroidales > Bacteroidaceae > Phocaeicola_A. The sequence goes on from CAVINS010000097.1 coordinate 1,796, forward strand.
TAAGGAATATACCGAGAAGCAATGGGGGCGCAAGTGCACGGAGCTGCCGGCATTCATCATCAAAAGGCTGCCCGTCAGGCTGGTGTACGACAACAACTACTTCAACGACAAGTACCAGGGCATCCCCGTGGGCGGATATAACCGGCTGACAGAAGGTCTGCTGGAGGGCGTGGACACGCTGACGGGGGTGGACTTCTTCCACTCGGAATACAGGGACTGGCAGCGGTATGCCGACCGGCTGGTCTACACGGGTGCCATCGACGAGTACTTCGGCTTCCGGCTGGGCAAGCTCGACTGGCGCACGGTGAGCTTCAAGACCCGGGTGGAGGAGACGCCGAACTACCAGGGCAACGCGGTGGTGAACTACACCTCGCACGAGAAGCCCTACACGCGGGTGATAGAGCACAAGCACTTCGAGAGCAGGGGTCAGCAGGTGTATGACAACCCGAGGACGGTGGTGACGGAGGAATACTCCACGGAATACAAGGAGGGCATGGAGCCCTACTACCCCGTGAACGACGAGCGCAACAATGCCCTGGCGGAGCAATACCGGCAGCTGGCGGAGCGGGAGGAGAACGTCGTCTTCGGCGGCCGACTGGCCGAATACAAATATTACGACATGGCGCCCATCATCGGTAAGGTGCTCGGACTGTGGAACAGGGGGTGAGAAGTCCCAAAACGGAGAAAAAAGTTATGCCAGGAGAAACGACAAGAAGACGACAGACAAGACGCGGCAGCGAACCGGCTGTGGTGGGCGACATGGAACACGTGCAGCCGCAGGCCACGGAGCTGGAGAAGGTGGTGCTGGGCGCACTGATGATAGAGGGCGACGCATACTCGCTGGTGAGCGAGATACTGCGGCCGGAGACATTCTACGAACACCGGCACCAGCTGATATACAAGGCCATCAGTACACTGGCCATGAGGCAGGAGCCTGTAGACATACTCACCGTGACGGAGCAGCTGAAGAAGACTGGCGACCTGGACGAGGTGGGCGGACCGTTCTACATCTCGCAGCTGAGCGGCAGCGTGCTGTCGTCGGCACACATAGAGTACCACGCGCGCATCATCGCACAGAAGTACCTCGCCCGACAACTCATCACCTACACCAGCCAGATACAGACACAGGCCTTCGACGAGAGCACCGACGTGGCGGACCTGATGCAGGAGGCCGAGGGAAAGCTGTTCGAAATATCGCAGCAGAACCTGAAGAAGGACTACACGCAGATAAACCCCGTGATAAACGACGCCTACACGATGCTGCAGAAGGCGGCCGCACGCACCGACGGACTGAGCGGACTGACAAGCGGATTCCACGATCTGGACAAGAAGACCTCCGGCTGGCAAAACTCCGACCTGGTGATCATAGCCGCACGACCGGCCATGGGAAAGACGGCCTTCGTGCTCTCCATGGCGAAGAACATGGCCGTGGACTACCAAATACCCGTGGCCGTATTCTCGCTGGAGATGAGCAACGTGCAGCTGGTGAACCGTCTGATATCCAACGTGTGCGAGATAGCGAGCGAGAAGATACGAAGCGGACAGCTGGCGGACTATGAGTGGGGACAGCTGGACTACAAGATAAAAAACCTGTATGACGCACCGCTCTACGTGGACGACACGCCGTCGCTCTCGGTGTTTGAGCTGCGTACGAAGGCACGTCGGCTGGTGCGCGAGCATGGGGTGAAGATCATCATCATCGACTACCTGCAGCTGATGAACGCCAGCGGAATGTCCTTCGGCAACCGCCAGGAGGAGGTGGCCACCATCTCGAAGTCGTTGAAGGGACTGGCCAAGGAGCTGAACATCCCCATCATCGCGCTGAGCCAGCTGAACCGTGGAGTGGAGAACCGCGATGGCAACCAGGGCAAGCGGCCGCAGCTGAGCGACCTGCGTGAGTCGGGATCTATAGAGCAGGACGCCGACATGGTGTGCTTCATCCACCGCCCGGAGTACTACAAGATATACCAGGACGAGGACAACCAGGACACGCACGGAATGGCGGAAATCATCCTGGCCAAGCACCGTAACGGCGGCACGGGCATCGTAAAGCTCCGCTTCCGGGGCGAGTATGTCCGATTCCAGAACCTCGATGACGAGAGCCTCTCGTCCATGCCGGGTGTGGGCATGCAGATGTCGTCGCGCATGAACAGCGACCCGGCAGCCCCGCAGCCGATACCGCCATCGGCGGACATACCGCCCGAATTCCTGTCGGAGTCCAACGACGCACCTCCATACTAGGAGACTACACGCAGGGCTGATGCTGCCGTGGAGCTCCCTAAGCGCAGGGTTTCAACATGCCCGACGCTAAAAAAATCGTGTGAAGTTACTCGAGACCAAAAAAACTTAGTAACTTTGCGCATTATTTTTGAAAATTACATAAAACATAGTCAGATATGAATATCTCTTACAATTGGCTGAAAGAGTATGTGCAGTTCGACCTGACCGCCGACCAGGTGGCCGCAGCCCTCACCTCCATAGGCTTGGAGGTGGACTCTGTCGAAGAAGTGCAGACCATCAAAGGCGGCCTCGAAGGCCTGGTCATCGGTGAAGTGTTGACCTGCGTGCCTCACCCCAACTCCGACCACATGCATGTGACCACTGTCGACCTGGGCAGCGGCGACCCCGTGCAGATTGTTTGCGGCGCCCCCAACGTGGCGGCAGGCCAGAAGGTGGTGGTGGCCACACTGGGCACCAAGCTCTACGACGGCGACGAGTGCTTCACCATAAAGAAATCGAAACTCCGCGGCGTGGAGTCCAACGGAATGATTTGCGCCGAGGACGAGATAGGCATAGGCACGGACCATGCCGGCATCATCGTGCTGCCCGAGAGCGCTGTGACGGGCACACCCGCCAAGGAATATTATAACATAAAGAGCGACTACGTGATAGAGGTGGACATCACCCCGAACCGCGCCGACGCCTGCTCGCACTACGGTGTGGCACGCGACCTCTATGCCTATCTGGTGCAGAACGGCATGCAGACGGCCATCAGCCGCCCCTCGGTGGACGGCTTCGCGGTGGACAACCACGACCTGAACATCGACGTGGAGGTGGCGAACACCGAAGCCTGCCCGCGCTACGCCGGCGTGACGATAAAGGGCGTGACGGTGAAGGAGAGCCCCGCATGGCTGCAGGACAAGCTGCGCACCATCGGCCTCAGACCCATCAACAACATCGTGGACATCACCAACTACATACTCCACGCCTACGGACAACCGCTCCACTGCTTCGACGCGGACAAGATAAAGGGTGGACGCATCATCGTGAAGACGATGCCCGCAGGTACCCCGTTCGTCACACTGGACGGTGTGGAGCGCAAGCTCGACGAGCGTGACCTGATGATCTGCAACGCCGAGGAGCCGATGTGCATAGGCGGTGTGTTCGGCGGTCTGGACTCGGGCACCACCATGGAGACGAAGAACGTCTTCCTGGAGAGCGCCTACTTCCACCCCACATGGATCCGAAAGGCTGCCCGCCGCCACGGACTGAACACCGACGCCTCGTTCCGCTACGAGCGCGGTATCGACCCCAACGGTGTCATCTACTGTCTGAAGCAGGCCGCCATGCTGGTGAAGGAACTGGCCGGCGGAACCGTCTCGATGGACATCAAGGACCTCTATACACATCCGATAGCAGACTTCCCCGTGGAGCTGAAGTACGACTACGTGCACTCGCTGACGGGCAAGGAGATACCTGCCGCCACCATCAAGAGCATCGTGGAGAGCCTGGAGATGAAGGTGGTGAAGGAAGATGCCGAAGGCCTCTCGCTGCTGGTGCCTCCCTACCGTGTGGACGTGCAGCGCCCCTGCGACGTGGTGGAGGACGTGCTCCGCGTCTACGGATACAATAATGTGGAGATTCCCGACACACTGAAGTCGAGCCTGACAACCAAGGGCGAGATTGACAAGTGGCAGAAACTGCAGAACCTGATAGGCGAGCAGCTGGCAGGACAGGGATTCAACGAGATACTGAACAACTCGCTAACCCGTGCGGCCTACTACGACGAGCTGGACACCTATCCCGCCAAGAACCTGGTGATGCTGATGAACCCCCTGAGCGCCGACCTCAACTGCATGCGCCAGACCCTGCTCTTCGGCGGACTGGAGAGCATCGCCCACAACGCCAACCGCAAGAACGCCGACCTGCGCTTCTTCGAGTGTGGCAACTGCTACGCCTACAACGCCGATGCCAAGAACGCCGAGCACCCGTTGGCGGCCTACAAGGAAGACTCGCACATAGCCCTGTGGGTGACCGGCAACCGTGTGGTAAGCTCGTGGGCCCACCCCGACGAGGCCTCTTCGGTGTACGAGCTGAAGGCTTACGTGGAGAACATCTTCCAGCGTCTGGGACTCAGTGTGAAGGCGATGGACGTCGCTCCGCTGGAGAACAACATCTACTCCACAGCCATCGGTTACTACACCAAGGGCGGCAAGCTGCTGGCAATGCTGGGCATCGTCTCCAGAAAGATACAGAAGGCATTCGACATCGACAATGAGGTCTACTACGCCGACATCAACTGGAAACAGGTGATGAAAGCCGTGAAGACGGTGAAGGTGGGATACAAGGAGCTGACAAAGTTCCCCGCCGTGCGACGCGACCTCGCCCTGCTGGTGGACAACAGCGTGAAGTTTGCCGACATCGAGAAGATAGCCTACGAGAGCGAGAAGAAGCTGCTGAAGGAAGTGGAACTGTTCGACGTGTACGAAGGCAAGAACCTGGAGCCTGGCAAGAAGAGCTACGCCGTGAGCTTCCTGCTGCAGGATGAGACCCAGACCCTGACCGACAAGCAGATTGACAAGATCATGCAGAAGCTCATCGACAACCTGCAAAACAAGCTGCAGGCCAAACTCAGATAATTCTAACTAATACAACAATATAAAAATTTAATTCCAATGGGAAGAGCGTTTGAATACAGAAAAGCGACTAAGTTAAAAAGATGGGGACATATGGCCAAGACTTTCACAAGACTTGGCAAGCAGATTGCGATAGCTGTAAAGGCTGGTGGACCGGAGCCCGAGAACAACCCGACTCTGCGTTCGGTAATCGCTACCTGCAAGCGCGAGAATATGCCCAAAGACAACATCGAAAGAGCCATCAAGAACGCTATGGGCAAAGACCAGAGCGACTACAAGAGCATGACATACGAGGGATACGGACCTCACGGCATCGCCGTTTTCGTGGACACACTGACGGACAACCCCACACGCACCGTTGCCGACGTGCGCTCGGTCTTCAACAAGTTCTCGGGCACACTGGGAACAATGGGCTCGCTGGCCTATCTGTTCGACCACAAGTGTATCTTCTCCTTCAAGAAGAAGGACGGAGTGGACATGGAGGAGCTGATTCTGGACCTGATAGACTTCGGCGTGGACGATGAGTTCGACGAGGACGAGGAGCAGGGCACCATCACCATCTACGGTGATCCGAAGAGCTATGCCCAAATTCAGAAATACCTCGAGGAGCACGGATTCGAGGAGGTCGGCGGTGACTTCACCTACATCCCCAACGACCTGAAGGATGTTACTCCCGAAGCCCGCGAGACTCTGGACAAGATGATTGAGCGCCTCGAGGAGTTCGACGACGTGCAGACCGTCTACACCAACATGAAACCCGAGGAGGAGTAATCCACTGACTGATTATTGAACGGATAAAAGCGAAGCCCCTTCAGTGGTGAAGAACACTACCGAGGGGCTCCGCTATTTTTTTTTCGTTCCACTGGCCTGTAAATCAAGAATTATCTCTACATTTGTCGCACGAAACGTTTGAAAGGAGGAATCTATGAGACAGAGTGATGACCGGTATATAAGTTTGCTGACTGACTTCGGCTTTAAACGAATCTTTGGAACGAAGCCTAATAAGGATTTGCTGATAAACTTCCTGAATTCGCTTTTTGACGGAGCTGAGGTGATAAAGGATGTGAAGTACCTGAACAGCGAACACGTAGGAGATGGATTCGGAGACCGAAAAGCCATCTTCGATGTCTATTGTGAGAACGAACAGGGTGAGAAGTTTATCGTGGAAATGCAGAACGCTTACCAGAAATACTTTAAGGACCGTTCGCTTTACTATTCTACATTCCCCATACGCGAACAGGCTCAAAAAGGATCGACCTGGAACTTCAAACTCGACCGCGTGTATATGGTGGCCTTACTCAACTTTGACCTCGAGGACGAGGCTTTTGAAAAGGAAGATCTCAACCACGATGTGGGATTGCTCGACAAAAAAACACATAGGGTGTTCAACGACAAGTTGACGTTTAAGTACGTGGAGATATCGAAGTTCTACAAGACGGAGGATGAGCTGGTGACGATGTACGACAAGTGGATGTACGTGCTGAAGAATCTGTCGCGGCTGGACAAAAGGCCCGCTGCCTTGAAAGAGAAAATATTTACGCGGCTGTTTGAGGAGGCTGAGATAGCGAAATTTAACAAAAATGAACTTCGTGAATATGAAGACAGCTTGAAAGTATATCGTGACCTGAAGAACTCATTGGACACCGCCTTGGAACAAGGTTTCGAAAAAGGGCGTGAAGAGGGGCGTGCCAAAGGATTGGCCGAAGGAAGAGCTGAAGGTTTGGCGAAAGGAAGAACTGAAGGAAGAGCTGAAGGAAGAGCTGAAGGAA
>CAVINS010000098.1:0-7645 GCA_963643925.1 Bacteroidaceae bacterium
CTTGCTCTCAAGGAACTGGTGCAGTTCCCTTGCGGAGACGGCCTGTCTGCCGTCCCGTTCTGTGATTTTGATGATTTCGTCCATAGTCTATCCGATTTTAAGGGTTTCACAATTTCCGTCCACTATGAGGTTGATGAGCTGCGCGCGCACCGGCAGCAGGTCGGTCACGCCCTCACGGTTGTCGATGAAGACCGGGGCGCTCACTCCCTCCTTCAGGCAGATGGCGTTGATGATGTCCAGACCGGCGTTTATCCGCATGGCGCTGTTCAGGCTGCCGAACGGCACGCCGTTCACCATGGCCTCGCAGGTCTCCTCCTCGCCTCCGTTGATGAGGGTGTTGCACATCCTCCACTTCACCACCCGGAACATTCCGTTGATTCGGCTTTCCAGCATATACGTCTTCGCTTTGCGGAATTGGGCGATGTTGTACTCCACGCCTTCGAGCCGCGCCAGCTCGGCCTGGGCCGTGGCGTATTCCCGCTCGAGGTCTTCGATGCGTTTCCTCGTCGCCTCTATGATGTCACGCTCCCTCAGTTGGCTCGTCAGCACCTCGACGCGCCGCAGCGCGTCCCGTTTGCGCTCCTTCAGGGCCGATGTGTCGGGAGTCTCCGCCCGTATGCCGTCGCACGCTTCCTGGGCCTTGCGGAGCTGTTCCCTCAGTTCCGCAAGTGTCTTGTCGCTCTCCACCGCCGGCGTCGTGTCCGGCTCTTTCGGTTCGCTCTCGCCCGCCATGGAGGTCTCCAGCCCGGTCAGCTCGTCGGTCACGTCGAACAGTCTTTTGCGCGCCGCCTGCAGTTCCGCGGCCTTCGCCTCGATAGCCTCTTTCACGGCCGTCCCTCTGCGCTTGTTTCGCTCCAGGCGGTCGGCCTTGGCGGCGTTGAACGAGCGGCGCGCCTCTTCTATCCGCGCGTCTATGTCATCGGCCTCGAGCGGTCGTTTGCAGGTGGGGCAGATGAAGTTCTCGCGGTCCGGCTCCACGAAGGTCTCCGCCTTGATTGAGCGCCATTCGTCCAACAGCTCTTCACGCCGTTTGTTCAGGGCCTCCAGCTCGCCTTCGGCCCACTGCACGGCGCCGTTCACCGCGCGGCGGTCATTCGTCAGCGCCTGCAATCTCATACGTCCGCTCTCGTAGGCCCGTTTCCGCTCGTAGTAGCCTTGCAGCGCGCCGGCCTTCACCTCGCTCTCGCGGCTCGCTATCTTCATCCGCAAGTCCGTCACCGCCCCGGTGGCCTCCCGTTGGCGGGCAACGGCTTCCTCGCCGGCCCTCACGATGCCGCCCATCTCGTCGTCCATCGCTCCGATGTCCTGTCTCAAGCCGGCGATTTCCGCCTCTATCCGGTTCCAGTCCCTCTCCTCGGGAATGTCCCGTTTGCGCTCGTCGACGCGCGCGGGTATGCTTTCGACCTGCTCCTTGATTTTCCGCTTCTTGTTCTGCACCTCACGCCGGAGCTCCTCCATGGTCTTCCCGCTCAGGCTCGCCACGAGCCCGGTGAAGTCGGCGTAACCGCGGGCCACCTCCTCGTCGGTCACGTCGCCGGCCATACGGATGAGGAACTGGCGCTGCGCGTCCCTCTTCTGCGAGGTGAAGAAGAGCGGGTTGGTGATGAGCCTGAACACCTCCTCGCTGCACAGCTCCGCCACCTTGGCGTTGTATTCGCGTGCCGCGCAGGGCACCTCGTTGTAGTAGCACTCTATGGTGTTGCCCGTGTAGGTCTCTTCCCGGGCGCCGCGTTTCTTCACCCAGTTCTCGACAAGCCTTTTCTGGAGTTTCACTGTCTCGCCGCCTGCCTCCAGCCATACGGTGACCTCGTGCGGCAGCCGCTCTATGGCGTGTCCGTCATCGCCCAGGGTCTTCACGTCGAAGTCCGCGCGTCCTTGGCTGTCCTTGCCGAAGAGCGCCCACGTGAAGGCGTCGAACACGGAGGTCTTTCCCGTGGCGTTCGCTCCGCGTATGTCTGTCTCCTGTGGGTCGAAGTCAATCACAAGGTTGCGTATACCCTTGAAATTGAGCATTTCAATGCGTGTGATTCTTATCTCTTTCATATATCAACTTTTTATAGGTTTCACGTCCGGTCTTTCGTCTCTGTGGTGTAATCCTCGGCGTACCATGCCCAGATGAGCCCGGCGCACATCGCCGCTATCAGCAGGCAGTGCCACATGCCCGAGAGGATGAAGCCTACGACGCAGGCGACGCCCAGCAACGCCAGCATGGAGGCTGTAACAATGAAGAGCATCTGCTCCATCGGCTCTATGCCTTTGTGGTCTTTTCGGATAATGTTTTTCATCTTGCTTTTGTTTGGTTTGGTTTGTAACTCGTTTTTTCGTCTCTCAGAGCTGCGCTCTCCAGAATCTCAATATCTCCGCCCCGGTGAAGAACTTGCGGGCGTTCTCCCTTCGGTAACCGCATTTGATGAGCCCCTGCTTGGTGTAGGCTATCAGCGTGTTGCGGTGGATGCCGAGCAGCCTGCTCGCTTCCGTTGAGCTGTAGCGGCCGTCCTTGTTCAGTTTGGGCTCCACAGAGGTAATCATGGCTGTCCCTCCTCCGTTTTTCCGGGTTTCGGGAAGAGCTCTTCCACGGGCACTCCCAACTCTTTGGCTATGGCTTCCTTTTCCAGCTCGCCCGGTGTGCGCGCCCCCGCCAGCCAAAACTTCACGGTAATCTCCTTTTTTCTCGAAACGTCGGCCATCCTCTTTATCCACTGCGCTTTCGGAGTGGTGTTGTCGATGCCGTCGTAAATCTGTCTGAATGTTGCCATCTTCTTCGTTTTTTAAATTGGTTTGTAAAAGTGTGTGGCAGGGTCTCCATCGAAGGAGCTTTCCGGACGCCGAAGCCTTTAATCCTTTCATCCTATCGCCTGTCCCGTCTCTATCCAGAGGACGGGCACCTGCCTTGTCTTTAAAACCGCCTGCGCCTTCACAGGTTCGGCGGCGTGAACATTACCGGGTGCATCGCATTCTCAGTAACATTCTCCCTAATACTTTAGTGTATATAATACAAAGAGATGAGTCTTTTTGGTGCGTCCGCTACCTTCACAGGCCACGGACGCGGTGGTATATTAACATAGTACACTCTCTTAACAATGATATAAGTAGCAGCGCGCCTCTCTTACAGGTGGCGGATTTGGCGCTTGTCCACGTCGCAGACGGCCACCCGGAAACCGCACGCTACCATCTTCGGCAGGTAGGCGTCCATCAGCTCCCTGGCGAATCCCGTCGCCGGAATCTTTTTCTCTTCGCCGACCCAGCCCACTATCAGCCCTATCTGGGGAGCCGCCTCGATGCGCTCGGCATCCTTACGGAAGGTGTACGCGTGGTCGTTGACCACAATGAGTACTATCTCGCCCTTGGCTTTTTTCTTCAGCAGCCTGTGAAGATTGCACGCTCTCATCGCCAATTTGCTCGCCGCTACGGTTATTCGCTCTTTTTCCATGACTGTATTTTTTTTCGATGTTTTAGAATTAGTTTTCATATTCTTCGTATGTTAATTGGTTTATGATTTAGTTTATTTCTATATTTGCCGTATCATTCATTTGATTACATTGCAAAGATAAAGAGTTTACCTAAACTATCAAAACTATTTAGGTATTTTCTTTGTTAATAATTGTTTAACGCTTTGAAAATGGTTGACTATGAACAAGTTAGACAGATTTAAGATTTTGATAAACCACTTGAAATCTTTAGGTATTATCGAAAATCAGCAGGATTTGGGGAAGAAAATGGGGTATAACAACTCATCGGCATTTTCACAAGTCATAAACGGCAAGGCCCAAGAGCCTAAACTCTTTATGCAAAAATTGGAAGAATTATACCCACCATTAAATGTTGGGTGGCTCGAAACCGGTGAAGGTTCGATGCTCAAGAGCGCCGTATCCCAGGCCACTCATGGCGACAATTCGCCAAACATCAACGGCAACGGGAACAGCGTGGAGAACACATCGACGGCGCTGAACAAGGCGCTGGACGAAATATCGGAGCTGAGGAAGATGAACGCCGAGCAGTTCGACCGCCTGATGACCGTCATCGACCGCTTGACCCAGAACATAAAATAGCGTTTCTTTTTTCTCCAGTCAGGAAAAAAGTTTTTCCTGGTCAGGAAAATATATTTTCCAGGTTGGAGCCCAGGATAAAGGTAAACAAGTGATAAAGCATACATATATAATATAGCATGGGGCAAGCCGCGACCGATTGGGCACGGCGAAAATGGCAGTAACGAGAGTAACAGAATCAAGGTATTAACGGATATAATAAGGATATGGAAATGAATACTGAGAACTATTGGAAGGTAGCCGAGATGCTCGCCGCCTTCTTGCGGGATGGCGCGACGGATGAAGACCTCCTGAAGGAAGTCCGCCTCTCGCTTTTTATCGAGTACGACAAAGAGAAGGTTCACGGACGGCCCACAGCCGACACCGAGCGGCTGCTCCACCTGACCGCCGACCTGCCCACGTCCCGCCATTTTCGTGACACCGCGCAAATGGTCACACGTCCGGCAACTGTTCCCGTTTTGGAAAGAGTCAGCGAGAAAGGAGGCCCGCTATGAGCCGGACGAGAAACTACAAGCAGGAAACTCTGGACGTGCAGCGCAGGTTCTTCGAGGCTCTCCACCACCTCGCCGACGAAAAGCGCATCCCCGGCGGCTTGTGCGGCTATTGCACCGCCTACGGCCTCGACCGCCGTCACCTGTACGCCCAGGAGCTCGACCTCTCCCGTGGCTATTTCGAGGTGGCCTGGATTATCCCCCTGATAAAATACTATCGGGTCTCGTCCGGCTGGCTCCTCCTTGGCAAAGGCAACATGTTCCGAGGCCGCACGGGCACCGAATCGGCCTCCGCGAAGGAGCCCCAGGAAGGTGGCGAACAACCTCCCTCCACTTTGGAAAACGTGCAAAAAACGAGCGAAACGAACAATTAACATTTGTACAAATCAGATTATCAGTCCTTTAGAAAATATCCTTCATCGTCTGGGGGGCGAGTGGTCGCTGGTTCGAATCCAGTCACCCCGACAGAACGGAATAAGGCTTATTTTCAGCGACTTAGGCTTTATTCCGCTTCTTTTTTCGCCAATTATAAGGGCCGTAATCTGTTAAAAAAAACTCGTTATTTGCACATTTGCGCACACGAACGCCAAAATCAGTGCAAAAAACATGCAAGTAAAATGAAAGACTATGGCTACATCAAAATTTTATCTCGACACGCGGAGCTCCCGGCCAGGCAACGCCGCACCGCTGAAGCTCGCCATCTCTGCCAAAGGGCAGACATCTCTCATCTCGCTAAACGTGAAGTTGCTGCCCTATCAGTGGGACAAGAAGACATCTAAGGTCATCAACCATCCGAACAAGGCCACCCTGAACAACTATCTCGCAGGTCGCAAGATTGCGGTCGACAATCTCCTCTATCATTACATCGAGGTCGGCATCCTCGACAAAATGAAGTCCACCGAGCTGAAGAATAAGATATTGAGGGACATCCGTCCGGCTGAAGAAGCGCCGACGGATGAACGTTCGCTGTTCGCCGGCAGGTTCCTGAAGTTCGCCTCCGTGAAGAAAGCCAGCACAAAGGATATATATATGAGTACATATAAGAGGATGACAGCTTACATTGGCGAAGGCCGCCTCAAAGAGCTCACGTTTGAGGATGTTACCAAAGAGTGGCTGGTAGGCTTCGACACCTTTCTGCAAAAAACGAATCCGTCGAAGAACGCCCGCAACATTCATCTGCGTAACATCCGGGCAGTGTTCAACGAGGCGCTTGACGATGAAATCACTACCTTCTATCCGTTTCGACGCTTCAAGATTCGCCAGGTGGCGACAGCCAAAAGGTCGCTGACGGCAGAACAGCTGCGGACTCTGTTCAACTGCCCCACTGAGCCGCACGTGACGAAATATCTGGATATGTTCAAGCTGATGTTTTTCCTAATCGGCATCAACTCAATCGACCTTTGCAATTTGAAGAAGGCGCGAGACGGAAGGGTGGAGTATCACCGCTCAAAAACCAGCCGCCTCTACTCCATCAAGGTGGAGCCTGAAGCTATGGAAATCATCAAGAAATATCCGGGCGAGGGTCAGCTGCTCGACATCATGGACCGATACGGGAATCACAAGGACTACGTGAAGAGAATGAACTGGAACCTGAAGCACATCGGCCAGGTGGAGGTCGGCAAACAAGGGAAGAAGACCTACAAGCCACTTTTCCCCTTCATCACGTCCTACTGGGCCCGCCATTCGTGGGCTACGATTGCCGCAGAACTGGAGATACCCAAGGAGACCATCGCGGCTGCCCTGGGACATGGAGGCAACACGGTGACCGACATCTATATCGACTTTGACCGGAAAAAGGTGGATGAAGCGAACCGCAGAGTCATCGACTTCGTTCTTTACGGAAAGAAATAATACCAGTATTGAAGGAAAGCGGCGGTGGTTAAATACACCATCGCCGCTCGATATTGACCATTAGCGGAACCCTTTCTTCGTACAAAAGTCTGGGCTTGCTTACTCTTACCGTCTAAATATTCGTCCTTTCGTGAGCCATTCGGCGCATTTGCGCAAGGCTGATGCCAGGCGGTCTATGCCTGCGTTGTTCTTCCAACACCATAGCTCAAAGTTTACGTTTGAGATATAGGAATAGCAGCCAGAGAATCGCTGCCAAACAGCATATTTTGCCGAGCCACATAAAGCCTCTGTTGTACCATTCTATCTGCCTCTCTACCACTACCCTGTTTACCCGGTCAATGTAGAAGGTGTCGGCTTTCAGGCAATCCCTGTATATAGTGTCGGTGTATCTGAGATATCGGTACCTCAGTTTCTCCACGTATTTCGTCACTGTATCTCCCTTTATATATATGTATATACTATCATGAAGGTAGACACTGTCGTGCCTCAACTCCGAGCGAAACAAGCTATCCAGGCGCCGCGTGCTCTGGTAGGTGGCTTCTTTCGTCTCCGTCGCTTTTTTAGCCCCGGCGCAGCCAATCAGCGCCAGGGCGACCGCCGTTATTACTAAGTACTTCATAGCCTCAACACCTGCTTCCGGTTCCCTCCTTCCGCCTTGTAGCTCACATGCACCCAGGCGGGCTCGTAGTCGTTTCCCTTCTCCCATATAAGCTGGTCAAAGTCGAAGTGCTTCTCCAGCAGGGCATACAGCCGGGCGTTTTCTCCACGTCCACCTGTATGGATGTCGGCGGCCTCGCCTCTCGTGTGTTGCGACGACGCAGCGCCGCCCACAGCCCTGTTGAGAGCCGCGCATCTGTAACCGCTCGTCACGTGGATAGGATGCCCGTACATCTCACGCAACGGGTCGAGCACATCCTCGACGAGAGCCGTCAGAGCCTCCGTCTCCTGCAGTCCCGGCGTGTTGTCAATACCCTCACGCCTGGCCACGTCGCTCCGCGTCATTTCTTTCATCGTAAAGTATTTCATAAGCCTTCATTTTTCGGTTCAACATCCTTGCCTGTTTTCGTCTCCGCCTCATCAGTCACCGAAGCGACCTTCGCCTCCTCTTTTTTGATCTCGCCCTCTATGCGGTCAATCACCCCTTGCACGTGGCCCGGCATCGCCCGCCGCAGCTCCAGCCGTATAGTGTGGTAGATGATACGAAAAGCCTTGTTGCGGGGGTAGGCAATTATCAGGTTCTTGAAGGCGTTTTGCAGA
>CAVINS010000098.1:7655-8168 GCA_963643925.1 Bacteroidaceae bacterium
GACCTCTATCACCAAAAGGTATAGGAGCAACTCTGCGATGGAATTTTTAAACTTGGAAAATTTGAAATTTCGGCAGCAGACAACACTCACGCCGTCGGCCCTCATCCCGCAAATGATGTTGAAGCCGAACATCACTGCCAGGGCAAGCAAAAAACCTGCTGTCGGTGTCAGGAAAGCGAGCACCGAGCTCAGTCCCGAAACGACGATGACCCTCACCTGGTCTATGTTCATCAGTCTTTCCATGCGTCACATCCCCTTAAAGTAAGCAACCTTGTTCACATACTCCAGCCACGTGTAAGGCCGCCGTATGGCCTTGTACGCGCTCGTCTTGTAGTGCTCATAGAGGTAAGCCTCCTGCTCGAACGAGATGCGGTAATACCCCTTCTTCCCGTTCATGAGGCACTTGGCAAGCCCCTCGATTGCGTACCACAGATAAAAGCCCACGTAGGCCGTCTCCCTCATCTGCATCGTGTGTATCTCCTCGTGACGCAGCATCACGTCCGTCACCTTCAC
>CAVINS010000099.1:0-1223 GCA_963643925.1 Bacteroidaceae bacterium
TGACACGGCAATAACTAATTTCTTATCAATTGGATATGGCATATATGATTCATTTAATGTTGTACATTTTGTTTTAATGGCTCACTTGGTTCAATAATCTCCTTCAATGTTGAGAAGTAGGGCTCCTTCTTGTATGGGTTCAGAGAAGTCTTGATTTTGAAGATTTTGCCACTATTCGGGTCGGTAAACTCTACACGTGGTGTATTGTCCTTTAAGTCGAAGCACAGATAGAAGTCTCGATGTGCATCGAAACCTTTCTTCTGTAACTCTTCTCCCGAAACAAGTCGTGGCCCTTCACCGGAAAGTTCGTACATACTCTTCTGTTTCTTGTCATAAAGTAACACATATTTACAATGCTCGAAGCCAGGTACCAATCTCAGAGAACCGCTGACCATGCCGGCACGCACATAGTACATCTTGTTTTTCAGCACTGCATTCCATTGATGCTCATCTTTACAGAAACCAACCAACACAAGCATGTTCTCGTCTTCGGGTGCCAGACTATATGCCAACCCTTTCTGTGGAATACTATCTTTGATGTGCTCGTTGACGCTATTCTCCAACAGTATTTTTCGAAGGTGATTCTCCAAAAGGTCACATTGTACATACTTGTCATCACCATCTGCGTCTGCAGGAAGCAGAGGAAAAGCACCAATGTTTACTTTGTCAATACTCTGAATGAAATAGCGGTTGTTTATCTTTTCGTCTCCTTTGACTCGACCTGGGAAGAGAATATAGCCGCCGATGATTTCCTTGCCACGCGGTCGTTCATCCTCCTTCATGGCGTAGTAGATGGCATCACGGTAGCGGTGCATTTGGTTGATTGCATCCGGCAATGGATAGTCTGCCAAGTCGATGTCAACATCTTTATCCAGGTTCACATCGGTGTTGTCGTCCTGCACCCTGTACTTTGCATCATATAGGTAGGTCAACACAAATCCGTCCGGTTTCGTGATTGATACAACAATGTCCGGGCGCTGCTCCGTGGTTGTGGTTTTGAACGAATCTTCACTACGGCGGTTATAGGTGTGCTGATATTCCAACTTTATTTTGTCGTCATTGTCAGCATGGAATATTATGGTGTGCGACAATTCGCTCTGCGTGAAAGTGTCGAGCATTTTACCTTTATTCTCTTCAATACGTTCCGTATCCGACAAGTCAATATTCAGTACTTTAGCAATGAGTCGCTTCATGATAAGGAAACACCATATTTCATAGAGCTC
>CAVINS010000099.1:1233-7950 GCA_963643925.1 Bacteroidaceae bacterium
ATAGCCTGTACGTTGCTGCAAAATAGCACTTTCCTGTCGAAAACCTTCAAATTCACCAACTTTTCTGAAGAACTTGTCACTTTGCAGTCGTTTGAACAGCATATTGTACTGTTCAAGTTCCTTACGCTCTTCATTGTCCATGTCCTTATATAGGACGCTGACCTCACCGAATATATCACGGAACTTCTTGCCAAGTACGCGCAACGAATATTTCACAAAGCGATTTTCCTTGGTATTGGTCGTGTTCTCTGTCTGCTCATATCGATAGTAATATAGTTCGGCATCTTCCTGTCTGTCGCAGAATTTCTCTGCTTCCCGTTGGCTCCAATGTCTGATCTTGCCTGGCCGAGCAGTATAGGTTTTGCGTACTGGTTTGTTGTTAGGACGTGACATGATGAACTTTACATTTTTAAAGTATTCATTCACAACGTTCTTGAAAATGCTCAACCAAATGATGCTGTTGTTGCGTTCAGTTCTAGTCAGAGAGAAACTGCTGAATGTCAGTGTCAAGTAGTCAAATACATAATTCTCATACTCTTCATTGATAAGTGCGGTTATCTTACGCAGGTCGTTTTTTGTGTCAAGCTTTGGGGATGCGACGTACATCTCTACATTGTCCCTTACTAATTTCCCTGTTTCTGTATAATATTCAAAGCTGAAACTAAACTTACCCGGCGAATTCAAGAAGTCAATAACTCCGACAAGAATGCCACCGTATTTGCCATTCTCCTTCGTTGTAGGATAGAACTTGAATGCTTCTCCAACGTTTTTCATCTGATGACGCACTTTGGGAAGCATTTTTTCTATATTCGTGTCATAAATGTCGTTAAATTCTACGGCAAATTGGTATTCACTTGTTTCAAACAAGACAGGATGTAATCCTTTCCATTCTCTTAGTTCATCTTCGCAAATATCTCTTAACCAACACTTCTCGCCATACGGAAAGTGAAGGGCAAGTATTCCGGCTTTATTTGACCGATAGTCACAATAAGTTTCTGCCGCGCTTGTGACTCGGCATTTGAATCTTTTCCAAGCATAGTCTATGCTTGCTGTGCTTATGGTCAAAGTATAGTCTGATGTAGAGAATTTCAATACATCCATTTGCGAACCTCCTTATTTAATTCCAGAAGCTAGTGAAGCCACTACCGTCCTGACCGAATCGATCTATCATAAACTGTAGCTTTTCAACACTTCGAGTCCAACCTTCCTTTATTGCCTTGTCTTTCAAATTATTCAGACATCTTCCGCATTTTTCTTGGTCGCCTTCAATACGCGGCAACACCTTTTGCATAAGGATGCCGTCGAATATGTCGTTTAATTCAACTTTAAATTCCACATTCTCCTCAAAGTCGTCACCCATAATCTCCTTTATCTTTTGCTTTGCACGATAAAGTAGTATGGTCTCATTAAGAATACGGTAACTAATCTTAAATGGTGTGCCTTCCAACTGACGGTTGATGTCGTTTATGTATTCTATGATTTTTGATTTCTCGTCTGCAGTAAGTTCGAAGCGTTCTTTTGCTAGCATCTCTGTCGCACGTACTTCATCACTTATGAACAACCTACCGTCACGAGGCTCCTTCACATATTCCAACTGAATGTCGTTGGCAAAATAGTCATCGTCGAATTCCCCAACAACGGTTTCAAATGTCATGGCGCGGTCTATGACCTTACGAGAGAACGTATTTGTGGTATCGTCCATATTTACAGTGCCAATTATCACCACATTCTGTGGAATTGTCAGACCGTCACGCTTCAATTCGTCAACCAAATCCTGACGTGCAAACAGTTCGGTTTCACCCTCAGCTTCTCTTGCGGAAATTTCATCCGCCTTCATGCCTTCTTCGACTGGTTTCAATCCTAGATCCAAGAAAATATTGAAATCTTCTGCATAGGATTTGTCGTTGAAAACGCTTGCAGGGACTAGAGGGTCAGTAACGATTCTACCATTTTCTTTGCGCTTTCTTGATTCTATTACACTAAGAAAGTCCGCGAAATATTCTTCCACGGGAGCAAGATTCATTTCATCAAGGCAAACAAAGAACGGCACATTCAGTTCTTCATACATTCTCGCTTTTACGAGAAATCTCATAAAGTCTGTAACGTAATACTTCTTTTGTACAGTTGAGCGGAAACCTGTGATGTCAGATGCGTCATGCCAATTTGGTTTTACGCTAACTAATAGATAATTGCCCGGTGAAGTTTCTGAAATATTAAGAACTCTATCACAAGGGCAAGTTGCATAGGCTAAAGACTTGACTTCTATGCTCTTTCCGGTACCTGAGAAACCGCCTAGAATAAGGAATGGCTTGGTTTTGATTGCAGCAATATAGTCATATTTTTGAGAGTCGAAATCTACACCTTCTGCCTTCGGTTTTACAATAGAAGCATCGTCTGACTGTGAATCTAAGTTGGCACTTAGGAGCATATGCTTTTCTCCGTCTTCGAACAATTCTAATAGAGAGTCATATTTTGCGTCTTCGGATTTAATCGTATGGACACAGAAACTCCTGCCAAGTTTTTCAAAGACAAGAAGGCATTCAGTTGTCAATGCGTCTGAATTATTTGCCAAGAATGAATTTAACTTGGTACTCCAACGCATATTTGTCGCCGGCTGTAATTCAATAATTTCGAATGATGTCAAATCTTTTGCATGGCAAATGTTTATCCCAACATTCTCACCTCTTTCTATAGATGCTTTGGAAACATTAAAGAAATCAGTTGCTATCTTCTTGGGTATGTCTATCTGATTTCCTGCTGCTTGGAAGCCCGAAATTTTACACAAATATATAACGTTCATACAGATTTATTTAAAGTGTTCAAAGAAAGCTTTTTTGTCATCACGACGGTTGAAAACATCCACGTCTCCATAATTAGTGGATACCAACTTCATGTCGTTATCATTATCAACCTCAATAATGTTGGAATATTCATTGAGTATATATTTCACACAACCGATATTACCCATTTCTCCACCAAATAAAGCTGCTCCAGCTGTAGCAAGATTCGGCTTGTTGGGATGATTTTCCAAATAGTCAGCCAAACCATTTACCAAGTTTATCGATGGAACTACATTGAGGAACCCTTTTTTGGTAAATGGATTTGGAACATAATAAAGTCTTGCCCATTTATGCATATAGGCAAAGGCTTCATCTTTAGTGATATCATGGTCAAACCGGGGTATATATTGCTTGTCATCTTCATAATATAGCCCCATCTGAAGGGCTAATTGATAAGGAGTCCTAAAGAATGAACCATTATAATAATGGCTCATATGTTCTCTAAACGAATCCTTTGACATTGCATGCTTTGGAAGATAACCAACAAGTTCCACAACGGTTTCCACTGTTGCGGTTCGCCACTTGCATATTGGATCTGACTTTGTAGGGTCATATTTTACCATACGTCGCCCACTAACGTTTTTGTCTGCCATATTATTTATGATTCCAATAACTAATGAGTGCCTGTTCTCTTTTTTCCACTTCATCCAATAATTCTTGTTTGAAGTGAACCGGATATTTCTTTTTCTCTATCAAAGAATCCACTTTGGCTGAAGTGTATCTGATACCTCCTGTCATTTTATCCAAGAGTTCTAGATAATCACGGCCAAGAATGGCCCATTCCTGCTCATCAAGCAAATCTTCTTCAGCAGCAATTTGGATTGTCCATTGTTCAGAAATAGCTCTAGCTACTCCAGGAAAAGTTTTGCTTCTCCATTTTTGACGTTCTTCCGGAGTCTTTGTTTTGGTAAAACCGTCAGAATACCATTTAGGCTGTGACTTGCCACTACCAAAGTATATACGTTCTCCTTTATCCTCCGTCGGCTTTGAGGGATGCAATGGACGTAAGTTCTTAATCCATAGACATGTGTTTTTGGAATATGGATCTCCAAACATGTATGGTTGCACCGATTGGTCAGGTTTTCGCCAACGAGTACTCATAATCCCGACAGGGTTCTCTATCGCAATGCGTTTAACGTCTGCACTTGCGAGGAAAAGGAAAAAGTTTGCACCATCTTCTCTGTCCTTCGCCCTATTCGGGTATTTGGGATGGGGCCTTCTTTCTTCAATGGGTTTATCTTTGTCATCTGGATGATAATACCATTGTGCTCCACTTACAGCAAGGTACGTACAAGGTGGATGACCTATCATAATATCCCAATCGCCTTCAATGACAGCCTGTGCGCCATTCTGTAAAGTCAAGTCAGTCTTGTTTAGTACTGTTGTCACATCATGATCGAAATGCCATTCGGGATGAGGGTCGGCTTCTTCAGTTCCAAATATAGTACCACTACATTTGAACAAGTCACAACTGTAAGCGTTGTGTCCCATAGCCCGAAATGCCCTACAACACGCTTGGCTTTCCTCACATGCTATCAATATGTTTAATTTGCGTTTCATTTTAAACAGAAAAATCTAAGTAATAAATACCGTCACCTATTCTTGATATATCAATGTGGGTTCTTCCATATTGTTCAAGAATTTCTTTTGTAATAGGGGTTATTGACGCTGCATTATATGCGTCTGTTCCCAATTTACTCTCAATTCTTTTGCGAATGTAGTCTCCAAGTTCCTTCTTGCTTGAGCTGGAACACAGTTTGTTGGGATATACAACCCCATCGATATTGTTGTTGCCCTCCAATAACCCAATCATACTATGTTTGTCATCCCAAATAAATTCAACTTCGTCATTGGCTCGAGTGATTTTCCCTTTGGAATTCATATTGATATTACCATCAACGTATTTCTTTTGTGGGAAGAGCTCTGGAAAAGTTTTTATGTAGTTGACTTTAATTGGCAAATACGCATCACCTTTTTTAACATGAGCCTTGCTTTCTCCCCAATTTAGTCCAGACTGCTTAGGAACCTTACCTTTCGAATCCAACAATGAAATTCTGCATATTCTTTGAGCAACATAAGGTTGGTCATTTGCAAATTCTGCAGTTGGGGCGTTTTTGAATTTAGTTGCAACTGAGCAATATATGCTATGTTTCAACACAAATTCTTTGTATTCCTCGTATTCTTTATAACCCAATGAAGAAATCGGATACAATGTTTCTTTCATGTCTTTCCGAAGTCCGTTAATCGAGAAATTTGCAGAACCAACTAGTACTTCTGTAATAACCCCATCCTTACTCCAACAATAAATTTTCGAATGAATAGGAACTAGTGAATACTTGATATGTACCCAATTCTCTTTTTCAGCGTTGAGTTTCTCTTGAATATCCAACAGATTGTCATGAAGAGCTTTGGATATGCCGTCAGAAGCATACATGCCATATATGACAACAAAGTTCTTGTCAGGATAGTTGCGTAACATTGAAACTGTTTCGGAACCAATATACCCTGAAATTACAACAAGTGTATCACTTATCTTTGAAGCAGGCGACTTGAATATTTTATCTTCTAAACTTACTGTGTACATAACCTTATTTCTTAGAGATTAACACATCATACATTGCCTCTGCTATACCCTTCGCAAATAGGACAGGTACGGCATTGCCTATCATCTTGTAGCAATATGGATTAGACGCAACAAACTTGTAGTCCATTGGGAAAGACTGTAATAATGCAGCTTCTCTAATTGTGATAGTTCTCAATTGCTCAATATCTGGATGTATGAACATATAACCATCCTTATGAAGATGGGCAACAATTGTTGGCGATGGTTTGTCCCATTCTATGTTTCGATACTTTATGTGATTCGACGTGTGTCCTGTAATCTTTGTATAGAAATCCATCTTTTCTTGTTGCGTGAACTTGTTCATGTTATTCGCCAACCATTCTGTGAATAGTCTTTGATCGCGTTCTCCGTGATATCTTGGTATATGTAAATCTACCGGTTCGCCATCCCTTTGCTCATGTGAAATATTACGTCTTCCTTCTCGAACAACTTCTTTTTTAGGGTATAATTTGGGCATATTACCAATGGCATCTCTTACAGTCTTGTGCGGTTTCTTGCTTTTGTGAGCAGTTAGACTCGCATACAATTCCTCTGTAGTCAGGTTGCCACCATGCTTTACTCCGATTATAATGATTCTGTTTCGTTTTTGGGGAACATCAAAGTCTTCTGCACAATAAATCGAGTTCTTCAATTCGTCAGGTTTTCTGATGTCATAGCCAATAGAAGCAAATGCTTCGTATATTCTTTCACGTACAGGCTTGTTGCCGGGACAGGCACTCAATAACCCCGGAACGTTTTCAAATACAAATGCTTTTGGTTGAAATGCATCAACAATCTTCACGAAACTTTCGAACAGGAAATTTCGGTAATCATCCTTCATACCCGTAGGAGATTGTGCTCTACCGGCAATAGAGTACGCTTGACAGGGAGGTCCACCAATGATTAAATCTACGGTTTGCCCCACGAGCCCCTTAAGTCCTTTTTTAACGATTTCGGGATGGTTCTCTTTTTCATAAGTAGCTTTTGTTTCTTCTGACCAATTGCCATTTATCAGTTCATCGGTCTTTTGCACATCGAACTTGATAACTCTCCTTTGAGCATCTTCCTCACTATGTCCCCATTTGTCTACAAGACGTTGACGAAGCGTGTTTATCATTGGACTTTCCCATTCGACATGGGCAAGACCAACAAACTTGTTTGTCTGAAGGAAACCTTCAGACAAACCACCACATCCTGCAAACAGATCTATAAATGTATATTTTTTCTTAGCCATTTTTATCACAAACTTAAGACTTGGTTTGTCTCATCTTGTTG
>CAVINS010000100.1:0-928 GCA_963643925.1 Bacteroidaceae bacterium
TACGAAATAATTTGGGCAAACAAGAATATTTGTATGTCCACCAAAACGACAAAAAAGCGGACTTACCGCCATAAAAAATGATTGACGAGCGAATATACGAGAAGTTTGGAGTGGTGCAGTATATGCTCGTGCTCCAAGAACTGCACAAGCAGGGTTATGAGAAACTAAGATGGTTCTCTTACTGGTCTCCCAATGGATGTTGCTTACGTTGCCACATTACAACGCAAGACCATATTAGTATGGGACGAGGTGAGATTAAACACTGGGAAGATGGAGGCGTTTGGGACGTATCAACCAGTCAGGCAGATACAAAAATATATGATGTGACTCCCTATGTTGACGATTTCAAGCGCGAAATGTCCGCATTCCTTGACAACTGCAAAGGTCGCGATCCCGAGTATGTGACATGGTTTAACAAACTTGTAGAAGAAGCCCAAAAAGGTTATATGCCCTCATATGGCGGTGAATGGTGGGATGCACCAACAGGCAGGATAAAGGTAGGCAACAAACTGCATCCATGTCCACCATATACTGAACCAGATTTGGAGGAACAACTGATTATCCAGACCGGTGACATAACCACCATGAAGGTAGATGCCATCGTGAATGCAGCCAACACCTCATTGCTGGGCGGCGGTGGCGTGGACGGGGCTATCCATCGTGCCGCTGGTCCGGAATTGCTGGCGGAGTGCCGCATGCTGAACGGTTGCAAGACCGGTCAGAGCAAAATGACGGATGCCTACAAACTTCCGTGCAACAGGGTCATCCATACCGTTGGTCCCGTATGGGACGGTGGCAGAAGGAACGAAGACGAACTGTTAGCATCATGTTACCGCACGGCCTTGGACATCGCTGCCGAACACCATCTTACCAGTATTGCATTCCCTTGCATCAGTACAGGAGTGTACCGCTTCCCCCAGGAGCGTGC
>CAVINS010000100.1:972-7648 GCA_963643925.1 Bacteroidaceae bacterium
CCAGGAGCGTGCTGCAGAAATCGCTCTCGGCGTGATAAAAGACTATATACTCACAAGCAAATATAAAGGTCACGTGATTGTTTGCTGCTTCCAAAAGAGGGATGAAGAGATTTACAAAAGGCTTTTGAAACAGCGTCAAAGATAGTCATTGAGTCGGGTGGACATTACTCATATTACCCACCTTACCCATATTACCTTCCACGCTTTCTCCGCTGCCCGTTCGGGCGAATCATAGCAGCGGACTGGGCGATGCAGCGGCGCCACCAGCGTTCGTCGTCTTCGTCTTTGTCTTTGCCCCAGCCGGAGCCGGGACTGCTGCCGCCACCGCCGACGGACTCGGCATAGTGGGTGGCTTCCTGGACATAGCGGAGGGCAAGGAGCATGGCGCAGTTGATGACGTGAGTAGAGTTCTCCGTCAATTCGGTGAAGCCGGAATCGTCGAGGAGAGTTTGTTGGTCGGGTGACAATGTAGGGAGAAGGGGCTTCAAGGACTGCGTCAACATATTATTATAGGTGGTGACGATATTCTTCTGGATTTCGGCTGCCTGCCGGTCCATATCGTCGCCCAACAACTCGTTCATGTGCGAGTGCTGGCGTTTCATCTCGTCCAACTTTGCTTTGGCTTCCGACAAGGTAGTGTTGGCATCATCAAGCATCTGGTATCGTTGGGCGAGTTTCTCGTCGATGCCCTCCAACTCTTTACGGAGTTGAGCCATGCGCTGGGCAAGTTCTGCGCTGTCGACACCTTCCTGACCAAACTGCCGGGCAATGGAGTCAATCTGTTCCTGCACTTGTTCTTTGCGAGCCTGCAGGTTGGCTATCATCGTACTGATTCCCTTGAGTTTGATTTCGGCACGATGAATCTGCTGGAGCAATCCCTGACGGGTCGTCTCCAAGTCGCACACCTCGTTGACAAGCCTTTGCTTGTATTCTTCCGTTGAACGGTGCTTCGCCTTAGTCTGTTCCTTGCTGTCGCCACGTTCCAATCCCCATTTCTTACCGACCTCCTCGGCAAAGGCATTGTGCAGCGCCGTCATGTTGGCACTTTCTTCCTGCAAGGTCTTTCCGAAGACGTTTTTCCATGATATTTTGTTGTTCTCACCAACCGGCACCACAGAGCAATGGACGTGCATGTTCTTCTCGTCGAGATGAACATAGAAGCCGATGATGTTGTCTTCGCCGAAGCGTTTGGCCACAAAGTTATAGACATCCTGCGCCCAGCGTTCCGCATCCTTGCTCCTTACAAGATGGGAGTTGTCGGCGCCTTTGGTGAAGTCGACAACTTGGTCGCCGAAGGCAATCTCCTGCATCCGTTCACGGTTGCCACCAAAGATGAACTTCGCCAAGATGCGGGGCTTCCGCTTCGAGTCAGCTCTGGAGTTCGGCATACTGATGCCGCGTGAAGCCAGCGACTCCTCTAACTTCTCTGCGATGGTCTTTGACGTGTCGATGGGCTGCACCTTGCCACCTTTAGTGACTTCAAAGTTCAGATGCGAGCGCGTCCGGTCGTAGTTGGCAAGACTGTCGTTCGCCTTCTTCTCCCAATGTTCGTTGCTCCAGTTGCGCTGCTGTTCGTTGCTCTCCATGCGGCTCGTCACTTTCGTCTCGGAGCGCATGTCCATAACCTGTTTTCTTCCTGCCATAACTTTTCGAATGAGTGTTGTTGCTAATGATTCTGACCGAGCTTGCTCCCCGAAGGAACTCCCACGGAGGGTCAGCCTAATGCTTTAATGGAAGTTAAAGCTAATTAGGCTTAGCTCTTTTGAAAAAGAGTGGGCTAACCCCGTTTTGGAGTCCCTCGTGTTGATTCCGGAGGAGCAAGCTCTTCTGCCTGACTTTTGCGAAATCGCCAGCATAAGTGTGACGATTGAAGGGAACAAAAGATGTTCATAAGACGAGATGTTTGTAGGAGTGGGTACCCAGCGTAAGCACAAGACTGTGGCCTTGTCGCTTCGCGGAGATGACAGACAGGTCAACCAGTTCGTCGAGGAAGATCTGCACCGTATCACGCGACCAGTTCCATTCCTCTGCCAAGCGGGTGCAGTTGGTAGTGTAGTCTCTGCGACCAACCAGGCGATCCATATCGTCGTAGATGGAGATGCCGACCTTGATGTGTTCCATCAACCAAATGAAAGCATCGTAACGGGAGTGACGCTGCCGGCCTCTGGTCTTGAGACATTCGAGCAAGTCGCCGCCGATGGCCAACCATGTGACGGTCTTTTCGTTGTTTGCCATAATCAACAGTTTTTGATGTGACGTGCCTTTTGCTTGGAGGGGAAGCAACAGGCAAATTCAAGAATGAAGGCGAGGCTGATGCTGACGCTGAGCATCTCCGGAACGAAGGCGAGAGCAATGGCAAGAACAGCCAAGGCAATAGCCAACTTGCCCGACCGCCGGATGATTTCAAGCACCCGGACGGAATACTTGGTAGCAAGCGAAGCGAATGCTATCAGCGACGAGATGATGACACCTTGATGAGTGGGGAACACAGCAAAGTAGGCTATGTGGAACAGCAACAGCGCAAGGCACATGAGCATGGCAACAAAGCGTCGGCACTTGCCGGAAAACGCCATCATGACCCACACGGGACGGAAACGCCGGTTGCGGTAAAGCCATTGCGGAAAGACGAAAAGCATGGCTGTGAATGCGAGGAAAATAAAGATTTTCATATACGATGATTGGTTAATGGTAATATGGGTAATGCCGTATTACCCGTGAATATTTCTACTTGTCGTCACCCATATAAAGATAGTATGACGGACTGGCTATTTTCAACTTGAGGGATTTGAAGGAAGCCCTACGGATGAGTTGGTCGACATCATCGGGCGTGGGGGCGCAGTTGGCGATGCGTTCTGCATAACTCTTGTCGCGCCGGCAGATCTTCTTGATGATGTTGTCCATGTCGAGCTCGTAGATGTTCCACACCGTTTTGCTGACGTGCGACTTGACCTTGCCTTGATACGATATGCGCAGCACATAGCAAGATGACTTGATGAGCCGCGTGCCGTCCTGCAGCATGTATTCATACTTACTGCAGGGCACGATGGCGCGGTAGTCCTTGCTATGGCTGTTGATGATGTCGGCCAACTTGTAGAGCAACGCTGTCTTCATACCATCTTGCAGAATGTGGCCAATACTTCCTGGACGGTCATGGCTTCGGTGAAGTCGAAGGCAGGCATGTGAACCTCCAGGTCAGATTCCAGTTCTTCCTCCCAGATGTCGAGCGAGTCGTAGATGGTGACGGTGATGTCGTCAGCGAAACCATGGTCATCGGTCTGTGCATTGACCTTGTACATGCTCTGACCGGTCTTCGGGTTGGCGAAGAAGCAGCAGTGCTGGATGTTGGGATTGGTCTTGCTCGTGGCATGGTAGAGCATCAGCATGTCCATATCTTCATCGAGCATGTCCATGACGCAACTGAGAGGAAACTTCTCGTCAAAGTCAAAATAGAGGATAGCCGACTCGTCGGTGATGTCCTGGTCGGTACACTTCTTACTGTCAATTAGGCTTGGCAACAGGAGTGGAGCCAGAGCCATGAATTTCTTTACTTCGTTTACAATCATAACTTTCTTTATTAAAGGGATAAAACATAAATCTTCAGGAGTTGCTGCGGAAGCAGGTAGTTAAGCTCACGCAGGTTGATGTCGAAGGTGCTGGCAAACTTCCTCGACTTCGGCAGTTGCGTGATGATGTAGTTGAAATTGCGGCGTTCCTGCTCGGTCATCATGGCGAGCGAGAACTGGTCGATGCTGATGAAGGGTTGGATGATCATCCAAACGTAGGCATTGCCCTGCGCCTTGTTCTTCATCTGCAGTCGGTTGATATTGTCGACACATTCGGCTGAGTTCTGAAGTAACCGGCGCACGGTGCGCATCGACATGTAGACGATGACATCACGCGGCGGTATCTTGCCGGCACGTGACGAGAGGAAGATGTTGCGACAGATGGACTCCGTGTCTTTGGTGATGTCCACCAATGGCTCGTTGTCCATCTCATAAAGGTGCGAGAGGAAGGAGCGGAAAAGGAAGTCTTCCTGTTTGATAAACTGGAGGAGTTCCTGGGTGTTGTGGATTCCCTGCTTCTTGGTCTCGGCCAGGAAGTAGCGGTAACGCTTCAGGATGGACTGCTTGTCGGAAACGCTGATGCCGTTTTCGTCCAACGACCGGAAGAACGGTTCGGCTGCATGCACGGCATCCATGAGCTCCTTGTCTTCTTTGTAGGGACAGGTCTTTTCCTTGATGTCGAGGATGTCGGCATAGCCATAGCGCCATGTCTCGGCCAGACGCATCATCTCGCTGCGGATGGAGTCATGGATGGCGAAGTAGGTGCCGGCTTCGTTGTGGTAGATGGTGAAGACGGAGTCCTTTGCCAAGAACTTCTGCACGGTGTCGTTCACCTCTTTCCATTTGCCCAGCAAACTGCCGAAGTCTTTGGTATTGGACCGTTCGGTCATCTGCACCTCGTGCAGGTACTGGCGATACGTGTTCAGCGCATCGGCCTTGGTCTTGAAGGCATATTCACCATTGTCCAATGAAGGCGACCACACCCATACCGTCAATATGAGTAATACGAAGAATAGCAGTAATACGGGTAAGACGATATTACTGTATTTCCATTTTAAGCAGTTCTCCCACTTGGTTTTCAACACGTTTCGAATCAAATCTAATTTAAGTGCCATGATTAGTCTGTTTTTGTTTCAATTCTTCCACAAAAATACATTTATTATCCCAAAGTCTGATACATAATGCTCAATATCTTGTGTTTTGGTTCTATATAAAACCAAAATAGAACCAATATGGTGGAATATTCCGTGTTTTGCCTTAAAAATACGCAAAAGGCTTATAATTAGGGGTGTTTAATGGCGTATATTTAGTACCTTTGCACCCGTATTACTTAATAATATGGATAATATGAGGAATATAGGATATATAAATAATGCTTATTATAGTGAGCATAACGGCGCAATAGTTGAAGAACTGAGAAGGAACGACTGCCATGAGGTCTATCAGGAGCAGTCGCGCGGTAAGGAGCGTCCGGCTTGGAGGTCTTTCATCAACGAGTTGGGAGAAGGAGACTGCGCCATGTTCTATTCTTTTGAGCATACGTTCCGCAATTTCCACGACATGGTGTTCTTCATCAGATATTGCGAGAAGGCTAACGTAAGAATCGTGTCGGTTGCCGACGAGATTGACTCAGACGACCTGCTATTCTGCAGCAAGAGTACATCGAACATACTGAATGTGGTCTGCAAGATTTTTACGAAAAGGGACAAGAACTCGCACGATGACATCGAGGCGGAATGTTATTCCAACAACTTCAGCGAACGCAAACTGAAACGCTACCGTCTGGTCATCAATATGTACAAAGCCGGTTACAGTGTTGCGGAAATCATGAAACGCACCGGCTACCGGGGTAAAAGCAACATCTATCGCATTCTCCACAAATACGACGTAAAAATGGAATATCCCTCTATGTCAAGAAGCGCTGCAAAGAGTTCTGAGGCTGAGATATGAAAAAGGGTGGGTAGTGAAACTTCTGCGAGATGGAGCCCAAACTAACGGGCAGAGTGGCTTGTATGGTGCAATGGCTGTAGAAGCGCCAGCCCGGAAGCCACTACGCCATACAAGCCTTTCTGCGTTTGGGCGCTTGGACTTGCGTCTTTCTTGCCACATAGCAACCCGTTGCCATCTGGCAAGAAAGTTGGAAGGCCAACCATCTTGGTGAAGGTTCGCTAAGGGTGGGACGACAGTATGAAAGACCAGTGTAGCGGAAAACAAACGCCATAACAGATCTGTAGCCATCCGTAACTACCTAATAAACAAAAGTATAAACCATCGCGCTATGTCGCAGATACACCGCTACAAGAAAAAATTGCATTTTTGCCATCGTAAAAAAGGTACTAATGTTTTTTACGTCAAAACCGTCCTGACATTGCTCATGCAACATCAGGACGGTTTGTCGTATTATGATTCTTCATTCTCGCCAAGTGTTAGGTTGCCTTCAAAGCCCAGCGTCACCTGCTGCACGCCATGGTGCTGGATGTACTTGTTGGTGGTGGTAATATCGCTGTGGCGCGCCTGGTCACGGGCGACCACAACGCCTTGCTCGTTGGCGAGGTCACGGATGCCGGAATCCTTCAGGCTGTAGAACTGATAGCAGTCGTTCCATTTCAGTTCCTTGCGCATCACCTTCCAGCGCTTGTTGAAATGGTCGGCACCGATCTTCTCCTTGCTCGGAAGGAAGTCGGAACCGAAGATATACCATTCGTTAGGGTGATTGAATATCTCGAGGTCGAGCATGAGCTTGATGATGGTCTTGTTGAGACCCACCTCGGCATCACGCCGGTTCTTGCTAAACTCGTGCGAGATGAAGACTGTCTGCTTGGCCACAGAGATGTCCTTTATCTTCAGGTTGCTAAGTTCACCCGGACGGATGAGCGTGTAATACTGCATCATGCAAGCCAGAAGGAAAGGCTTGTCCTTCTTTGAGAGATGGGCAGACAACTGCTTGAGCATGTCGGCAGACAAGTCCTTGCGGTATTTATCCTGCTCGGGCATGGTCTTGATGTGTTCCACCGGATTGGAGGTGATGCGCTTGCGGGTAAGGAAAAACTCTGCCAAGCCGTAAAGCCAACCACGGTAGTTGTTGCGTGTGCGCGGGTTGCTGCCACGGTCGA
>CAVINS010000101.1:0-7569 GCA_963643925.1 Bacteroidaceae bacterium
CTGCTGCAATCAAGAAAATACATGCTCCTACGACCATCATTATTTTTTTCTTGATGTCCTGTTCCTCATTATTCATAGCGATATAGCATGAAATTGCACCGATTATGGCGACTATACCGGCCAGGGCGTAGCACAGGTTGACGACGTACGGGATGTACTTGACGAGCTGGGAAGCGACCTCTTCAAGGGCGCTGGTGCCGGCTTCGTAGCCAGTGCCTGCGAGTGACTGGGCAGACGCAGTGACGGGTGAAAGAATGGAAACAAAGGCCGCCAGAGCCAGAAGTTTGGCTTTGCGCCCGATGCATCCTACTTTTGCCTTCACATAGCAGAAGGCGGGTAAGAGAACTTTTTTCATTGGCGTTCTAATTTTTGTTGTTTTACTTTTTGAACTGATACTATCTTGTCGCGATTCAATAGTCTAGAATATGAAATTCATGTCCTGATAACCATACAAGGCCGGCATGATGATGCTTGCACTGATCATGAAGAGGATGCCGCCGAAGAGCATCATGATACTCTTGGTGATGTCGCCTTCGTGGTAGTTCATTTTGATGCATATCTGGAAAGAGGACACAATGACGACAATACCGGCAACAGCATAGAGAACCTCTACTGTGTATATCATCATCGTGCCGACAAAGGCTGTCGCCTCGGCAAGTCCGTCTGCACCCCACGTGTAGTCAACGGCACCGCACTTGGCAGAGACATCAAGCACACATAGCATCATCATGATGATGCACAGTATGTATCTGGACATTTTAGAAATGGGTGATTTCATTTTGGGCGGCATATTTGTTGTGTGCCCGTATGGTTTGGGCCAAATTGAATGAAATGACTTCGTCTCCCTTTGTCTCTACAGCGAGTAATGACTGATTGACGGTGTTTACCTTTTGTTCTGCAACAGGATTTGCTTCCGGCCCATATATTTTGCTGATGCCAAAGGTTGGTTCAGGTGCCGGCTCAAATGCTTTGCTTTCATCAAATGGCTCTTCCGGCTTCTTGTCTAATTTCAGGTCGTTGACAAAAGCAACCGTAGTGATGTTGGACTGCTGTATGTCTTCTTCGTCGGGCTCTTCCAGCTCCTCTTCGGGTTCGCCCTCAGTATTGTCATTCGGAGTATCGTCTGGTTGTTCCGATGGCTCGTCTGATTCTGCAAGAGGTTCTGCGGGCAAGTCTTGTGGCACACTTGATGGTTCTTCCGGTTCCTGACGTTGTTCATCTTCCCTTTCTTCCGTTTGTCCTTCAGGAATCTCGGCAATCAATGAAGGGTCAATGATATTGAAGCCGCCATTTTCCGGATCCTCTACAACAGTCTTGGCAACAATATCTTTCACAACGGGCTCGGACTGCTTCCTTTGATTGGCATCATCCAAAGGGATGGTTTCGGAAGAATCCCCGGACTTCTTTTGCGTGGAATTCAAATCCATAGCTATGATGGTCGCATAGTAGAGTACGTATGCAAGTGTCAGTATAACTACCCAAATAAAAAATGGACTCATAATTGTATCGTTTTGTACGTTGATGATTTTCAAATTGACGCTGCAAAATTACCGTCGACCAACACGTATACAGGCAAAACGATATGAGGAATAGGCTTTTTACGCCTGATTTTAGGACATTGGTTCTAAGGGGAATACGAATTAGAACCAAGGAATTGAGAAAAGGCTACGTAGTATTCTGCATGGAATATGCACAATGTTATGTGCCGTATAAAAGCGTAAACGGCAGGGTGTTTCACAACAGCCTGCCGCAACGACATAATAATAGAGCTGCTTAGCCTCCGTTATTATGGATGTCAGTATATAATGAAATCGGATGATAGTCTTTCCTAGAACAGGTCTGACATATCCTTTTTAGGTTTGTCTTCTATCTTTCCATGCTTGCGCTCATAACTAGCAATGGCTTTGGAAAAGGCTGCATCAACAACATCCTTTATCTGAAGTCCCTCGCGGGTGGCGATGATGCGCAACTTCTTGATGGTTTCTGTACCGACAATAGTACAAAAGCGCTCTTCTCCATTTTCCTGCTCGTGCTTTTTCTGCTTGCTTCTGGTGGTACTGCTTTTGGCCTTCTTTCCTCCCGAATGGGTTGTGGGCGCTTCATTTCCTGTAGTAGTATGAACACCGGTCAGACCATTGAACAGGGCATCCAAACGTTTTTCGTCCATAGTTGCCTCCTTTCTATTTCATTCTACTCAGAAACTCGTCAGTAAAACTCAGGTAGTCACGGGCACCATTGCTGTTCTTGTCATAGTCAAGAATGTTCTGGTTTTCCAATGGGGCTTCTGCAAGGCGTACATTCTTGCGGATTTTTGTATCGAATACCAAGTCTCCGATATTGTTGCGAAGCTTTTCTTCTATTGTCTTGCTCAACCTGCTGCTTTCCCATCTGGTGAGCAGGATGCCACAGATGTGAATCTCAGGATTCAGCTTTCTTCTGACCAAGTCAATGAACTGGTTTATCATAGTAAGTCCCGTAAACGGAAGAACTTCTGACACCAAAGGGATAATGATGTGGGACGATGCTGCAAAGGCATTCATGGTGATAAGTCCCAGCGATGGAGGACAGTCAAGCAGAATAAAGTCGTAGTGGTCTGCTACTGCATCACTACGCAGTATACCGCTGAGAATGGTCTCTCGGGCTATGGCCGTAGACAGCTCGACATCTATCATGGCAAGATTCAATGATGATGCCACAAGATGAAGATGGTCGTTTATCTCCACAACGGGGAGTTCGTCCACTCTTCCAGTCAACACCTCATAGACGGTCGCCCCTTCATGGGTGTCTACAAGTGATGATGTAAGGTTGGCCTGAGCATCAAGGTCAACGAGCAGCACTTTGTATCCTTTCTTGGCAAGGATGCTGCCTAAACTGGCTACTGTAGTAGTCTTTCCAACACCTCCTTTATGGTTGGCGATGGCGATAATCTTTGTCTTCATAACTCAATTTTTCTATTATTATGTCGTAATATCTGAAATTTTCGGCTTCAGATTTAGAGAGCAGTCTTTGTTTGGGCTTAGCTCTAAATCTTGTACCGGTTTTTAAAGATTTTGTCCATTTTCTATCATTACTTTGTGGCTTATATACCATTCTGAGATTTCCTTGTTCGATGTGTCAGTCAGATTTATCTGCGAAAATGTGGCCGACACAGCCTTCAGACCTTCTTTTGTGTTGGGGAAGCTGAGCATCGGAATGATTCCCACGTATGAAAGGGGTATTTCGTGACTTCTTGCTGCCCGCTCCGCCTGGTCTCCCCAGACTTCCACTGTACCTGTCTCCTGTATGCGCAAGGCAGTCGCTTTCCCTTTATCCATGCCTTTTGTGCAGATATGTGTGTAGGCCAACTTTGCTTTTGCCAACTCTGTGGTTTGCTGGCCATTGCCAAGATTATAGGTACTTTCACTGACGGCTTCGACATGAAACACGATGGGATATTCCGGTGTTATGCGCTCCATCTGGAACAGTTTTCCGACTCGAGCGTCGATCTTGTCTTCGGCAACAACTTCTTTGCAGAATACGTACTCGTCCGTGCCGGCTTTCTTCTCCTTTATCGTGAGAATGTAACCATTTCTTACCTTCTCAACCGTAAAGAAAAGTGGGTATATGTCATTCTTCTCTGCCATCGTCTTCTTTCT
Source organism: Bacteroidaceae bacterium (assembly GCA_963643925.1). Taxonomy (GTDB): domain Bacteria; phylum Bacteroidota; class Bacteroidia; order Bacteroidales; family Bacteroidaceae; genus Phocaeicola_A. Next base: position 3,636 of record CAVINS010000101.1, read on the forward strand.
CGTTAGTGCGCAAACCTTCCGGATGCTGGGTGCTGATGCGCTCCGACAGGATGTGCAGGTTGATGTCATAGTTACCACAAATGCCTTCATAATCAAAGGCCAGCACTCGTTCCTGGTCATAAAGGAGTTCGCTTTCGCCGTTCTCTTTTACGCGCTTCATCTGTTTGCCCGCTTCGTCGAGTACATAGAACTTGAACGGAGAACGTGTCTTGCCGTAGTAGTCTGGGGTAGACATGAGGTATGACAGAAGCGATTCGTCCGGTATCATCACTTTTCCCTCTTTCTTTGCCTGTATGTTTGCCTTGGCAATGCATATTTTCTCACGCACGAAGAGGATGTTTCTCGGGTTGTCAAACTGTATGTCTTTGCGCGGGTCACCCTTGACAGACACCTTCAGATTGGTGACATGGCTGATTTTGTAATCCTGTCCTTCTTTGATTTCACCCAACTGTCTGGCTTTAGAGAACATAGACCAGAATACCGCTATCTCATCAGAATTGTTGCAGAGGGAGTGCTGATATTTGAGTCCTTCTATACAGATGTCGTGCACCTGCTCTTCCGGGAAAGGCAAGTCTTCCACGTAGGGATGCAAGCAATAGTATGTGGCCAGCATCATCGCCCAGTTGTTGATGAAACGTTCGCCGATGACATTGTAGTTGACCTCGTTCTTGATCTCGTTCAAAGCACGTTTCCATGCCGTATACCAACCGGCATTGAAGTTGCCGCGATAACGCATCATCTCAACCGTGATATTTGTCGGGTACATGTTTCTCAGCTTCATGAACTGCTGGTATTTGTCAGTCTCTTCCTTTGTGCGCTCACTTTTTTGCGACTCCAGAAAGATGACTCTCGACAACAAGGCAACGTCAGCGGTCGGCATCTCCTGTCCGGTGAGAATTACACCGCAGTTTACTTCCGTCGACTCCCTTCGCTCGCCGTCTGCAGACCGTTTCAGTCTTCCTGCACGGTCGTATATTCCTTTGAGAAAGTCTATGTGTTTGCGGCTCAGAGAGTTCTTGTACTCATCGAAGTGTACCAGCATATTGCATACCTCGGCACATTTGTCACCCATGGCATAGTAGGTGGTGCTGTCGAGATTGCTGATTTCCGGATTGTGCTGAAACAAACTGATCAATGACAATGCGAACTCGGTCTTGCCGGTGCCCTTCTTGCCATAGATGTTCAGGACGGGGAACGACCGTGTGCTGTCGGTGATGATGTCCTTGAACAGCGTGGCAAGATAGAAGCAGATGGCTACTATTCCATTGTTGCCATACAATTCGTAGATGAGCGTGAAATACTCTTTTGCCGACACATTCCGCTTGGGTGCATGTATAAACCGCCGCTCGTTGATAAAGGCGGACTTGTTGCGTCTGTAGAGCTTGGACATGGCAGGTAAATAGAAGTTCTCCGATTCCAAACGGACGATGCCATATTCATCGATGGGAATCCATTTACCGTCGTAGATAATGCCGTTGCAAAAGGCGTAGAATCCCTTTTCTCCGATATTGTTCCATTCCATCTGTGAAATACGATGGGCTTCCTCTGTCTTGCCGTACAGAAATGCTTTGAGCAGTTCGTACTTATCCTGCCTCTCAAAGAAGCGGAAGTCACCTTTTCCCTCTATCTTTTCCTTGAAGCGGTCAAGCTTGGTGACGTCCATCTGCAGGAGTTCAATGGTACGTTTGCAGCGGTTCTCGTTCTCCAATTCGAATATGCGGCTTGGCTTGTTGTCGTCAGCAATCAGGAACAGCGGACGGATAACAAAGTTGGTCCAGTCACGCGTTCTGCCCTGTGGGTCGAGATCATAATAATGGTATCCTTTGCGGTAGAATCCAAAGCCCTCCAATTCGCCTGACTTCTTGGTGGCCAGCCGTTTGATGCGTTCGTGTCTTCTTCGGACAGCATCGGCAATACCGCTTTTCCATATGGTTGCACGGCCGAACTTGTCTTTCAAATCTGTAAGCAACGAAGTCTGAAGAGACTCCGATTCTACATTGACCAACAGGTCGCAGAGCTCATTGATGACTTTCAGTTGCTCATCGTTGGTGCCTTTCATGTTGTATTGCTTTGCAGCATACCAAAGGATGAAATGCTTTTCAGTCATCGACTCCCAATGCTCGGTGTCGATGATATACGAATCTGCGTCCTGTTTTGTCTTTCCGTCTGAAGGAATTTCTCTCACGGTCACTTGAAAGCCCATTTCTATAGCCAGACGGCCATTGCTGAACACGAACTTTTCTCCGGCTCCGTATCGTTCTCCCTCTTTGGGAATGTCCCTGTCGGGTATGAAACAGAGTGAGCAACTAAAGTTGTTGAAGTATTCAAACTGCTCCTTTGTCCAGGTTCCGCCAAGGGAAGCTACAGCATTGGCTATACCCAACGATTGGAGGCGCATCACATCCGGTGCACCTTCAACAAGGTACATCTTGCCTGACTGGCGGGCTGCTTTGAGTGCAATATCGATGCCGAACACGGAAGTGCTCTTCTTGTATATAAGACTGTCTCTTCCATTCAGATACTTGATTGTGGCTTGTGGGCTAAGACTTCTTGCTGTGAAGGTCTGTATTCTTCCATAACGGTCACGCTGCGGTATCATCAGGCGGCCTCTATAGAAGTCGTAATAACGTCCGGGGTTGGTCTCATCTTCTCCAATAAGCCCCATCTGCAAGAGTATCTCAAAATTGAGCCCTTTCTTCTTTGCAAACTGTACGAACTGATTCCCACGCAGCGGACTGTAACCCAAGCCGAAAGTGCTGCAGAATGTGGAATCCCAGCGTCCAGTAGACTTGTCTTCTGACAATTCTGCATAGCTGCGGCATGCTTTGGATTCGATGCTGTTTGCTTCATATTGTGAGCGAAAGAACTCCCAAGCATACTGATTGTAGATATACATAGTTTCCATTTTTCGGTAGTTGTCTTCCGCTTCCGGCGTACTTTGTTCAAAAACATCCTTGCTGTCGATGTCGGGGCAGTACATGTCGAGTAGATAGCGCACTGAATCGGTAAAACCCATTCCTTGGCTCTCCTCGACAAATGACAACACGTCGCCACTCTTACCACACCCAAAGCACTTGTAACGGTTCATGGTCACATCGAGTATCAATGACGGGGTGTTCTCTTGATGGAACACACAACAGCACTTTTTCCTATGCGGTCCTGCGGGCTTCAGAACCACCTCAGGACACAGATCCACAACGAGTTGGCATATGTCAACCCTCGATTTCACTATGTCAATGTATTTGTCTTTAATCTTCTTCATTATATACTTACCAAGTTGTTGTTTATAATCGCCAAACGCCTGATTCTACTATTGCGTTGAGTTCCCGTTCCAACACGGGAGATAGTGGTCTTCTTTGGGTGTTGCGCCCCCAAGTCAGAATCTTCTGTTGCCATGTATGCGGAGACCCGCCAAGGCGAAGGCTGAGAAATGCAGTGAAGCGTCCTTTCTCCCCATTCGGCAACGTATCGTAGAATTTCGAAATGTCCATTGTACTCATTTTCTCAAGATTTAAATGTTAAAGTATGACATAATAGTCGTTATTCTCAAGATTTTGTTTAAATTTGCATGCAAAAATAGCACATGAATTTGGACTGACAAAACAAATCTGCTCAATATCTTGTACTATTAGAACAATTTAACATTTAGTATCCGTAAAGAGCGTAATTATGCTGAATATTGATCTTATCGACACATTGTATGCTGGATTAACCAAAGAACAGCAACAAAACTTATGTGAATTGCTTTTTAAAAAGAGCAAACAAAACATGAATTATTTTCGCCGCACTAAAGACATCAGCTTGTCTAAGTTGGAGACTTTGGCGGACTTCTTTTGTATGCCCTTAGATTTCTTCCGTATCAATGGCAAAATGAAAGCCAACAACGTAAATGGTGACAATAATCAAGTAGGTAATATATATGTCAATTCAAATC
>CAVINS010000102.1:0-7177 GCA_963643925.1 Bacteroidaceae bacterium
CCATAGGCCGTGCCGACGCGGTGCTCTATTTCCCCGACGCCGTCTTCGTCTTCGAGCTGAAGTTCGACGGCTCCGCCGAGGAGGCCATCCGGCAGATTGACGGCAAAGGATACCTTATCCCCTACACCGCCGACGGCAAGCGGCTGTATAAAATAGGTGTGAACTACGACAGCGAGCAGCGCACCATCGGCGACTGGATCGTCCGGGAAGAGGTGTGAAGCGATTGAGCAAACTCTGTGAGTTGCCATTATCCGAAGATATCGCTATGGGTTCCCGTATCAGTGAGGATTAGGATTAGCTCTTATAAAGCGTCCCAGTAAAAGCCGAGGTGTGAAGTGTTTCAGTAGGGCTGTTCCATAGATGTGAGCAGAAGTGTAGAATGCGACTCCCACTTCATCCGTCCCCATACTTTATCGTCCGAAATATCGGATGCGAACGAAATATCGGCAGAGTGTTGCGTACCTCACAAAAAATGTAGTATCTTTGCAGCGGAATGTGTAAGCACGCGCTTGTGGCGTAATTGGTAGCCGCGCCAGACTTAGGATCTGGTGTCTCACGACGTGTAGGTTCGAGTCCTATCAGGCGCACACGATATAGTCCCGATTGTCACAAGGCAGTCGGGACTCTTTGTTTCTGCCATCACCCTACCCGGTTACGCAGCATCTTCAGCTTATTGAACCATACCATTAAACGCTGAAGCCGTCCATCTCCTCGTTGCAGGAAGATGGGCGGCTCTGTGTTTATTGCATAGCCATTGTTATTTGTCCTTGTGCCGGTTGGCGCGCCGACGGCGATACTCGGCCTTCATCATGGCGGAGCCGGAACCGTGCTGGCCGGTGATGTAGGCTTTCTTCTTGGCTTTCGTCTTCACCTTGGGCTCGGCGGTCACCTTCTTCTTGGCACCCTTGAACACGAGACCCTCAATCATGGCTTTTTCTATATCCATAGTCGTAAACGTTTGCTGTTTAAGTATACCTTATTATATATATAGCGAAGAGGGCTCTACTTTTGCGGGGCGGAGTCATCCTCTTCCCAGTCCTCCTCGTCGTACTCATAGTCGAAGTCATCCAGATCCTCCACCTCCTCGTCGTCGTAGGAGATGTCGCCATCCTCGCCCATGGCCACGAGCTCGCTCTTCAGGGCGTTCACATCCTTGTTCTTGTGGACGATGCGTTGCGAGACGGCCTCCAGCTTGTTGCTCTCGCTGTTGAGGGCGGTCCACAGCGTGTCCTTCAGTTCCTGTATGCCCATCTTGGTGATGGAGGAGATAAACACGTGGGGGATATTCTCCGGCAAACTGGGCTCCAGCATGTCCATCAGCTCCCCGTCTATCATGTCGCACTTGGTGATGGCCAGCACGCGCTGCTTGTCGAGCATCTCGGGGTTGAACTTGGTGAGTTCATTGAGCAACACGTCGTACTCCCGGCGAATGTCGTCGGCATCGGCCGGCACCATGAAGAGCAGCAAGGAGTTGCGCTCGATGTGACGCAGGAAGCGCAATCCCAAGCCCTTGCCCTCGCTGGCCCCCTCGATGATGCCGGGAATATCCGCCATGACGAACGACTTGCCGTCGCGGTAGGCCACGATGCCCAGGTTGGGCTCCAGTGTAGTGAAGGGGTAGTTGGCTATCTTGGGGCGGGCGGACGACACCACGGAGAGCAGGGTGGACTTACCCGCATTGGGAAATCCCACCAGACCGACGTCGGCCAGCAGCTTCAGCTCGAGCACCACGGTGAGTTCCTGCATAGGCTCGCCCGGCTGTGCGAAGCGCGGGGCTTGGCGGGTAGCGGTCTTGAAGTGCCAGTTGCCCAGTCCGCCACGGCCGCCCTTCAGCAGCACCACCTCCTGTCCGTGCTCAGTGATGTCGCACAGATACTCGCCGGTCTCGGCATTGAAGGCCACGGTACCACACGGCACCTCTATCACCTTGTCCTGTCCGTCCTTGCCGAAGCTGCGGCTGGACGAACCATTGCCGCCATGGCCGGCAAACACGTGACGGTCATACTTCAGGTGCAGCAGGGTCCAGTAGTTGCGGTTGCCTCGGAGAATGACATGGCCACCCCTGCCGCCGTCGCCACCGTCGGGTCCTCCGTTGGGAATGTACTTAGCCCGGCGCATGTGGGCGGAGCCTCGTCCTCCCTTGCCCGAGCGACAATAGATTTTCACGTAATCAACAAAATTGGATTCTGCCATATCTCCTCGTATTAACTTTAACTGCTGAATATAAAAAAGGGAGTCGCACCCCGGGGTAAGCTGTCAGCCACAGCCCCTGTGCGACTCCCGTCAGGATTTCTTGTTTACAACTTCTCGATGGCTGCGACGATGTCCGCGAAGATGGCGTCCATGGTTCCCAGTCCATTGATGTGTTGATATTTGCCCTCGTTCTTGAACCAGTCGATGAGCGGAGCTGTCTGTGAGTGGTACACCACAAGGCGTTTCTTGATGGTCTCCTCGTTGTCGTCGGCACGGCCAGAGTCTTTGCCGCGCTTGATGAGGCGCACCATCAGTTCGTCCTCGGGCACTTCCAGGTCGAGCATGACGGAAACCTCCTGTCCGCGCTCAGCCAGCATCTTCTTCAGAGCCTCAGCCTGGGCGATGGTACGTGGGAAGCCGTCGAAGATGACGCCTTTGCTGTCCTTGAACGAGTCGAGCACGCTGGCCAGAATGTTTATCATCAACTCGTCAGGAATCAGCTGACCCTGGTCGATGTATCCCTTCGCTGTCTTACCCAGTTCTGTACCGTTCTTCATCTCGGCACGCAACACGTCGCCGGTGGAGATGTGGTTAATACCAAACTTCGCTACAATACGCTCACTTTGGGTTCCTTTGCCCGAACCCGGAGCTCCAAAAATTACAATGTTCAACATAAAACTTTATACCTTATAATATAGAATCTCAATTTGGATGTCCGTCAATCATTTACTCACCAACGTGTAGATGTCCGGGTAGTTGCGGCCATAGCCGTCGTAATCCAGCCCGTAGCCCACGATGAAGTCGTTGGGGATGTTGAAGGCGCGGTAGTCGATGCGCACGTCGGCCTTCAGCAGCTCAGGCTTCACCAACAGAGTGGCCACCTTTATCTCCTTCGGCCCGCGCTTGGCAAGGTAGTCTATCATATACTGCATGGTGAAGCCGGACTCAATGATGTCCTCCACAATCACCACCGTACGGCCTGTCACATCCTGCGTCAGACCCAAAAATTCCTTCATCTCACCCGTGGACTGCGTGCCCACATACGAGGAGAACTTCACGAAGCAAAGTTCACTGGGGATATTCACATACTTCATCAGGTCGGCCATGAACATGAACGAGCCGTTCAGAACACCTAAGAAAATAGGATTCTTCCCCTGCAAGTCGGACGTGATTTCTTCGGCTACGCGTTTCACCTGCTTCTGTATTTCCTCCGCGGGAATAGAAACAGCAAAGGTTTTATCCTTTATCTCTAAAACATGCATAAACAGTTAGGTTTGCAAAATAGACTGCAAAAATAAGTTTTTTCCCGCAATGACGACAACGTTTGCCACGAAAATCGTAATTTTGAGCCCCGAAAGAATTAAGATGTAAACAATTGTGAAAATACTGACGACTACACAAATCAAGGAATGGGACAAGTACACCATCGAGCATGAGCCTGTCCCCTCCATCGACCTGATGGAACGGGCGGCACGCGTCTTGACGAATGCCATCAAGAGGCGGTGGAGCACTTTCGTACCCGTGTACCTCTTCGCAGGCCCGGGCAACAACGGCGGCGACACGCTGGCCATAGCCCGCATGCTGTCGCAAGAGGGGTACAAGACATACACCTACCTGTTCAACACGGCAGGCAAACTGTCGGCGGACTGTGCCGCCAACAAGGAACGTCTGCGGGGGTGCAACACGGCCTTCACCGAAATCACCACACAGTTCACACCGCCCCAACTGCCCAAAGGCTGCCTAGTGGTGGACGGACTCTTCGGGTCGGGACTGAACAAGCCGCTGAACGGCGGCTATGCCATGGTCGTGAAGTACATCAACCAGTCGGAGGCCACGGTGGTGTCCATCGACGTGCCGTCGGGACTGATGTGCGAGGACAACTCGTACAACGTGCGCAACCACATCATACAGGCCGACGTGACGCTGACGCTGCAGAAGCCCAAACTGGCGTTCCTCTTCGCCGAGAACCAGGAGGTGATAGGCGAACTGGAGGTGCTGGACATCCACCTGTTGCCCCAGTGGCTCGACGAAGTGGAGACCCCTTACCACATCACCGAGGCGTATGATATACAGTCACTCATCCGACCGCGCAAGCGGTTCGCCCACAAGGGCGACTTCGGCCACGCCCTGCTGATAGCCGGCAAGTATGGCATGGCAGGTGCTTCGGTGCTGGCGGCCAAAGCCTGCCTGCGCTGCGGCGTGGGTCTGCTGACCGTACACACCCCGACACGCAACAACGACATCCTGCAGACGGCCGTGCCGGAGGCTATCCTGGAGCACGACCAAAACGAGGAGTACTTCACCAGTGTGAGCGACAAGACCAACTTCAGCGCTGTGGCCATAGGCCCCGGCATCGGACAGATGCCCGACACCGCCCTGGCCATGAGCGACCAAATCAAGCAGACACACGTGCCCCTGGTGCTGGACGCCGATGCGCTGAACATCCTCGGGGTATACAAAGGCTGGCTGCAGCAACTGCCCAAGCAGACCATTCTCACCCCGCACCCCAAGGAGTTCGAGCGGCTGGCAGGTTCGTGCAACGATTCCTTCGAACGTCTGGCCAAAGCCAAGGACCTGGCCGCCCAACAGCACATCTACATCATCCTCAAGGGAGCATGGACGGCGGTAGTCACCCCCGAGGCGAAGGTCTACTTCAACTCCACCGGCAACCCGGGCATGGCCACGGCCGGCAGCGGCGACGTGCTGACCGGCGTGTTGCTGGCGCTGGTGGCACAGGGCTACACACAGGAGGACGCGTGCCGACTGGGTGTCTACCTCCACGGACTGGCGGGCGACATAGCCGCAGCGGGCATTGGAGAGGTGAGCATGACGGCCAGCGACATCGTCGACGCACTGCCCAAGGCATGGATGCGGCTGATGAGCCGGCCCGACATCCGCCCGTCGGGCCAGCAAGACCAGTAATGTAACGTAAAGAATGAACAAATAGGGTTAAAGGAGGACAACGATTGCGGAAGTTGTCTTATCTTTGCCCCATAAGCTAACAGAAATCATAAACGGAAAAGATATGAAGAAAGCATGGATACTGACAGGACTGCTGACCACGGCAAGCCTCGGCTTCGCACAGACCGACGTCCTCACCTACCAACCGGGCAAGATGAACGAGGGGGTAACCTACTTCCTGCCCCAGACGGCCATAGACATCACCGTGAAGGCGGAACACACCACCTACACGCCCGGCGACTTCTGCCAATACGCAGAGAAGTACCTGCGACTGACCGACGTAGCCACCACCGCCAGCGAGGCGTGGGAGATAAAGAACGTGACCGTGCGCCCGAAGGGATTGCCGGACACCACCAAGGTCTACACCGTGAAGCTGAAAGAGAAGACCGTGGCCCCGCTGATGGACCTCACCGAGGAAGGCATCATCAAGGCCATCAACACCACCCTGGCCGCTACACCCGAACCGAAGGAACAGGTTGCCGAGCCGGAGAAGGAACTGAACCCGCGCGACTACATGAACGAGGAGATACTGATGGCAGGCTCCACCGCGAAGATGGCGGAGCTGACGGCCAAGGAGATCTACAACATCCGCGAGAGCAAGAACACCATCACCCGCGGCCAGGCGGACAGCATGCCCAAGGACGGGGAGATGTTGAGAATCATGCTGCAGAACCTCGACGAACAGGAACGCGCCCTGATGCAACTCTTCATCGGCAAGACGAAACGGGAGACGAAAAGCACGACCCTGCGGGTGGTGCCCACGGGCAACATCAGCAAGCAGGTGATGCTCCGCTTCTCGAAGAAACTCGGTTTCCTGGCCGCCGATGACCTGGCCGGTGCGCCCCTCTACCTGACGGTGACCAACCAGAAGAGTGTGCCGCAGCAACCGGCAACCGCCGAGAAGGGGAAGAAGAAGCCGACAGGAGTCATCTACAACGTGCCATCCAAGGCCGACGTGACGGTGACAGACGGCAGCAAAAGCTATTACACGGGGGAGATGAACATTGCACAGTTCGGCAACACCGAGGTGCTGGTGGGTAGTCTCTTCAACAAGAAGACCACCACCAAGGTGACGTTCGACCCCACCACCGGAGGTCTGCTGAAGATAGAGGCCGCAAACCCATAAACCGCGGAAACCCCTACCGCAGGACAGTCCGACCGAACAGCCGCTCCCCTCTGCCCACACAAGCGCAGAAGGGAGCGGCTTTGCTGTACACCCGGCACAATACACACAAAACGGCCAACCCTTCGAAGGAATTGAATAACACACATTATTGTATGCAGCAAAGGGATTCACGCAATCTCCACACCGCAGCGGGCTATGTTTTTTTGATTTACCTTTATTATATGCAGGTCTCACCGGGACATATCCTTTACTCCGACTAGTCGCTATCGGGTAAGGATCCTATCGACAGGGGCAAACAACAGGGGTTATTTTGGGGGGGCACGACAGCTGTCGTGAGGCCTTACGACACCTGTCGCACAACCTCACGACACCAGACAAACGACCTCACGACAACTATCAAGAGGTTTGTGCTTCACGTGTCAACCAATTTATGCGTCTAATGGATTGGAGCGGACAGATAGAATTGTTGCCCGAATGAGCAATAGGTCTATATTACCTCGCAAGTGTACTAACAATCCCCTGAAGTCTGTTGTTTCAGTCTACTAATTGTACTTTTGCAGCGTTAGTTCCGACCAAGCCTCTTTTTCATTGCCTAAACAGGCCGGTTTTTATTTCTATCCTTAGGCAAGAAGACATCCATTCGTAAAATATTCCGTAACTTAGCCGCGTGAAACTATAAAGGAGCGAGACGATGACAACGATAGTGAACAAATACCCGGTAGGGATACAGACTTTCAAGGAAATCCGCGAGAGGAAATACCTCTATGTAGACAAGACGAAATACATCGTGGATTTCCGCATAAAAGGAATGAAATACGTCTTTCTGAGCCGCCCCAGGCGGTTCGGCAAGTCGCTCTTCGCCTCCACACTGCAGGCTTACTTCGAGGGGCGGAAGGA
>CAVINS010000103.1:0-4739 GCA_963643925.1 Bacteroidaceae bacterium
GGATAGTAAAGGATGAAATGAAGAAATGTGGCGAACTGAATGGCTTGATCGATGTGGAAATGCTGTTCGAAGGTCTGGAGACGGACGAAGTGGACATCGAAACGATACTGAATGACGCCGCCTACGAAGCCGCCTATCCGGAGGGTGCCCCAAGCGGATATCTGAAAGGCTATGTGCCAAACGAATTGAAGAGTCTGGCGGATGAAATAATGTCGCTTGACGAAAACGATGAGGATTATGAAGAGTGTGCCGCAGTGGTCCGGGAAAAACTGCAAGGTATTCAAACGGGGAAATACACGGTCATTGCCGACATCAGTTACAACGGCGATTACACCTTTGCAGAAGACGAGAAAGTCACCGTCAAGCTCTCTGCAGAAATGGCGCGCGGTATCCTTTACAACTACTGCGACAACGACGATATCTCCATCGACAACCTGTTCGACGGCATCGACTACGAGGAGACCTGCGAGGAGGACGTCCAGGAGTTGGTAGACCGCCACGACTTCAGCGGCTATGCAGACAACGTCACGGGCGAATGTTGCGCCCTGGAGAATTATACCCATGCGTGGTGTCAGTTCATTTATGCCATTCTCACGCAAAAGATAACCGAAGAGCAACTGGACGATTGCCTGGATTTCTTTTACGAAGCAGACTTTGAAGAGGAATCGGAGTCGGATTTCGACAACTGGATGGAAGAGAAAAAGGAAGAGGAAGCGTGACCCCGACGGGAAAGCTTTCGCATTTTTCTCCATTTACGGGGCGGCTCCCCTTCGCGTCCTCCTTTGCTCTTCAAGTGATGGGCGATCGAGGTTGCGAAATGTGACTTCAAACAGCGAAGGCGACAATCTTCCCCCTCCCCCTTGTTTTGAGACAATTATTTTCTATCTTTGAGGGTGGGAAGGGAATCGTTCGGCCAAAAGGAGGGCGATGCCCGCACCCTGCCTCCGGGCAACGGAACAAGATACGGACATACTATAAATAGAGAAAAGATGAGAAAGATCACAACTTCCATAGTGGGCCTCGCACTGGCGGCGCTGGCGCAGGCACAGATCCCCGCACTGAAGAGCGTGGGAGACACAAAGTTACTGAATGTGGACGGCCAACCGCTGGTGATGATGGCGGGCGCGCTGCACAATTCCACGGCCTCCTCGGCTGCCTACATGCGGGAACAGCAGGTGTTTGAACGGCTCAAGGCGATGAACCTCAATACGGTGCTCGCCACCGTGAGCTGGGAACTGACGGAGCCTACTGAGGGAACGTTTGACTTTGCTCTGGTGGACACGCTCATTGCCCAGGCCGAGCGCCACGACATGAAGCTTGCCCTGCTCTGGTTCGGCACCTTCAAGAATCCCTTTATGACCTATGCCCCGTCGTGGGTGAAGCGGGACCCCAAGCGCTTTCCGAGGGCCCTCGACGAGAACGGCAGGCCGCTGGAATCGTTGTCCGTATTTCATGACAACATACTCAAGGCCGACACGAAAGCCTATTGTGCCCTCTTGCAGCACCTCAAGAAGACTGACGCACGCCATACGGTGGTGATGATACAGATCGAGAACGAATCTGGCTTGCGTGGTGCCAAGCGCGACCATTCGCCGCTCGCCGAAAAGGCATGGAAGAAAAACGGGGCCAAGTGGGCGGCCGACTATCGCAAGGCGCATCCGACGGCTGACGTGGTAAACCTCGATGAACAGGTGTTCATGGCCCACGGCTATGCGGCCTTCCTGCAGAAGATAGCCGCGGCGGGCAAGAAGGTATATCCGCTGCCCACGTTCACCAACGCCTCCGTCTTCGGGATGCATTCGCACGGGGTAAGCCTTGGCAACGGGTGCAGCATCCCCGAACTGCTCGACATCTACCTGGCCGAAGCGCCCGCCATCGATCTGTTTACACCCAATGCCTACATGCAGGAGCTGGACTGGCTCTGCCGGCAATACCATACGAAAGGCAATGCGGTGTTCATCCCCGAGAGCACGCTGAAGGCGGCCCGTGCGCTTTATGCCTTTGGGGAACACCATGCCACGGCCTTCTCTCCTTTCGCTGTCGATGCCTACGACGAGGAGCGCACCGAAGCATGGAAGAAGGATGCTGAGCTGCTCGGCCAGACCTATGCCACCCTCCAGCAGATGGACCACTTGCTGACCGACCACATGGGGCACAACACGCTGCGTGGCATCTATCTCTATCCCGGTCATGAGGCCGATTCTGTCCAGATGGACAAGTGGAAGATTACGTTCACCCCGCGAAAATCGTTCGATATCGGTGCGCTGATGGCTCCGGCCACTGGCCAGCAGACTACAGACAAGCCCCGGATACAGGAAGGCGGTGCCCTGGTGGTGCAGACGGCCAAGGACGAGTTTTATGTCGTAGGGTATGGCTTCGATGCCGACGTGAAGCCCATAGCCGAGGGCGGCATCTGGGGATACGACACGATACAGGAAGGATGCTTCCGCAACGGGCAGTTCGTGGGCCGGAGAATCCTGAACGGCGACGAGCGCAACGTATATGCGCCCTATACAGAAGTGAAGGTTTTTAAAGTGAATATGTATGAAGCGAAATAAGCGAATCAGGGCGGCAGCCCTCAGTCTGATGCTGACCATGGCCGGGGGAGCCCTTGCCCAGTCGCATCTTTGGTTTCCGGGACAGTTGGCAGCCCACATGCAGGCGTACCAGAAGAAGGCATCAAAGGCCCGGTGTGTCAACGTAGACTACCCCGGCCAGTTCAATCCTATGTGCGACACGGCCTACTTCCGCAGCAAGACAGACGGACATGTGGAGACGGTAGTGGCACCACACCGCCTGCCTACGATGTTCGGGCACGCGGCCGACTGGGAAGTGAGCCTCGACAGGAGACTGTGGCTGCAGCCGGAGACGGACAGCCGATACGACGATGCCGACCGTCGGCCAGACACGTCGTATGAGATCACCCGACCGCTGCTGCCCAACCGATTCATGTTGTTGCAGGGAGCCGTGCAGACGGGTGACGATGCCCTTGAATTGAAGCAAGGAGGAAGCGCCCTTATCGACTTCCACGAGCTGGAGCTGGGCGAGGTGTCCTTTACCGTGGAGGGCCACGGATCGCTGGAGTGTTTCGTCGGAGAATCCGAGGAAGAGGCGTGCAGTGAGCATACGGCCGACTGGGAACAGTATCCGTTGCCGCCTGTCACGCTGACGGAGGCGGGGCAAGAGGTGACCCTCGACCAGCGTGCCCTGCGTTATCTGCGCCTCCGCTCGACCGACGGCTGCACCATAAGCCGTATCCGCTTCAACACCCTGATGTGGCCCGTCGAGCAGCAGATGACATTCTCTTGCAGCAACGACACGGTCAACCGCCTCTTCGACATCGGCGTGAAGACGCTGCTGACGAGCATGCACAACTTCAACCTCGACGGCGTGAAACGCGATTATCTGCCGTGGGCCATGGATGCCGTACTGAGCAGTATAGGAACGAACTACGTGTTTGGCGACAAGCAGATGGCGCGCAATGACATCTCCATCGCCCTCATGCCGCCCCATCCTACCCGTGCGGTGCTGGGTGTGGTGGACTATCCGCTGCATGCCCTCGTGGGCATCCGGGCTTATATGGACCGTTACGGCGACGACGGCACCCCGGCGATGTACCGTAACCGCATCGAACAGCAGCTGGAACTTTATATGAGTATGCAGGACGGGAACGGATTCATCAGTGCTGACTCCACCAGTTGGGGGTTCATACCGGGATGGTCTGCGACGAACGGCCCGCTGCGTTATGGCACAGCCGCTTATCCACAGATGATGCTTTATCGGAATTTTCTCATCGCTGCCAGCTTGGAGCGCCAATGGAAAAACGACAGTCTTGCCACGGTCTACGGCGAGCGGGCCGAGCAGTTGAGGAAATCGATCGTCAGTCATTTCTGGGACGAGCAGCGGCACGCTTTCATCAACGGTTACGACACCCACGGGAACAAGGACCTGAGAATATCCCACCATACGCAGTACTGGGCGGTGCTCACCGACCTCTTCCCCGAGCGTTATCTCACGGAGCTGTTCACCACGACGCTGCCCTCCCTGCCTGGCTACTTCACCGATGTGAGCTATGAAAACGGCTATTCTGCCTTGGCCTACGAAAAGGCTGGATGCACGGAGGCGCTGTATGGTTTCCTGAAGCGCGTATGGTTCCGCTGGATTGAGCAGGGAGGTACGCGCTATCCCGAGAACTTCAGCGTGGAGTCGTCGCGCGCCAAGCAGCTGGAGTTCTATAACCGTCCCTACGGACTGAGCCTTTGCCATGGGGCCAACGGAGTTCCGCCCGTGGTGTTCGTACTCAAAGGCATCATCGGCTTCCGCCAGTCGGACCAGGGCTATGCCCTCCGCCCCCATCTGTTGGGCATGGAGTGGGCCAAGGCCCGTATCCCCGTCAAGGAGGGCATCATAGAAGTGATGCTGAAACGGGGCGAAAAGCCCAAGGTGGTCGCCCCCGAAGGATGCCGTGTGGAGGTGATGGAATAGGTTGTTACGGCTGGGCTTTTCGTCATTCATCCCAATGATATATCTGTATATGAGGAATATGAGACGAAAAAGAAGAATACAGAAAATATACTTTTGCTGTTAAAAAATGTAGTTTTATATGAGCCAATTTAGAATACATATCCAAGAGATTGCGTATGGTTGGACTGGAATCCAATTATTTATAAATGATCAAGTAATCGTTTGCACCGCTGGCTACTTAGGTCTGGAACCTCTAGGCTCCTTGATAAACGCAT
>CAVINS010000103.1:4776-5532 GCA_963643925.1 Bacteroidaceae bacterium
CTTTATATGTGACAAAATATGAAGACGAGGATGAAGACGAGGAAAAAAAATATATCACGTGGGAAAAAGAGCCAGGGACGTTACAACTGGAACTGCGGTTGGATAAAGACAGAATGGTTCATTTCGACATGAAAGAATGTGATGATGACAAAGTATTGTTGAAGGAATGGCACGAGGCCGTTCCTTTTGAAATGTTTCGTCAGGCCGTTGTCTCTGAAGGGTTCCGCGTATTGAATGCTTTCGGACTAGTGGGGTATCGCGCTTCGTGGTTAGGACAAGCAGATTTTCCTTTGGCCCAATTACTTCGACTCACAGGCGAACTACAGCTTGAATGGAAAGATGATTTTTGTTGGACCAATTTGACGAAAGAGATAGAATGCCTTTCCAGTCACATTGAAAAACTGGAAATCAAGGAGGAAACCCACTATGAAGAGTGTGCCATTTATTATGAATCTTGGCAGATTCAGTGCTGCGGAGATCCATTTGAAATTGGCGAAAAGATTGAGTGGACATGCAGTATGCCAACAGATTTCAAGAATGCCCATGGTATCGTGCTTGACTTTCAAGAAGAACATCATGGCTTCGCCACTTATACCATTAGCGGAACTGTTGATAAGATTGTGGCAGAACGCAGTGAATTTCCAAAAGGAAAAAGAGTCACCCGTTATGAAGCAGCTCCAATAATACGCGAGGAAATCTCCAAGGCGAATGGATGGGAATCGAATTTCAAAGATGATGAGACTACCGAACGGACTT
>CAVINS010000103.1:5645-6824 GCA_963643925.1 Bacteroidaceae bacterium
ACGGACTTTTTGGGGCTATATCGTAACTCTTAAAAATGTTGTCGTCAAGCCTTTAGACGGCAAACAAGCAAACGACAATTAAAAGGGGAAGGTCTGAAAGAGAGACCTTCCATTCGCCTATCTCCCAATGTTGGCATCCTCTATGTTGAAGAAGAAGAGAGTTGCTGTCTTGCATGCGGAAAGGGATTAAGCCTATACAATCCAATACCGCAGTTACAAAATGAAAGCCGCCCGACCCTAAGCGTCAAGCCAAAGGCCGGGCGGCTTTCGTTTACTCGCCCGAATACCATTCGTTTATCTGGGCCGAATTGATAGTCTGTTTGCCATTATAGAACATTTGGATATTCAAGACTTTTCCTTGCTTTGTGGGGCCTTCTATTTCTCGTCTGCTAACGCTGGATGCTCTTTCACATTCAGCACAGGAGCATAGAGGAAGTAGATGCTTTTCTGCACTTCGTCCCTTACGAGTACCGACTCCTGAATAAACATGGAGCAGATGTCTTCGGCTATTCTTTTCAGTTGATTGCTCTTCACACCGATGATGCGCACCTCAAAACTGCCTTCATCGTAGAACTGGTCGTCCTCACCGATGTAGAGACCGGCATTTGGGTGAATGGACATGCCTGTATTGTATCGTTTGCACAGTGGGAGCAGCATTTGCTTGGCATGCTCAAGGTTGTATTTCGTCACTTTCTCCTGAAGCCGTTCATTCTCTTTCGGGTCGGTTGATACCTTGAGAGCATTTACCACATAAGAGAAGTTGATGACACCGCCAAACTTGTATTTTGCCACTGGGTCAATCTTGATGTTCCTGTTCACGTGCTCGTCAACGGCCTGATAAAGTTCGTAGGGCAGAATGATATTGTCCTGCTCATACGCATCATCGAAGAGTTCTGCAACTTGGATAAGTTCTTTTCCGTCATAGACTGACTGCCGTACTACAAAACGCAGGTTGCCATTTTCTTTGGCATATGTCAAGAAGGCGGCAATGGCATTAGCATATTCCTCCCACGAGCATTCTGCTGGTACGGAATACGTTTGTCCGTTGCGTCCGAATTTCTTTGTAGCCTTGGCTTTCAGTACTTCCTCCGCCAACTTCTTGTCTTGCTTTCCTGCATACACCATGACATTGTTGGCCGGCAACGATTCTATCACTGAAGGAGTGTAGTAGCCTTGGTC
>CAVINS010000104.1:0-6803 GCA_963643925.1 Bacteroidaceae bacterium
TGTCTGCACCTCACCGAAGTCCTTCACCACCATTGGGGCATAGAAGAACGACTTGTCGGGATAGTGCGCCTCGAACCACTGCGCCGTATGCTTGGAGAACATCTGGAAATAACTGTTGAGGAAGAACTCCGTCTTTACGGTTATCCGCAGACCCAATGTCCACACGGGATAGGGATTCACGTTATGTGCGGCGTGGATGACCTTCTGGTCGGCTCGCTTCGAGAGAAACAATGAGGGATAGTAGAAGGGAAAGCCATGTACGGAAGAGTATATCAGGTCGTAGTCCTTGATGCCGTAACTCTTGAATATCGTCCTATAGAACGAGACCATCCTCGGATTGCGTAGTGGATAGGGCTGGCGTATGAACTCATACTCCTCGCTCTGTGGCACATCACTTTTCCCGATTACCAGCCATTTGATATCATAGCCGCTCGTCTTCTTCAGATACGGTACGATGCCCTTATCCGTGTCCAGTGACCATGATTCGGTTATCCACAGTATCTTCTTCATCCTACAATTTGCTTTATAGCGTCCAACAATTCATTTGCTTTGTTCTCCTCAATGAGTATGCTCTGCTTCACTCCGGCATTGTTGCCTGCCTCCGTGTCGCGGTGACTATCTCCAATCATATACGACTCCGACAGGTCGATGTTGAAGTCCTTGGCTGCTTGCAGAAGCAATCCAGGTTTGGGTTTGCGACAGCCGCAGTTGCACTTGTATTCGGGCCGTTCGCCCTCAAAGCCCTTGTCGGTGTGGTGAGGGCAAACATAGATGGCATCGACGAAAGCACCAGCCTTGCCCAGTTCCGTCTCCATCTTGTCGTGGATGCGCTGCAACTCTTCGAAGGTACACTCGCCACGGGCAATTACGGGTTGGTTTGTTACAACAATAGCAAGATAACCGCTCTTATTGATAGCCTTGATTGCCTCTGCTGCTCCCTCAATGAGTTCGAACTGATCGGCTGAGGTAAGGAAACCTGTTGTTACGTTTATCGTACCATCACGGTCAAGGAAGATAGCCTTCTGCTTGTTCATCAAGTTGCGGGCATGCACCTTGCCGGTCTCTATGTCCTTCTCTGTCTCGTAATAACGGTCAGGAGTTCCCATGTCCTTGATATACTCTGGGGTGTCATAAGCAAAGATGCGTCCGCTCGGTATGTTTGGTTTCAGCACATCACGGTCGAGGTCTATCTTGTCGGGAGTCTCGGGATGACGTGGCACGAAATTCTGCATTGTCTCCTTCAGAAGTTCGGGCGAGATAATTTCAATGCCGGCATTCACACGATTCTTGTAGTATGTCCGCTCGTCCTCTTTGGCCATCCAACGGATAACGCGGTGTGTATCCTCAGGCATACCGCCCGGCTCTTTCGGTCCTTCTATCTCCGTCACGAGCAGCGAACTGTCGTAAGGATGTCCGTTAGGATGAGCCACCAAACTTGCCCACGCCTTATGCTCTTTATGAAACGCAATGAAGCGGTTGAAGTCCACGTCGATGATGACATCACCACAAAGCAACAGGAAGTCCTCTGTCAACTGCGGCATCTTGAAAAGCGCCCCAGCTGTACCGAGTGGATGGTCTTCAACGAAGTATTCTATATTCACTCCGAATTTGCTGCCGTCACCGAAGTATTCCTGTATCTTGTCACCGAGATATCCGATGACTAGGATGATATCGGTCAGTCCACAAGCCTTCAGGTTGTCTATCTGGTGCTCCAGTATGGGCTTGCCACATATTTCTATCATGGGCTTGGGCACATCGCTTCTCACTGAAGCAATACGAGTGCCCTTGCCGCCTGCCATTATTACTACTTTCATACAGAATATTTTTTGAACACGAATCTCTCGAATAACTCGAATGAATATTAAATCCGTGCGATTAGTGTGATTAGTGTGAGTTTATCAATTGCCAAAGAACTTTTCTTCCAACATTAAGCACAAGCAATGATAAACAGGGAGGTGGAGTTCCTGAATCTTATATGTCTCCGTCTCCGGCACATGGATGCAGACATCGGCATACTTTTCGAGTTGGTTCTCTTTCTGTCCTGTCAACCCAATAACCTTGAGTCCTTTTGACTTGGCTGCCACTGCCGCATAGAGCACGTTCTTGCTGTTGCCTGAGGTAGAGATGCCGAGGAACACATCGCCGGCACAGCCCAGTCCGTTCACTTGTTGGGCGAAAATAAGCACAGGCACGGCATCGTTCATAAAGGCTGTGGTCAGGGAGGGCTCTCCTACCAGTGATATTGCAGGGAGGGCACCCTGCAGGTGTTCGGCAAGTACTGTACCCATCTCTGGGTCGATCTGCATCAGGCGGTCTATCTGAGCCGCATATATCTTGCGCTTCAGCTTGAACTCCTTCATCAGCTCACCTACGATATGTTCGGAGTCTGAGGCAGAACCACCGTTGCCAGCAACGAGCAGTTTCCTGCCTGCGGAATAAGCCTCTTCAAGTATCTGGTACGCCTTCAGAATATCTTCTTTGCAGCTATCCAACTGAGGATAACGCTGCACCAAAGTGTCGATATGTTTGTTCATGGATTATTATTTGTATTGCACGTTATTCAATGATGTAATATTGTCTGTCGGATATATCTTCCAGCCATGCGCACCGCCGTCAGAGAACTGGAACGGCATCACAAAGCCGTTGAGCTTCTTCAACGCCTCTTCAACTTCTTTCTTACGCGTCGGTTCCACAACGAACATGATGAAACCTCCGCCGCCGGCACCGCTCACCTTGCCCGCCTTGGCACCAGCTGCCATGGCCACATCCATTGCCTCCTGGATAATGGGGTTGGTGATGTTGTTCGCCATCTTCTTCTTGTTCTCCCAACCCTCACGCAGGATGTCGGCAAAGCCGTTGATGTCGCCCTTGAGTATAGCGAGCTTCATATCCTTGGCACTTTGCTTTATCTTGTGCATTGCCTCCACAGCATCGTTCTCACCTTTTGAGGTATTTGCCTTCTGCTCTTCGATGATAGCTGCGCTGCTGCGGCTCTTGCCTGTGAAGTAGAGAAGCATGCTCGCTTCAAGTTCGTCGATAATCCATCGTTTGATTTTGAGCGGATTGACGATGACGATGTCATTCTGCAGGAACTCCATGTAGTTGAAGCCGCCGAAGGCAGCCGCATACTGGTCCTGCTTTCCGCCAGAGAGACCAAGGTCCTTGCGCTCTATCTCATAGGCGAGGCGTGATATCTCGTAGTCGCCAAGGGGCAGACCGAGCCACTCCACGAAGCATTTGAGAATACACACCACCATCGTTGACGACGTGCCCAGTCCTGAGCCCGCAGGCGCATCGTTGTAGGTCGTGATCTTGAACGACCTCGCGCCCGTGCCGAAGTCACGGACCACGCGGTTATACACGCCCTTAACGAGGCTGGCCTCGCCGTCTATCTCCAGTCGTTCCGCCATCGGATAGTTCTTCTGGCAGTGGGCGTCGAAGGCATTGATGGAGATAAGTCCGTCCGAGGTCTCCTCTATCGTGCAATAGGCATAGAGGTTGATGGTGGCATTGAGTATCAGTCCACCGTAGATGTCGCTGTAGGGCGACACGTCCGAACCGCCGCCTGCCAGTCCGAGGCGCAGCGGCGCTTTACTTCGTATTATCATCTTTTATTAGAGTTTTTCGAGTTGAGAGTTCTGGATTATCACGATGTTCCTCATTTGGATTATTGAATCGCGTAGCTCGTCTGAGGTGTAAATAGCATTGTGAGGATTCTCTGGATGATGAACCTTGTTGCGGATATAGGTCTGGAGCGTGGCAGACTCAGAGCTCTTCGTACCGTCTTTCTTTATTCTTATCCAAGTCTTGGATTTCTCGCAATCTTTTTTTTCGAGCCAATTGTCGAAGTTCTTGGCTCCACTGTTGTCCTGGTCTTCATCGATTGCTATCGTCTGCAGATAACCATACAGTTCGTCGTGGTATTCCTCTGAATATTCGCCAAAGGCGGAAAAGTTGATTTCGTTCAGCGACGGATAGGCAAGGCATGACGGCTGCGTTATGCGGTTAATACTCTTTGTCCCGTCGGCATTCTCCTCTATCAGCCGCAGGTTGCTGAAGTCCATCATCTTCACTACACTGGAGCTGTGGGTGGTCAGCACTACTTGTGCATGATCCTTCGAAGCAATATTGCGGAAAGAGTCTATCAACATACGCTGGTGAAGAATGTGCTGCGACGTTTCCGGCTCCTCGATGGCATAGATGACATCCGTATGGTTGGTCTCCTTCATCAGACGCTCTGCCCTTGCTCGGAAGAAATTGAGGAGTATCAGCCTTTTCACGCCGCTGCCGCGCTTGTTGATGGATATGTCGTCATCGCTTGTGATGGACACACTTTTGAACACTTCAGCCCATTTCAACGACTCCACGGATGGAATACTTGGACT
This sequence comes from Bacteroidaceae bacterium, assembly GCA_963643925.1. GTDB lineage: Bacteria > Bacteroidota > Bacteroidia > Bacteroidales > Bacteroidaceae > Phocaeicola_A. Next base: position 4,386 of record CAVINS010000104.1, read on the forward strand.
GAGGGACTTGGCAATGTCAGGATTCATTTCGGTGATTTTTTCCAACGTGGCTGTCGTGACAGTCTGTAGTTTCGTTCTCACCTCTTCCGACACCTCTGTGAGTTTCTTGACTATTGCCTCATCTGCGAATATCTCCTTCAGTGCCACCTTCAGTGGGTCTTGCGCCTCCTTGTCCTTGTCGCTATTGCTTCGGTCGGACTGAAACAGCGAGTAGATTGGCATATAATGCTCCAGCTTCTGCCAAATATCCTTCAGCCCATCGCCTGCGGTATCTATCTCACGTTCCGTCAACTGCAAGTTGTTGAAATAATGATTCCAAATGGCTTTTCTAACCAGTGATTTTTTCGTTTTGTCCTCGCAATCGAAGTCCTTGAGCCTCTTCTTCAAGTCCGTCATCTTCAGCAACAGCAAGTCACAGCATTCCGGATTGTTCGGATGATTGGCTTTGACGTATATCTTCGGTTTGCCTGCAGACGTGTACCTTTTTACAACAGTAAGGCATCCTTCATTATCGAGAAGATACTCGTCCTTCAGCGTGGTGCGCACGGTCTCGTCGATGATGATGTTGTCGGGCAGGTTGTCGAACACTGCCGTAAACACGGTTTCCATGTCGTCTTCAGCACGAGCATCCTTGTTGATGTCAGCCATCTCCAATTTGTTGACCGCCTTATCGTCGTTGAAGAAGATGTCGAGTGCCTCCAATATCGTTGACTTACCAATGTCGTTGTGCCCGACGAACACGGTAAGGTTTTCCATATCGACGGACACCTCGTTGCGGTATCCACGGAAGTTCTTTATTGAAAATGATTTCAGTCGCATAAGTAATATTTTTTATATGTTGGGCGACATTTTACGAACACGTATATCACTCTATCGAGGTGCACCGCGTTGGTCGATGAGGTGCACCGCGTTGGTCGATGAGGTGCACCGCGTTGGCTGATGAGGTGCACCGCGTTACGGTTTGAGGTGCACCGCGTTGAAAACCCTCGGGCGGGGGCAGTCCGGAAGGCTGCCCCTCCTGAGGTAATCAAGGTCTGTAGTGTGTGCGCTGTACAAATATCGTGGGAGACGGAAGCCTACGCCACTTTCTTCTTGCCATAGTAAAGCATGGTGATGTTCATCAACTCCGTGTCAAGTCCCTCGTAGTCGTCCTCCTCGCCAATCGCCGTACCGTCGTTCTCCTTTATATAATAGCCGAGTTGGGCAAAGATGTTCACCACAGCTTCGAAGGAAATGGTAAGATCGATGTGCTTGGGGTCGAGTTTCCTGAGTGTGCGGTAGTTCAAACCAGTTTCCGTCGACAAGCTGGAAAGCGAGCGGATGCTGTTCTCCTCCATGAAGCGAGCCACCGCTTGGGAGGCTCTGAGAAGCCACTGCGGCACTTCTTTGCTTTCGGATAACTGGTTCATCGCTGTAACGTAGAATTACTATCCCAGTAAACTAACGTTACGAGCAACAGTGTTATCAAAAGTTAAATTCTTGCCGTTTTTTGCATCCTATAGAGTACAAAAGTCAGATGGCCACCCTTCGTAACTTTGCATCAGCAATGCGAAGATGGGCTGCACTCGGCATAGTTCAAGCAAGCTTGACTCTGCTCTCATTTGCACCATCATTGCACCGTCAAACAGAGACAGACAATGATTTATCCGTATTCATTCGAGTATCGTTGTATAAAAATTTATGTTTCACTTCTGTCGGGTCCGGCACGTCTCTGTAGGCACCTATATATAAAAGGTGTGCCGCCGGATAAATACCAAGCCCCGTACCGACGACGGGCAACAAACAATGATAGACTACAGTGTTTATCTTCTGGCCAACCCTAACGACCGCAATGCGGAACCTAAGGCTTACGGCGTGAACCAAGTGCGTGAAGTGTGGTCGCTGGAGAAGTTCTCCAAGCACATCGCCGACCACAACGGCGTGTACAGCCGCGGCACTGTGAAGGGTGTAATCACCGACATGTGCGAGTGTCTGGTGGAGCAGCTCCTCAACGGCAACAAGATCAAGCTCGGCGAGTTGGGCGACTTCTTCATCTCGCTGAAGACGGAGGGCGCGGCGACTCTCAAGGAGTTCTCTGAAGCGAACATTAAGGCTGTGAACATCGTGTTCACTCCGGGCGAGGACTTCGAGAACATCGTGAGCCGTGCGGAGTTCAACCCCGTGACCTCCCGTAAGGTTCAGGCTGCTGCCCTCAAGGCAGTAAAGGCCGGTGCCGACAGCGTCGACCTCGCGGCTCTCAAGAGCGCTGCATCATCTGCCTCCGGCGCTGAGGACGACACAAATCCAACCACTCCATCTGGCGGCGGCTCAAGCACAGGCTCTGACACCAGCAATGATGGTGACGACCTCGGCGGCGGCATGGAGTAACATCTGATTTCTCCCACGGATTACACGGATTAGCACAGATAGGCTAACGCC
>CAVINS010000105.1:0-6790 GCA_963643925.1 Bacteroidaceae bacterium
GTATGCATGACTCATGCCCATGCAACCGAGGCCAATTGGCGAGACTCGTAGTCCATGCTTTCCTAATGTTCTTAGTTTCATTTCCTTTATATTGGTTATTTGTTGTTTGCCATGATTGGAGTGAGGAATGCGTCAAAATCATTTCCCCACACAGCATTCGTGCCTCCTGTGCCATATCCGTGTGGATAGTTCTGTAGGATGTGCGTTTCCACTTGGCATCCTGCCTCGCGCACAGCGTTGGAGTTTTGCGTGAACTGCGAGGCAAAGCCGTCGCGTGTTCCCCAGCAATAGAATGCTGGCGGAAGATTGGCGGCACGCAGTGTTTCCACATTGTTCATCGATACACTCAAGCGGCCATAGAAAGAATAGATCATACCCACCGCACAAGCCGATACTGGCACATTGTCGAGTTCGTCGGGTTGATAAGTGCTGTCGAGTGAAGAGGCATTCTTTAGGTCGCGCCAGTTGAGCAGCACCTCGCCGTTGAGAATGCCGCCAGCAGAGAAACCCACCAAGGCAATGTTTGCCGGATTGATGCGATAGTCAGCGGCGTGGGCACGCACATAGCGTATGGCACGCTGAAGGTCGGTGGCACTCTCTTGCATAGTGTAGGGCTGTATGCGGTAGTTTACTACAAAGCACTGATACCCCAATCGTGTGAGCATATTGGCCACGTCGTATCCTTCGTTCTGTACGCTGCGGAAGATGAAGGCTCCGCCAGGACATATCATTATGGCGCCCTTAGGAGTCGCAGTAGAGTCGACAGTAAAAACCTCCATGTTTGGGACGAAGTCTGCCCCGTCAGAGTTGGATGCATTCTTTGTAGTAGAAGGGATGTTGTCTTTAGTCCATAGGTTTACCATACCTTCCATCGGCGCCTTGTCTGTGGCGGTAGGACCTACGGCTTCGTCGGGATTGTATAAAGTGCTGTCAGCCGGTCGTTCGTTGCCCATAGGATTGTCGTCCTTGAATTCTTCTTGATGGCTCGAACAGGCTATCATATGACAAGCTGCTATCAGAAGCATTATCATTGTTGTAAATCTTCTCATCTGTATAAATGTCAAGAAAGTTATTCCGTTTGATTTTCCCAAAACTTCACGGCATCATCTATCCATCCTTCTGCCACAGTTCCTGTGCCGAGTCCGAAACCATGCGCCAACCCTTCATAGACATGAAACTCTGTCGGAATGCCGAGAGATGCCATGCCGTCCAGTCGTGCCTTCATCGTGCGCCACGACGCTATGCCGTCACTGCTGCCCACACATGCATAGGTAGATACGTCATCGCGAGAATAATCACTCAGTCCAGTATATTGTATGATGGCCGCACCAGCCTTTGGCAAATTGTCGCCACCGAAAGCAGCAGTGCCATAAGCACTCACCCATGCTGCCATGCGTCCGCCCGCCGAACCGCCCCACAACGAGTAGCAGTCGGTGCTTACTCCCAGTTCGTTCTTATGGGCGAAGATGAAACTTATGGCACGCGCCAAATCTTCGCAGGCAGTCTGCGCTCCGGGGCGATAGATGAGAGCAAAGGCATTGTAGCCTTTCTTCGATAGTTCCAATGCATGGGGAAAACTATCATGCATAGCCCCGACGAAGGCGAATGCTCCACCAGCGTTGCAAACGGCAAAACGTGCTCCGCTGTTGCCACGGAAGAAGAACAATCCTGTGTCTTGCTTCCGTGGGTCAGCGGCCTTCTCGTCGTCTGAATAAATATCGTAGAATACGGTCTTGCCGCCTGCAGCTTTATTGTGAAGATAGTTGACAATCTCCACCGTCTTGTCTGGGTCTATATTATTATAATAGGTGAGTCGCAAATCTTCAAGAGTTGTTCCGCTCCAATAATTGCTCTGTACGGGAAACAATAGGTGGCCATAACCGGCAAATGCGCTGTCTGCCATTACATCGCGAATGCGGCTTGTGCGTGAATATACAATCTCTCCCTTGTTGTCTTGCGCAGAATCATTCTTTGCCTCCGGGACAGACGGCTGTTTGTGTTCCGTAACACTGTCACTTTCGGAACGGCATGCTGTGAATGTTGTCATCAACAGAGAAATTATGCAGAATCGTATCATATAGTTTGCTCTCATCCGTTTCCCCATCACTTTACTTTATCATATTTATACCTTTCAACCAACTCTCCACACCGCTTGTGCTGCTGCCGCTTACTCCAAATCCGGAGAGGTGGGTGGAATTTGGCGTGAGCGAGTTGATCTTCTGGATGGTTGCCTCACGTCCTGTTGAAGCGTATGTGCAGAATGGTATGATGGTCTTGTCTGAGAAATTGTAAGTCTCGCAGAATGTCGATATGATCATCGGAGCGGTTCCCCACCATACGGGGCAACCGATGAATACGTAGTCGTAGCCAGAGAAGTTGGCTGTGGAATCCTTCAAGACCGGACGCGCATCAGTGTCAAGTTCGTTGCGGGCAATGGTGTAAGCCAATGTCTGATAATCGCTGGTGTAAGGCGTTTTAGGTTCTATTTCATAGAGCGTGCCACCAGTAAGTTCAGCAATATGCTTGGCAATGGTCTCTGTATTTCCGCTCCAACTGAAGTAAGCCACGAGTATCTTGCTGCTGTCGGCGGGTATTTCCGGGTTGGCTGGCGTTTCAGTGTTTTCTACGACAGTTCCGTCGGAATCGTCATCAGAGCAGGCAGAAAATGCAAACATAGCTATTGCTGCAAGAAGAAGTAAGAATGTCTTTTTCATAATGTGTTGCCTTTAGTCGTCCATCTTCCAGTTAAGCATAAACTGCTCAGCCTCCTTATAGTCCATCTTGAAGAAACGTTCCTCCTTGTTCAGACTGCGCATCTGCGCCATCTCATCGTCGGAAAGCGAAAAATCGAACACGCTGATGTTCTCCTTGATGTAGTCATGGCGTGTGGCACCGGGGATTACTGAGAAGCCCTCCTGTATGTGCCAACGGATAATCACCTGTGCCGGAGTCTTGCCGTGAGCCTTGGCAATGGCCTGTATCGTCGGGTCTTTGAACAATGCACCGTTTGACATCTCTCCACCTAAAGGGAACCAACACTCCATCTGTATGCCATATTTCTTCACCATGTCCTGCCAATACTTGCGCTGGGCATAGGGATGAAGTTCTATCTGCATCACGGCAGGCTTTATCTCTGCGCTGTCAACAATGGCGTGGAAGAGCGAGTCGGCAGCATCGAAGTTGCTGATGCCGAGCGAGCGCACCTTGCCCTGTTTCACTGCTTTCTCCATATCCTTCCATGCACCACGGAAATCGCCCATAGGCTGGTGTACATAGAGAAGGTCGATGTAGTCCACCTGCAAGCGATCAAGCATCTTGTCGATGGCTTCCATCGTCTTGCCCTCACCGTATTCGCTTGGCCAAAGCTTGCTCGTAATCCAGATTTCGCTGCGTGGTATGCCGCTCTCCTTGACAGCCTTGCCCACACCGCGCTCCACACGATAGGCATGGGCGGTGTCAATATGCCGGTAGCCGCACTTCAGAGCATAACTCACGGCATCACAAGCTGTACTGTCGCCCGGCACATTGTAAGTGCCTATTCCAAACCTTGGCATCCACTCGCCGTTGTTGAGTTGTACGTAAGGGATGCCGTTTACTAATTTCTCTGTTGCGTTTGCTGTTGTCATCATAAATGCGAATAATACTGACAATACTGTGAATAACTTTCTCATACGTTTTTGTCGTTTGTCCAATGCAAGAACGGCCATTGTTATCGGATTCCTCTGCATTGGCTAGTTCTATTATTATTTTAGTTTCTCTCCAAAAGCTTTTGCCTCTTTCTTGTTCGTCGCCATGCCCTCGTAGATGAAGCCGTACATGCCAGCAAACCTGCTCATGGTGTATTCTCCGTCGTCAATCATCATCTTCGTGGGAGCTGCCCCTTGATATAGGAAGAAGAACTTTTTGCCACTGAATGAGTTTGGCTCTATCGTACCATAGAAGCGCTCGATGAACGTGCGGACGGAGGCGCAGATATTGTGCCAGTAGACTGGCGAACCCATCACAACGACATCAGCTTCTCGCATCTTTTTTACAACTTCATCAAACTGGTCACCCTCAAGCGTCTGTCCATAGAAATTGATGCGGTAGTCGGTGAGCATAAGTGTCTCATAGTCACGCCCTTCAAGCAGCGCTTTTGCAAGTGCAGCAGTGTTGCCATCCTTGTTCGGACTACCGTTGATGAAGAGAATCTTCTCTGTCTTGTTGTTCTTTACGTTTTCCATTTCTTTCAGTTCGTTTGATTTACAGAATGCAAACATTGCTGCCACACAAGCAATCAATGCTATGCCTAAAATTAAAGTTCGTTTCATATTTTCGCTATTAGTTTAACTTTTTCTCATACACGATATAGCTGTCAGAGGATGTATTTCCTTTCAATCTGACTCTTGCTCCATTTAGATTGTAAATCTTATCTGTCCAGATTATAGCAGGAACTGAGCCAATAAACACCATCAGTTTCTTCGTAATTCGTTTTGACGTGTTTGCGCTGCAAAGATATGGCAATCTTCCCAATGCGCTTTTACGACAAATGCGGAGAAAGTTTACAATTTTTCATATTGTAAGCATTCGAATTATTGCTGTCCGGTAAAACTCTAAAAAAATAAAGAAATAGGCTGACACATCTTGTAAGTATCAGCCTAAAAAGTTTATCTTTGTCCTTGTACAAACAAAAAAAATCGACGAGTAATAGAATTCGTTCATGTCTGAGACTTCGTGGTCTTCCCATTCTCGAGATAGTATCGGAGTATAGACTCTCTCTCGGAGACAACTATTCTTGATTGTGTAAGAATATAGCCTCGTTTTGCAATAAATATGACTGATTTCTTGCACACAATCAAATTATTTCATAAATTTGTGGCTATGAACCTGAGTTCAAAGGCTCTGAATACAGGTTCAAAAGCTTTGAATGTATGTTCAAAGGCTTTGAACATAGGATAAGACCAATCTCAACACAAAATGCGACTAATTGCAGTGCGGAATGAGGCTGATTGAGAGGCGGAACGCGATTGGTTGCAGGGTGGAATGAGACTGAGGTAATGCGCAATGTGATTAATACTTTGTCAGCCGCCAACCTTCATGGACAACGGAAGCCAAGACACTCGGATTGACAGCTGACATTCAGATTTCCGCTGTTCTTATTTGATCTCCAGCCAAGAGAAGGTGGCTACACCGCTGCTGCCCTCGGCAAATAGGCCGAAATACAAGCCGGTAAATCCGCCTTGCGTCTCTGTGCTGATGAGACGTGTCTCAAGACGGCCAAGGTCTAGCCATTGTTTTCCGCTATCTGTACTATAAGCGAAAGCATAATAGTCGGGCGAGGATGTGCAGCGTAGCAATACTTTCTTGGCTTTGCCCGAAAGCGGAACGTTCGTCACCTGACCTTTGATATTGCCGACCGTATAGCGCAGAGCCACCTCTTGCGAGCCATCGTCCTTCTGACGTACGACGGCATCATAATGACCCGAACTACACATATAGGCCGTTAGTCCGGCAACATCACCAGATTTTGCTCCTTGCAAAATGACTTCGGTCTCAGCAGTGCCGCTTATCAGTTGTTGGCGCAATCCGACAAAACTGGGCTGTTTGCTTCCGTCATCGTCCAAAAGGTCTGTTGAGGCCCTGATGACAAGTCCTTTGGATGTGGTCTTGTAGTTGTCCGTCACGGGATTGCAAAGCCAGCAGAATTCATATCCGAGCGGTTTGCTGAGGTCACGGCGAGAGGCTGGTTGCGGCATCTCTACTTGCGGTAGGGTAGGTGTGTCGGGGTTATCAATCCGGAATGAGCCATCGCCGTTGACGACTGGCCATCCGTCCTTTGGCCAAGAAACCGGAGAAAGGAATGTCTCGCGTCCGAGCAGATGGTGTGTTCCGCCTTTGTTGCCCTGCGGACGATAGGCCAGCCCGACCAACCACCAGCTGCCATCGTAGGCCTGGACGATGTCTCCATGGCCAGTGCCGTGGATAGGATTGGACTGTTGCCATACATTACAATGTGTGAGGATAGGATTGGCAGGGTTGGCATCGTATGGTCCATAGATGGATTTGCTCCTGAAGATGGTGAGCTTGTGCGCTTCTTCCGTGCCGCCTTCTGCCAGAAGGAGATAGTACCATCCGTCTTTCTTATAGATGTGTGGAGCTTCGGGGTAACGGCCACCCGAGCCGTTGCTGATAGCTACACTAGGTGTAAGTTGTTGCCCCGTCTTCGGATCTATCTCGCATAGCATGATTTGGTTGTCAGGATTGCTGCAGAAATAACAACGTCCGTCCTCAAAGTAAAGCGAGGGGTCGATACCTCCCTGGTCAAGCCAAATTGGGTCGCTCCAGGGTCCTGCAGGGTCGGTGGCAGTACAAAAGAAATTGCCGCGCGGATCAATGCCATAACGTTTGCCGAAAGCCTGCCGGGAAACGTTGGTTGTAATCATATAGTAGATACCATCATTGTAACGGATAGTCGGTGCATAGATGCCGAGCGAGGTGTTGGCAAACTTCAACCACACCTGAGACTCGCGGTCCAGGACATTGCCAATCTGCTCCCAATGTATCAAATCCCGGCTATGGAAAATGGGCACACCTGGAAAGTAACCAAACGATGAGGTGACTAGATAGAAATCGCTGTCGACCATACATACGCTTGGGTCAGGGTGAAATCCAGGGATAATCGGATTGGTGTAACCCTTGGTCTGTTGGGCCATAGCGGGCAGCATCAAGTAGAGGACGGATGCCAAACCGACCATGCACATCATCAAAATCTTCTTTTTCATATTCTTATGGAGTTAAATTTAGGTGCGTG
>CAVINS010000106.1:0-6765 GCA_963643925.1 Bacteroidaceae bacterium
CGATCGTATCAAGGACATTGTGAACACCGCCTATTACCAGACTTGGAAGTTCATACAGGCACGCACGAGTTATTGGAAAGCGGAAGTCTACCGTTCCAAGACCATCAAGCAAGTGGCCGACGATGCCATCGGACGATGGATGGAAGCCGGGCGACTTGGATATTGACAGAATACATGACAACGATATAAATAAAAAGCAAATGAGACGACACATCATTATATATACGCTTTTGGCATCCTTCTTCAGTCTTCATGCCCACGGCCAGTCCATGACCTACAACCATGACGACTCGAAGATGAACCAGATAGAGGTAATGGAACTGGGCTCCGGCAATCTCACGCCGGAAGTCTACTACACCGTAACCCACAACAGTTACAAGAAGGGAGCAAAGGCTGCCACATCCGTCAAGAACACGCTCCGCATCGCCGCCAATACGGCTTCACTCCCTCAGGTTGACTATGCTGACAGCATCAAGACCGACTTGGAAAGCCGTGCCAAAGTGGAAGCCGCCAACATTGCCGACCGGCAGGTGGACATGGCATGGCTCACGGAAGGTGACAAGATACAAAACAAGTTGATGGCATTCAAGTCGAATATCGGAGCGCTGAACGGCAAGACCAAGCTCGATGAGATAAACGAATGGGAGAATCTTGCAAAGACGTATGACTTTGCCATCAGTGTCACCAAGAAAGCCTATATGCCCAACAGTGAGCGACAGAAGCAGTATCTCGCCATCCTTGACGAGATTACGGCATCAAATGATTATCTGTTGACACGTATCACTTACTTGTCATTCAAGAATCAATCGGACAAGATCATTGCGACAATGGCAAACTTCAAGCACCGTGTCGGTGAAAATGCAACCGCCGCCTACAACCGTTGGCGCGGCTCCGCCAATGAGACGGGCAGTAAAGGAACAAAGAACAAACAATAAAGACAAGCAATATGACTAATGACAGCACAGCGGTAGATTTCGGTATCAACCTACTCGAAGAAGAGATTGATGACGTGATCTTCCGCACCAACGAATTCCTGACCGATGCCACCTTTACTGGTGGACAGGGGCCGTTTTGGTACATTGTCCAAATGTCCATGGCCTTGGCCGGACTGTTCGCCATCATCATGTGTGCCAACATGGCTTACAAGATGATGGTGAAGCGCGAGCCCATAGATGTAATGAAACTGTTCAAGCCCCTTGCCATCAGCATCATTCTCTGCTGGTGGTACCCACCTGCAGACACGGGTATCGGTGGAAGCAACAGCACATGGTGCGCTCTTGACTTTCTGAGTTACATCCCGAATGCCATCGGCAGTTACACGCACGACCTCTACGAAGCGGAGGCGGCGCAGGTCGAAGACCGCATGAACGACGTGCAGCAACTCATGTATCAGTTGGGCGATGAAGCCGCCGACCCGATGTCCACCATCAAGGCTGCCAGCAATGCCGTCTCTTCCTTGCTCACGCAAAGCAGTGTGCAGGATGTGACGGATGCAGATGCAGCAGCCGAAGACGAGAAAAACATCGTAAAGGCAGAGATGACCAGTACCTCCGCCGGACTAGTGATGCTCATCGACAAGGTTATCATGCTCATAGCACTGATTACTTTCCGTATCGGATGGTGGGGAACCATCTACTGCCAGCAAATCCTGCTTGGCATGCTGACCATCTTCGGACCAATACAATGGGCATTCTCGCTTTTGCCTAAATGGGAAGGCGCGTGGGCTAAGTGGATAACCCGCTATCTTACAGTACATTTCTACGGAAGTATGATCTACTTCGTTGGATTCTACGTGCTTCTGCTCTTTGATATAGTCATAAACATCCAGTACAATGACCTTGCAGCAGTAACGGCATCCAGTGAGACGGTGGTCAACTATCTGCAGAACGCATTCTTCTCTGCCGGTTATCTGATGGCAGCAAGTGTGGTGGCACTTAAGTGTCTGAATCTCGTACCCGACCTTGCTGCATGGATGATACCTGAAGGTGAGACCGCTTTCTCTACCCGCAGCTTCGGTGAGGGTGTCGCCACATCCATGCGCCAGTCGGCAAGCAGAATGATTGGAGTATAACGGAAAACAAGAAAACAAAGATATACAGTATGGTAATCAAGAATTTGGAAAACAAGATCAAGTTGGTGATGATACTCTGCTCACTTTTTCTGGTGGGTTGTATCGTCATCTCACTCGGGAGCATCTGGACAGCCCGCACGATGGTTGACGATGCTCATAAGAAAATCTATGTACTGGACGGCAACGTGCCTATCCTTGTCAACCGCAGTACGATGGAGGAAACGACAGATGTAGAAGCCAAGAGTCATGTGGAGATGTTCCATCACTACTTCTTCACGCTTGCACCTGACGACAAGTACATCAAGTACACCATGGAGAAAGCTATGTATCTCATCGACGAGAGCGGATTGGCGCAATACAATGCCTTGAAGGAAAAGGGATTCTACGGCAACATCATGGGAACAAGTGCCGTATTCTCCATCTTCTGTGACAGCATCAAGTTCAACCAGAAAGACATGTCATTCACGTATTATGGCAGACAGCGTATCGAGCGCCGCACATCGGTGCTGATGCGTGAGCTTGTGACGGAGGGATTCGTCAAGCGTGTGCCCCGTACGGAGAACAATCCTCATGGTCTGCTCATCGTCAATTGGCGCACCGTTCTGAACAAGGATATAGAGCAGCGTACCAAGTCAAGTTACTAATAAAAGTCAAGCACTATGGAAATAAAGAGAATCGTATTCGGGGAGAAAGTTCCGGACAAGAACGACCCCAACTACAAGGAGAAACACGAAAAGACGGTGGAAGCCGGCAAGTCATTCGCCAAGACCATGCGGTTGGACAAAGCTGCCGCAAAGGTGCAGGGATTTGCCACTGCCCATCCAAGAATGTTCCTCGCAGGCATCTTCGGCTTCGTGCTGTTCAGTCTGGCCCTCAACCTCTACCGCATGTCGCAGGCTGTGACCTACAAGAACCAGCCGTCAAGTGCCGTTGAGCGACAAGAGAAAGCACTGCGTCTCAACCGCCACCATGCGAAGAAGCCGGCGACAACGACCCCACAAAACAATAACACTATAATCCCGGAAGAATATGGACATTTTGAAAAAGATTAATTTCCGTCAGGGCAAATATTATATGCCACTGGTATTCTATCCGATTTTGCTCTATTTGGGGTATTTTGTCATCAAGTTCTTCCACATCGAGACAGCCGAAGTGCCAAGCAAGATGGAAACTACCGGGTATTACAATGCCAAGTTGCCAGATGCCAATCTGAAGGGAGATGGCATCGGCGACAAGTACAGCAACATGCTGAACAGCTATGGCAAAATCAAGGACGGATCGGCTGTGGAGAACATCGACCGTAACAACGAAGAGCAGAAAGAGGAATACACCTCACAGTACAATGATGCTGAACTTGCAGCTATGGATGCCCAAAGCGACGAAGCCCAGAAATCGTTGGAGCGTCTCAAGAGACTGCAGGAGAACATCAAGGCTCAACAGGAGAAGGACAATAACCTGACACCGGGGCAGTCGACGGGCAATTCTGCAGACGAGGAAAAGACCCTTGAAGAATTGCGCCGTACTCTCGAAGAAGCCAAGAACGAAGGTCTTGCCCATGCGGGTGTTCCTGCTGATGACGCTGACGACAACTCCGGCAAACAGACGCCTTCAAAGAAAAAGAAAAGTGTCGAAGGAGAAATGGAGGAAGAAAAGACCGTCAACGAACATGCCGTCAATGAGCTTCCCGAGGAAAGCAAGGCAGAAGAGGTGGTCAAGAAGCATCTCGTCACGTCCGACTATTTCAACACCATCTCTGCCAACGAACCTGAGCACAAGCTCATCCGTGCCATTGTCGATGAAGACATCAAGGCCGTTGACGGCAGCCGTGTCCGCTTGCGCCTGCTTGATGATATTGACATCGGCGAGCGTACCATCACCAAGGGCAACTACCTCTATTGCACCATGAGCGGATTCGGTCAACAACGAGTCAAGGGCTCCGTCAAGAGCGTACTTGTTGATGACGAACTGGTAAAGGTAAGTCTGAGCATCTACGATACAGACGGCATGGAAGGGCTGTATGTTCCTAAGAGCAGCTTCAGGGAAACCACAAAGGATATTGCTAGCAGTGCCGTGAGCCAGAACATGACGCTCAGTGACGGTTCAAGCGGCAACAACTTTTCAAGTTGGGGAAGACAGGCTTTGCAGAATGCCTATCAAAAGGCAGCCAATGCCGTCTCGAAGAACATCAAGAAAAACTCCGTCAAGATCAAGTACGGAACACAGGTATATCTTATCAACAGCAAAGAGAAACGTAACAAATAAATCAGCAATATGAAACCTATCAAGAAAATCTTTGCCGTCATTGCCATGGGCATGATGGCATTGCAAACATATGCCCAGAAGACAATGGACGGCATGCCGTTGCTCACGGTCAACGAAGGCATAACCACTGTCATTACCGCCAGTGAGCCTGTCCGCTTTGTCGACATCTCTACCGACAAGGTGGTGGGCGACCAACCCATCAACAATACCATTCGTCTGAAGCCGAAGGAAGGCGTGGATGTAAACCGTGACGGTGACATCCTTGCCATTGTCACCATTGTTACCGAGCGCTACCGCACTCAGTATGGGCTTATCTACACTTCCCATAAGGAAGAAGCCGTCACAGACAAGTCTATTGCACTCGACGAGCGCATACCATACAACAATCCGGCAGTAAGTATGTCCACCGATGATATGGTACGTTATGCCCGGCAGATTTGGACTTCGCCGGCTCGGTTCCGTAATGTGGCCTCCAAGAAGCATCGAATGACAATGCGTCTGAACAATGTTTATAGCGTAGGAGAATATTTCTTCCTAGATTTCTCTGTGGAGAACCGCACCAACATCCGCTTCGACATTGACCAGTTGCGCATCAAGCTCAACGACAAGAAGATGTCAAAGTCGACAACTGTCCAGACTATCGAGCTCAAGCCCGAACTCATTTTGGACAGTTCGGAATCATTTCTGCATGGCTACCGCAATGTGCTTGTGGTCAAGAAACTGACATTCCCCAATGACAAGATTCTGACTATAGAACTGAGCGAGAAGCAGATTAGCGGACGAACCATCAGTCTGAGCATTGAATACGAGGACGTGCTGAGTGCCGACTCCTTTAATAAGGCTCTGTTGTATGAATACTAACGTAAGGAGGAGCGAATATGAGCATATATTATAATAAGGTGACCAAACCATTGCTTACTCTCTGTCTGTTGGCTATGGCTTTTGTAGCCAATGCCCAAAGCAACAGCAACCGAATTTCTATCGGTGTTGGCGCTCTTTATGAACGTGGCTTCGATGCAACCCTCTCCGTAGAGCATGAGACAAAGAACCATAATGCATGGGAGTATTTTGTCAATGGCTACGTCAAATACGACACCGATTCAGAAGCCGGACATATCACCAAAGATTCTTTTTGGCATAACTACCGCACATGGGGAGCCGGCATCGCCTACAAACCATGTGTCTATCGCGGTAAGAATACTTATGGCTGTCTGCGTATAGGAGCAAGTGCCGGTAGTGACACCAAGGAAGTGGTCGGATGGACTAACATTGGCTATGAGCACAACTATGTTTTGCGCCATGGTTGGCATATCTATTGGCAAGTAAAGTCGGATATATGTATCAATGGGCAGGATCTTTTTCGCACGGGCATCGTCCTGGGCGTAAAGATTCCTACCGGTTCAAACTAATAGAAGTGAACGACAATGAAAATCAAACGATATTTTATCGGGTTGCTGTGTGCAATGCCGTTTTTCACATCCTGTGATGAACATTCCTTCGAGGATGCGTCTTGGCACGCATGGACTCCCGGCATGGTCTATTGCAGTAATGGTGAAGTGATGAGCTATGAGAAATGCAAAGCAAAGGGCAATACTCCGGAGGCAGTCGTGTTCTATGTGGACAACGCTGACGAAATCTCGGGCAAGGCATATGCCGTTTGTCTGAAAGAAAGTTCTACGCGTGAGTTCATAGACCCTGACACTTCCTATGTTTCACAAGGCACATCAGCCAGCATTACAGGCTATGACGGTGAGAGCAATACATCTACACTCCGCTATTACCAGATAGCGTCGCCTATTGCCAAGAGTATATCCCCAAAATATTTTATCCCGTCGGTGGCTGAAATGTACAAACTGTATGTCTCCCGCTTGGTTGTCAATAGCACTATTGAAAAATGTGACGGTGACCTATTGCCCATATCTGATGATAGCTGTTGGTATTGGACAAGCACGGAGTGTGAGGGTTCTGCTACCGACCGGGCATGGCGCTACAGCCTATCCTCGGGACGTTTTGAGATGGCCGACAAGCACAGCAGTCTTGCCACTCGCCCCATTCTGAGCATACGTTTGAATAACGCTGAGTAACAAAAGAAACAGGAAATGGAAGAAAGCAAAGACCTACAGACCCTCTATAAGATATTCCGGACGTTCATCTATGCGTCAGTTGTACTTGAGTTCTTCGAGTATGCCCTAGACCCCAATGTGCTTGATCATTGGGGCGGCATTCTCGTTGACATCCATGACCGCATCAAACTAATGGACGTGTACCATGACGGACACATGCTCCGCAGCAAGGTGATGACATTGCTCATCATCTGTGTTACTTGCATAGGCACGAGAAACAAGAAACAGCTTGAGTTCAACGCCAAACGGATGGTTGTATATCCCATCTGTGCCGGACTCATCCTGATGTTTCTGTCGCCATGGGTGTTC
>CAVINS010000107.1:0-1335 GCA_963643925.1 Bacteroidaceae bacterium
ACTTCTACGTTTTAGGACTTCTCAATTCAAAGATTGGCGCAGCAACATTATCCATTTTAAATCCTACCTTGGCTTTTCAAGTTGGAAACATTGCTTCCATTCCTTTTATTGATAAAATCGAACCTAGTCTAAAATTGCAAATAAACTACCTTGTATCCCAAAACATCTCCCTCTCAAAACTCGACTGGGACGCTCACGAGACAAGTTGGGATTTCCAGCGCAATCCGCTATGGGAGCAGCAGTTGACGGGTATTCTCTTCAACATGCAGGAGCAGGGCATGATGGCGGACGACGCCACCATCGACGACATCGGTCCGTTCCACTTGCCCGACATGATGCAGCCCCTGGAGGTGCTGATGGAGAACTACAAGGCCGAGTGGGAAGACCGCTTCATGCAGCTCCACGCCAACGAGGAAGAGCTCAACCGCCAGTTCATCAGCATCTACGGCCTCGAAGACGAGCTAACCCCCGACGTGCCCCTCAACGAGATAACCATCCTGCAGCAAGGCGAGATAAACGTGGAAGGCGACAAACTGAAGTGGAACAACGATATCATTATCAAGCAACTCATCAGCTATGCCGTGGGCTGCATGCTGGGGCGCTACCGCCTCGACAAACCGGGTCTGCACATTGCGCATCCCAACCCGACGGACGATGAGTCAGCCCCCTACACCGTAGGCGGCGAGCAGTGGGAAATAGACGACGACGGCATCATGTCCCTCATGGCCGCCGACTGCGGCTTCAGTGACAACGCCTCGCTGCGCTTCGCCGACTTCATGCGCGTGACGATGGGCGCCGACAACCTTGTCCGTAACCTCAACTACGCCGAGCAGTGTCTGGGCAAGACGCTGGAGCAGTACTTCATCAAGGACTTCTGGAAAGACCACAAGAAGATGTACCAGAACCGCCCCATCTACTGGCTCTTCGCCTCGAAGAAAGGCACCTTCCAGGTCATCGCCTACATGCACCGTATGAACGCCTACACCGTAGAGCGCATCCGCGCAAAATATCTCCTGCCATTCATAGAGCACCTGGAAGCCGAGATGGGCAAGCTCGACATGCGCCGCGCCGAACTCTCCACCAAGGAGACCAAGCAGCTGCAGCAGCTCGAGCAGCAGCTTGATGAATGCCGCGAATACCACGACCGCCTGCAGGTAGTGGCCGAACAAGCCATCAGCTTTGACCTCGACGACGGAGTGGTAGCGAACCACGCCAAGTTCGGGGATGTCGTGACAAAGATAAAATAGAATCGAGAATATGGAAAATTGAGAATATGGAAGAACGAGAATACGGATTCGACTGATTTATCTGAAACTATAGAATCAGAATAATCAG
>CAVINS010000107.1:1358-6761 GCA_963643925.1 Bacteroidaceae bacterium
ATACGGATTCGACTGATTTATCTGAACCTGCAGAATCAGAATAATCAGAAAAATCCGTATTCACAAACAAATAAATATTAAAGTATGGACTATCTTTATCAAGAAGAAACCTACAAGATAAGAGGTTGCATAATGAATGTCTACAACGAACTGGGCAGCGGATTTGCTGAAAAGGTATACCAAGAGGCATTGGAAATAGAATTCCAGAATGCCGGCATACCCTTCAAAAGGGAAATGCCATTGAAAATATTCTATCATGGAATTCCTCTTAATCAAGAATACTTTGCCGATTTCTTCTGCTTCGACAAGATCATCGTAGAGCTGAAAGCGGTGTCTGAACTTACGGACAGTCATCGGGGGCAGGTGGTCAATTACCTGAAAGCGACAAACCAAGACCTCGGGCTGCTTGTGAATTTCGGTGCTCCGCAATTAAAAATCGAACGCATCTTCAATTATCACAAAACCCACAGACAAGAAAAGAAATACGGATTGTGAATATTAAAGAATACGGATTCAACTGATTTATCTGAAAACTACAGAATCAGAATAATCGGAAAAATCCGTATTCAAAACAAGAATACATGATTCGACTGATTTATCTGAAACTACAGAATCAGTATAATCAGAATAATCCGTATTCAACAAAACCAATCCGTATTCTATAAATAGGATCTGCAATAATGGTACAAGACAGAATATACAACTACTTCGAGCGCAACCCGCAGCTGCACGTGCTCTTCATCTTCGACAAGATGAGCATCATCCAGAACGAACTGGATGACGTGACCGACTGGGGGGACGACTATATATATAAGGTGTTCGACGGCGCATGGTTCAATGCCAAGTACGCCATCGAGAACCAGTGGAAGGACAAGCGTGTGGTCTTGCTCTTCCCGGAATACGTATATCCACATACGGAGGAACAACAGCTCTGCTTCCCGTTGCTCGACATGCTGAAAGCCAACATGGAATACAAGGAGGACGACTACTCCAGCTTCATGCAGCAGTACAATCTGCCGGAGAAGTTCCGCGGCTTTGTGAAGAAAAACATCGCCGAGATCATGTCCTCGCGCATCAGCGCCATCCTCAGCGGACACATCGACGCCACATCGTTCAGCGAAGACATGGTGTGCCGCGCCTTCATCACCAATTACCTGGGCGAGAAGAAACTGCTGGAGTGGGAAAACATCCTTGTGAAACTCATCGTGCTTGACGGAACGGCCGACGAAAAGAAACAACTTGACTTCTGGCACCGCCTGCAAAAGAATATGGATGCCACCAAGGCCCTCGATGCAAAGTTGACCAAGTTCTTCGGCCTGAGCCTCAACCTCAATGTGCTGCAGAAGATGAAGCGTGTGGCAGAGAGCCTGAAGTACAACAGCATCACCCAACTGCTGGATGCTGTAGCCGGCGACTCGTACAAACAGTACAAGATAGCCAACTCTGTCGTTCTGGACCAGGTAAACAAAATCTATGAACTTGGCACGCACGACCGCCAACTCTCTGAAAAGTTTGCCAAGGCCATGGACGTACTGGCTGCAGATGTCAAGGAAGAAGAAATCATCAGTCTGTACGGCATTGATGCCAATTACTATTATATGACTGAAGCTTTGTGCTGGCCAATCTTGAAAGAGATAGTAGAGAACAAGCTGATGGCCGACCCCGAAGAAGTGAACGACCGCATGCGCGAACTGTCGCTGAAGTTACCCACAGACAGCAATGTGCAGATAGCCATCCGATTTGTGGAGCAGTCGGCTTTGTACTATACGCAGGTGCGCGGACTGGGCACACTAAAGCTGAACTCGCCAAAGGCGTATGTGGAGAAATACGCCAGCGAGTTCTACCTCGTGGATATGTACTACCGTCATACGCTTGAAGCATATCACGAACTGATAACGAAAGAGATACCTATCGAACAGACGCTGGGTGTTGCCAAACGGCAGTTGGACCAGGATTATGCCAAGATAGCCAATGTGCTCAATCTGGAATGGCTGACTTGTGTGCTGGAGAAAGGCAACGCTTTTGCCGAGACAGGACTGAAACACCAGGAAGACTTCTACGCCAACGAGTCGGAGACAAGTACCAAGCAGGTTATCATCGTGAGTGATGCGCTGCGGTATGAGGTGGCCATGGAACTGATGCAGAAACTCTCCAAAGAGAAACATATCGCTACCATCAGTGCCTATCAGACGATGCTCCCTACTGAGACAAAATACTGCAAGCCGGCACTCTTGCCCCATCATTCTTTGGACCTTCAAGGCACGGACATGGCGGTGGACGGCACACTGCTGACCACTACCGACCAGCGGACGGCACACCTGGAAAAGTATCGTGAGGGAGCCATATGTGTGCGCTATGAGGAGGTGATGAACGGCGATGCACAGTCGATGCGCGAACTCTTCAAGCGTCCGCTGGTGTATATCTTCCACGACACGATAGACGAGGCGAGCCACTCGCAGAGTCCCTTCGAGGTGATAAGTGCCTGCCGGAAAGCCATCGAACAACTGGCTGTGCTGGTGAAACGCCTGCATGCCACATGGAATGTCATCAACGTAGCTGTGACTGCCGACCATGGATTCATCTACAACGACATGAAGTTTGAGGACAAGGACAAGCACAGCGTGACTGACACGTCGATTGAGAAGAAAACAAGATATTATCTCACGGAAAGCAGAGATGAGATAGAGGGCATCGTGAAATTCCCGTTGGACAAGGTCTCGGCCATAAAGAGCGCAATGCCCCTGCAGGTGGCTGTGCCGTTGGGCACCAACCGTTTGGCGGCTGCCGGCGGATACAACTTCGCCCATGGCGGTGCCTCGCTTCAGGAGATGATTATCCCCGTCATCAAGAGTCAGCAAAAGCGTACCAACAAGACTGAGAAAGTTGGCGTAACCCTGATGAAGCACAACTTGAACATGGTGAGCAGCCGACTGAAATTCCAGTTGATACAGTCGGAAGCCGTCAGCATGACGGTGACGGAGCGCAAGGTGGTGTGCTGCATCTATCATGGCGACGCCCCGGTGACGGCAGAGAAGGAACTGACGCTCAACAGCACAGATGCCGTGAACCTGAACAACCGCGTGTATGAGGTGACTCTCAACCTGAACAAGTCGGTTACGGCCAGCATGCTGCAACTGCGCATCTATGATGTGGAAGACAGGTTGAATCCGTTAGTGCGCGAGACTGTAAAGAATAATACGATGATAGAACAAGACTTTTGACAATTAAAAATTAATAATTATATTGATGCTGCAACAAAAAGTAATGGATGCCTTTATTGGTAAGGTGGTAAGAAAGGACTTGGCATTCCTCGTGAAGGGAGGGCTGCCTGTGCCTACCTATGTGTTGGAATATCTTCTTGGCCAATACTGTGCCAGCGATGACGAGGGTGCCATCAATGAAGGACTGGAAAAGGTGAAGCTGGTAATCCAGAACAACTATGTGCACCGCGCTGAGGCAGAATCGGTGAAAGGCATCATCCGCGAGAACGGCAAACATCGCATCATCGACAAGGTGACGGTGGTGCTCAACGAGAAGGATGACGAATATCAGGCCACCTTTGCCAACCTCGGACTGACCGGCGTTCCCATTGGCACCGACTATGTGCGCCACAACCCGAAGCTGCTCAGCGGAAACGGTGTGTGGTGCATTGTGACCATCGGCTACATCAGCGGCGAAAACATCAAGGTGAGATGGGAGATCCAGACGCTGAAACCCATCCAGATTTCCAATATCGACCTGCAGGAATACATCGACCAGCGACAGAAGTTCACCACAGACGAATGGATCGACTTCCTCATACACACCGTTGGTCTGAACCCTGCCGTGATGAACCGCCGTGAAAAGTTCATCACACTGGCTCGTCTTCTCCCTCATGTAGAGAACAACTTCAATTTTATGGAACTCGGTCCTAAGGGAACCGGCAAGTCGCACGTGTTCCAGGAACTGTCGCCCTACGGTGTGCTCGTCAGTGGTGGCGACGTGACCAGTGCCCGGTTGTTTGTCAAGATGCAGGGCAACAAGGAGCTTCTCGGTCTGGTGGGCTACTGGGACGTAGTGGCTTGGGACGAGTTTGAACAGCAGAAAGGTCGCAACGTGGATGCCGTGCTCATCGACACCATGCAGAACTATCTGGCCAACAAGTCGTTCAACCGTGGCAAGGGAACACACGAGGCAAGTGCATCGATGAGCTTTGTGGGCAACACCAAGCACACCGTACCGTATATGCTGAAAAACAGTCACCTGTTTGAGAGCATCCCGACCTCCTTCATCAAGGGAGCTTTCCTCGACCGTATCCACCTGTACAATCCGGGATGGGAAATCAAGATATTGAAGAAAGATAGTTTCTCGAAAGGTTACGGTTTGATTACAGACTATATCGCTGCCATCCTTCATGCCCTGCGCAACGACGACCGCACCGCCCTACTGAAAGACTATGCCAAGTTTAGCGGCACACTCTCGGAGCGTGACCACAACGCCATCCGCAAGACGTTCTCGGGAATGTGCAAACTGCTCTATCCAGACGGTAGGATGACTGACGAGGAGGTCAAGGAAATCATCGACTTTGCTGCCGAGAGCCGCAAGCGCGTGAAAGACCAGCTCTACATCATCGACAGCACCTTCTGCGCCGAGCCTGCCAAGTTCGAATATGTATGGCTCAAAACGGGGGAAACCGTCAAGGTGGAAACGCTGGAGAACTTGGAAAATCATCATAAGAATGTGATTGAACGAAAGGATGACGGTGAAGAAGAGATGGAAGAACATCAGCCTTGTGCATCTTCGGAAGAGAAAGCCGATGAACCCTCGGTCAATGAAGACAACAGATCTCAGCGTCCACGCATCAAGCCACTTATGGCCAAGACCATCTCGATCCGTGAGAATCAAGGCGGTGTGACCTACAAGGATTTGTTTGGCGACTATCTGCGCACTGCAAAGGAAATCAATGTGACCGATCCGTTCGTCCGTTTGCCCTATCAGATAGACAACCTCGTTGACTTCATTCAGATGGTGAAAGACATCACCGTGCAAGACAACGTGAAGATACATCTGAGCACGCAGAATGATGACGACGAGAAAGTGGCAGAAGTGATAGATAGTTTCAACGACTTGGCAGACGAACTGCTGCCAATGGGCATCGAGTTTACCTATGACTTCAAGGCCGACCACGACCGCCTTATCCGTACTGATACCGGCTGGACCATCACCCTCGGACGTGGCCTCGACATCTATGAGAAGTTCGGCCGTTTCTCCTTGAGTCGTTCCAACCAAAAGGCTCGTCGCTGTAAGGCGTTCAATGTGGCAATCAATAAAACGGAGGAATAAATCTGGCTCTTCCGGAATTTGGAGTGATAAAGACAATAACAGGATAAAAGAAAACCGCTGAATATTTGTATCTTTGAATAA
>CAVINS010000108.1:0-6474 GCA_963643925.1 Bacteroidaceae bacterium
GCAGTAGACCGTATGGTAGATGAGGACATCTGCCATAGCCATCGCCGCATCAAAGTCCTCACGCCAGCAAGTCAGTATGATGGGACTGCCGTCCTTCTTGGCAAAAGCCGACGGATTGGGTTGCTCGTCCATGAAGCGGATGGCGGTAAGCACCATCATCACACGGAACATAGAGAAAGCCAGACGGCGGACAACACTCTGCATGTCGTGGGATATGTCCTCGACAGTCACTTGGTTCATCGCA
Organism: Bacteroidaceae bacterium; assembly: GCA_963643925.1. Lineage (GTDB taxonomy): Bacteria > Bacteroidota > Bacteroidia > Bacteroidales > Bacteroidaceae > Phocaeicola_A. The sequence continues at coordinate 245 of CAVINS010000108.1, forward strand.
CGGAAGTGCTCATTGAACTCATTGCAGAACTGCTGCGGAATGACCACACGATAGCTGCCGCCACGGAAGAATGCATCGTACATCTGCTTGTATTTCTTACCCAACCGAAAGAACTTTTCGTGGAGTGAACCGCCTGCGCCATTGGTGGAGTTTCCACGAAGACCTTGCTCGGCAAGAACATTGCGGAACTCCATCTTGAACGGCACATGATAACAGGTGATACGGGAGAAGGTTCCGTCTTCCGCCTGTGGTGTCAGTGTGTAGAGTTGGCCGGGCGTACCTGAGAGACAGATGGCGAGTTTCGGTGTTTCAATAACCCGGTACTCGTCGTCCTTTCTGCGGTTCAAGTCGATAGGTTCGTGATGGTAGCTCTTGCGGATGATAGTACTGTAGTCGCCATAGTCAGACTTGAGAATGGCACTCAGTGTATCACATTCCGTGTCGAATATCAGTCCGATACCACCATTGTCGTCCAACTGCTGGATGACGGCAGCAGCACTGCTGTTTGTCGGGATGAAGAGAGTCTTGCGGTGCGGTTCTTCTCCGAGAACGGATGAAGCTCCGGAGTCGTCTCCGCCTTTGCCGTGCTTCATCTCCTTCGCCATTGCCTTGTAATCGTTCATCTGCCTCTCGGAAGTTTCGAGCAGTTCCTGATGAATAGGAGCCACGAGTTGTCGGCAGTACTTCAACGAGCCTTTGCCCATACCGGCATCGGCCATGACAAAGAAGTACATCATCGGGTACCAGTCGTCCATATTGTACTCGCCGACGACATTGTGGAGTGTGGCGGAGATACAGGTCAGCGAACCCATCAGCATCATGTCGCGGTCATCCTCCGAGATACAGTTGTCCAACACCTCCTTCAAAAAAGAGGGAAGAGAGTCGAACACTGACTGAGGGAAGTGTGGCAGTTCCTCCTCATCCAAAATCCAACGAGATCCAATTTCACCCGATTGGATTTTTGGACTTTTGGATTTTTGGATTTCTTGGGTGGTATTTTCGGGGCTCTGAGCGGCATCTTTCGCCATTTCCTGCTTGTCGGGAGATCCAAAAGTCCAAAAATCCAAAAGTCCATTGCCTTGGCTTTGGATTTTCTGGTTGGAAATGTCGATGCCAGCATCCTTTGCCATCTGAAAGAAGGTGGCGATGGTCACGCCGTCTCCTTTTGCTGACAGACACTTGTTGTACTGTATGTCTGCCACGCTTTGCTTGTACTTCACACTTTGTCTGCTGACCCGATGGAAGAAACTGCGACCTGACTCGTTGAACTCGGATGACAGAGCAAAGCCTACATTCAGCCAAGCGTTATAACCTGCAGTGATGTCCACGTGCTTTTGCTCAATGCACGCAACCACCCGTTCAACCTTGGCTCTTGTGTCCTCACTGCTGACACTTACACCTTTATTATATGTAGGACTGCCATTGCCGTTCTGCACAGTTGGCGAAGCCGCTTCCTTAGAAGGGGCATTCTCGTATTTCTCCGGTAAAAAAGTTTTCATCCTTTACGTTGTTGTACTTTGGGTTTATATATGCTTCTGCGTCATAGGGAATGAAGCAGGAGCGCGAAACATCACTACCCGACTTGTCCGGCTCGGGATAACCGCTCTGCACAAGGTAGTTGTACACCGCCCTGTAGAATCTGCTGTGTTCCCAACCTCTTCGGTCGACTGCGATTATCCATTTCAAACCGTCACCGGACGGAGAACGGAACATCAGTTCGGTCTCGAAGTATTCGTCATGGAGCAGTCTTTCCTTCAGAGAGGGAATGTCTGCCACATGGTCGAAGTCGATGCACAACAGTTCAGAGTGTTGCAATAGTCCGTCCTTGCTCCTGGTACGAAAGATGCCGGAGAAGGTACAGAAGTCGAAATGCTCTGCCTTGTACTTTCGTGCGGCATCCTTGTCAGCGATGGAGCGCAGTGTCTCCGTCTGAGTCTTGGCAAACGGTCCGACAATATAGCGGTAGATGTCGGGGATGGTAATGCAACGCAGTGGCTCGGTGTTCTGTATCGGTCGGCGGTAGAAAGAGAACGCATGACATTCCCCTTCTTTCGTGCCGAAGAAATCCTCATAGAGTGTAGTAGTGTTTTTATCCATTGCTTGCAACCACCTCCTTTCTACTTTCTGATTCCATCTTCTCCTTTTCCAACATCTCCTTCTCTACTTTGCTCTTCCGCTTGCAGTAGCCGGACACTGTTTCGTTTAGACCTTGTTCACGGAAGAAAGCATTCACAGCAGAAGCCGGGTACATATTCTTGTTACCGAACTTGATGTGCTTCAAGTAGTCTTTCTTGTGCCACAACCACAGAGTGGCCGGAGTGACATTGAATACCTTGCACACCTCCTCGGTAGTGAGGAAGGTCTCCTCGGGTTCCTCCTTACGAGCGGATGCAACTTGTTCTTCCCATTCCTTGCGAGACTCTGCAATGAGCATCTCTGCGAAATGGTGAAGATCGTCGGGAGTGACGGTCAGCGAGACCTGACCTCCAGACTTTACTAATGACATGATATCAATCATGGTCGTTTCTATTGATATTGTTCAACATCGCTGTCAACTCGTAAGCCAGGATGCTCCATCGTGCAGCGGTCACGGAGAAGCACCGCCAATCTGCTGGCATTCAGATTAGCGGTTGCGAAATTACAATGATTTTGAGGGGTTTGGAAATAAACGGAGTAGGCGGTAGGATGCGACTACTCTAGACTACTCTTTGTTAACGGATTTAACTGAAAACGCATCAAAAATCCCCAACAATATGCGTGGTAAGACACATTGTTGGGGAGATAATAGTTGTTGAGAAAAAGAGAGGGAAAAGGGGGCGAAACGGCTTAATTGTTGAATATCGTACGGCACCAAGCGATGGCAATATTCAGCAAAGTCCTGCTTCCGAGTTTGCGGTCGTAGAATTGCACTTTGCCATCGGAGTCTATAGTATATCCGATGGTGTTCCGCAGTGTCCTCTGATGTACGTCAATTCGGGCTTTCGTCTGTCTGCGAATATGCTCGTCTTTGTCAGTCTGCCCATTATAATACTTCGAGAAATACTTGTCGAAACTGCTCTTCTTTAGGTTGAATTCGTCAACAAACAAGCTGCGTGGAGTGTTGGCATTGAGGATACCATCGTTTATTGCACAGTGTATGATGGCTGCAGCATCGTCCGGGTGCTCGCTCTGAATAAGTTTGTGGAGTCCGTTGATGATAGCCTCGTAGTGTGCCGGGAAAGGAGTATGCTCAATCAACTTCGACGGACACTCCTCTTTTGACAAGGCTCGGATTATCTTCAAGAAAGCAAGACCTATCTGCTGTGTTACACCCTGCAGATGTTTGTTCATCACCTCCTTGGTCAGTTTCTCAAGTTCGTCGAAATGATCCTTGCACATTACTGCAACATACTTCAAGCTTCTGCGGATAGCAGGCTTCTTCTCTGCCAGTTCCTCCCATGGTATGGTCGGGTACTGCATCACCGCCATTATCATCATGGCGTATGCATCGGGACTTGGCCGCTCCACATTCGTGTTTATGGTCTTTGACTTGATGTCAGCCTGTTCCTCTATAAGCGAAAGCATGTATTTGGAATTCTCCGCAGGAATGCTCCGAGGCTTGCCGAACTGCATCTCGAGTTCTTCGTCTATTTCGTTTAGATTCATCTCTGTATTGTCATTAGTTGGTTGTACTTATTTGCTTTGTCAGTCAATGAGTTTCACCAGTTCGCGCTTCATGTCGTTGTCTATCTCACGGTACCGGGCTAGGACACGTGTGCCGTCGGCATGGCCAGACAGTGAAGCCACGAGGTTCGGGTCTTTCACCTTCTTGTATAGGTTGCCGATGAACGTCTTGCGAGCCGTGTGGGTGGAAGCGATGTCGCAGATGCGCCGCTGCACGGGTTGGCGTGTCTCGTTGTCAATGACTGTCACCATGCGGTCGATGCCAAGCAGACGGAGTATCTTCCTGATTTGGCGGTTGTAGATATTCTGGTTTATCTTCGGCAGGATGCGCTCTTCGAGGTCGGAGTATTTGGCGAGGATGGCCTTCGCTTTCTCGTTGAGCGGCACTCGGATGGTGCGCGGCTGGTGGTTCTTGGTCTTCTCGGCAATATACTCCACGGCTCCGTCCACGATGTTGGCGCGTGTCATCTTCTGCAAATCACCCACACGGCAACCTATCAGGCAGTGGAACATGAAGATGTCACGATACACCTGTGTGGACGGTGTCTCCTTGCTTAGGTCGGCATAGTACACCTTGTCACGCTCCTCAAGAGTGAGATAGAACGGAGGACTGTCCAATACCTTCGGCATCTCGAATGTGGCAAAGGCATCGTTGGTGGTGATGTTGTGCTTCAGACACCAGTTTACCACCGTACGCAGTTTGCGGAAGATGGTGTTGATGGAGTTCTCCGTTAGTTTGTACGGCTTCTGGTTCTTGGGAAGCTCGTCGAAGATTTGGGGATAATGCTCCAGGTATTCGAATTCATGCGTGAGGTATTGGTGGAAGGCACGCAGGTCGTCGGCGGTCATGGTGTCGATGCGCATGGTGTAACCGCGTCGGCGCATAATCTCCCGTTGGTAACGCTCGAAGCACTGCACCTTGCGCGCGTTCTGCTCATGGCGACGTGCAGTGGATGGCTCCATGGGATGGTTCTTGGCATACTGCTCTATCTGATACACCAGACTGAACTCGTCTCCTTTGCGTCCTTGCCGGATGTTGATGTTGGGGTGATGGAACTCCTCTATCACTCCCTTCAGCCAACTGCTGTCGGCTCCACGATAGTATTGTGCGGATATGAGGGCGGTCAGGTCCTGCACGGCCTTGTCGAAGGCGGTACGCTTGGCCTCGGTTATGAGTGCTACGCGAGTCTTGTACCCCTGACGCTCGGGACTCCAGTGATTGGGATTGATGGATAGCTCACTGACGGCCTTGATGTCGGTCTTGCCGTCGCGGACACGGAAATATACATGCGTCTGGTCGGTGACATTGTTCTTCGACGATGTCTCACGGATGAATGCTGTTACTTTCATTAGGTTCTCTCCTTATTATATATAGTGTTGGGTAATGCGGAAATGAAATCTATCTCAGTTGATGAGGTCAACAAGACTTTGCTTCGTCTCCTCGTCTATCTCCCTATATCGGGAGAAGGCACGGCTGCCGTTGACATGTCCGGTCATCGAACTGATGAGTTCGGGGTCTTTCACTTTCTTATACAGGTTGCCGATGAAGTTGCGCCTTGCCATGTGACTGGTGGCGACATCGCAGATGGGCTTCTGCACGTCCTTGCCCGTCACTGTGTCGAAAATGGTGACCATTCGGTTGATGCCACACTCGCGAAGCACCGAGCGGATGCCCTCGTTGTAATGGTGTATCTGTCTTGTTGGGAGAAGAGTCTCTTGTTTTCCCTCGTACCGCTTCAATATGGCCATTGCCTTGGAGTTGAGCGGTACGGTGACGGTCTGCGTGCGTCGGTGCATGGTCTTGTGCGGAATGAACTGCAGCATGTCGCCAATAACATTGTCGGGAGTAAGGGTGAATAAATCACCCACACGGCAACCTATCATTGACTGGAACATGAACAAGTCCCGATAGACCTCCAATGTCGGCTTGTCACTGAGGTCGGCATTGTACACCTTGTCCCTTTCTTCTATGGTCAAATAGTACGGAGTGCCATGTACGGCAGCTGGAATGGTGAAGGCATCGCAGGAGCGGTTGGTGGTGAAACCCATCTTGATGCACCAGTGGCCGACAATGCGCAGATGGTGCATGATGCCGATAATCGCCGTGCTCGACAGTTGCTTGGGAACATGCTTTCCCAAATCAAACTGCTCATAGAACTCCGGGTAGTCATTATAGTACTCATGCTCATTGATGACATACTCGCGAAAGTCGAGGTAGTCCTCGGGACGGATGGTTTCGCAGTAAAGCGTAAAACCTTCCTTCCCTTCTATCTCCCGTTTGAATGTTTCGTAACGCTGCAACTTCTTGATGGTTGGTTTGTAGGTGGCAGCAGACCCTTTTGCCATAGCATGCTCGGCAATGTACTGCTCCATACGAGAGATAACAGTCGTCAGTCCTTCGGCGGAATCATCAACAGGGTTAACGCACTTGTCGATTACCTTCTTCATCCATTCCACATCTGCAGTAGTCTGGTCATAACCATCGGTCAGCGCAGAAAGAATATCCTGCACAAGTTCCTTCACTCGCTTCTGCTCATCAGCAGGAACAACCTTAGTCCGTCGGTAAG
>CAVINS010000109.1:0-6288 GCA_963643925.1 Bacteroidaceae bacterium
GTTCTATATAATTCCAAACCTTGTTGCCCTCTTTTTCATAGAGAGACATAAAGCCACCGACATACCCATTGAAGGCTTCGTTTTTGAGGGTCTCATTGGTTCCTGCGCCCAAGAATGCAATGCAGTAAGCAAGAAGAAGTTGTAGTGCAGCATTGTCAGTGTGTGCCCGAAGACATAGCAACGTTGCACCATACAAATGTTTTACATTGTCCACCTCGCTTCCGGAATTGTCTTTTGGAATTACGCCGATATATTTCAATACGACATCAAAGTCATCTCGGCTCAACGTATCTGTGTCTTGTGACAAAGAATAGTTCTCACCTTCAACTTCGTAATCTTGCCGTGCATATTTAGAGTTAAAGTACAAATGGATAAATTCTTTAAGCCACTCGTCATTATGTTGCACCTCACGTTGAGTGATACTGTCCTCACAGGCAATACGCATGTCTTCGATAGCTCTGAAACGTTTCTTTTTCAGATTTTCATAGACGAAGGCAGTAAGATAGCCCAAGCACTTGTCAAGATAGTTTCTTCCCCTTTGCTGGTCTATCTCGTCGACCTTTTTAATTGCTTGTTCGAGAGAATAATACTTGCGGAAGAAATCCAGCATAAATTGTCTAAATTCCGCATCCGTTCTTCTCCTAATTTTCAATTCATAGGCTTGTGCAAGATAATCAATGGTGACATCTTCTACCAAGCCCACGCAACACATGCGGTAGATTGCTTTGTCCGTATCGTCTTTATCACGTTTCTGACAGAACAACTTCTTTAGGCCTGCGTAGATATCCTGATGGTCATGGTATCTTAGCCAGCTTCCATCTTGTGAGCGCTTTGATATTTCAACTATCAAATTATCAAATTCTGATACATTTTCAAGTCTGAGTCTACCATATCTTGCCTCGTCAATATTCCTCCAACCTTGCCTATTTGCAATGTTCTTTATTTCGTCTTTGATAGACTGTTTAAACTGTTCGAAATCCTGTTGTATCTGGTTTTCCCATGAAACAGTTACATATACATATCCGTCTTCATTAGCTTTGTTCATTGCAGCATAGATACCTTCCGTAATATTGCTCGTTTCTTCCAATGGACGGAGAAGAGCCTGGACGGAATGGTCTTTATAGTTACGCAAGATATTTATCAGTGATTCAGAAATGTACTTACAAGTATTATACTCGAAGTTCCGATAATTATATCTTGGCGATAAGCTATCAAGCATTATATAACCATACTGCTTATTATTATCCTCTTGAGATAGGATTTTGATAGCATTCCTATTTCGGTCCGGTTTAAGCAAAACGTCTGTATTACCTGTTTCGTCACTCAATATACCCTGTATCTTTTGCAGATAGGTAGGCTTTACATTGAGAATTCTGTCTGTCATCTCAAGCAGAATGGTTTTCTCCTTGTATAGGCCACGGAAAGAGTTGTTGTGAAACCAGAGGTCAATGTTTTTGTCAACATTCTCAAAATATCCATAGCCTTTGCTTGCTGTAAAAAGGAAGGTAGCGACATCCTCACTACAATTGTTTGATAGACAGAATTGGATGAAGTCAGGACGTAACACGTATTTACCCCTATAATTTTCCAACCATACAGGATCTATGTTTAAAGAATTTATTGCAGCAACGCGAAGGTCGTTCACCTTATCAACCGTAAGATGAATATATTCCATCGAGTCATAGAGCACATACGAAATTGCATATTTCTTGTCGCGACCGCCACGTCCAGCCTCTTGAACGTAGCCTTCGATAGAAGATGGATGGTTGATGTGTATAGTATATCGAACATTCGGTTTGTCAACCCCCATTCCAAATGCCTTGGTTGCTACTATCATATTCAGGTCGTTCTTGATGAACGATTCCATATCGCCTGAAGACGAGTCCCCACCGACAAACGTTCCAACCTTCAATTTGTCTTGGCACTCTGAAATCAATCCTGTAGATATACCCTTACGGGTACCCCAAACATTGTCTTTGACTCCAAAAGTACCATGTGCATGAGGACAAAATACGATACCGGCATTGTTATATTTTTCATCAACGTCTGCTTTATAAAACGACGATGGCATAAAATCCTTAATACGGCAAGCCTTATTGTCATCTGCTACATTTAGAGTTTCTATATCAGCCGGAATTTCTTGAAGCAGTTCATACATCTTTTGCCTTTTGCTTTCTGCGACAATATCTTTCAGCGCCCAATCGTCTTGAACGTTAAGGATATAAGGATTGTATTCTTTACGTAAAGAGTCGTAATCCGACTCAACATTGACTATACGATAAGTAAGTTCTGGCCGGGAGTCGTTCTCTGGGCGGACAACAGTCTCACTATCAATGGTAAGAGAACCACCTAGCGTCAGTTCTCTTTCGACGTCAGCAAGGACATCAAAAGATGCTGTAGCTGTTAATCCGATGATAGGCAAAGGACGCCCAGACTTAGTTTGCATAAAGTTTATCATGTTACGCCCGAGATGCAGATATGAAGGTCGGAAATCATGTCCCCATTCTGACACACAATGAACTTCATCTATAACGCCATAAGCAAAATAAATGTTGTTCTTTTCCGCCATAACAATCAGACTGTCTCTAAAGTTTTCCATCATGTATCTCTCTGGAGAAAGGAGCATGAATTGTAGAGAGCCATTCTGTAATTGGTTAAGCTTTTGAGCTTTTTCCTTTGCGCCCATACCACTATTGACACAATCACTCGCATCAATTCTTATTTCGCGCAGTCCCCTAACTTGGTCCACCATCAAAGAAACAAGAGGGTCAACGACGATCGTTACTCCAGGTTGCAACATGGATGACAATTGGTAGATCAAAGACTTACCACCACCAGTTGGAAGAAGTCCTATTGTTGTTCTATCAGAAAGTGAGTGGCTTAATATAGGGAGTTGCCCATGACGAAACGAGGGCTTTCTGAAAATGTTCTGCAGGAAGTATGTCAAGATATCTTCTCTTTCCTTGATTGCAATATATTTACCAGTTGTATCTTTTATGACAAATGGCGGATATTCAATGTTTTTTGCAGAGCAGATAGTTCTTTCCCTCTTCTGATAATGTGAAGAACGGATGATATAGACCACTTTTGCCATGGCATTAAGTGGCAATGCATCTATATTGTCACGTAACAACATAGATAAGTCTAGACAAAGATCAAACTCTTTTTCCGGTATATTGGTCTTAACTGGATTGCCAAGATGTAACTTTGAGCCTTTAAACTCTTCTGTAGAGACTATGCAGACATGAACTTCTGGAAGAATGTCGTTGGTGCCATCAAGTGCCGACATCTTATTGTATGCTTCCTTGAAATTCTCTATCGCGACTGCAGCACAAGGTACATCACGTTCAACAACGAGTATGTTCCAATTAGATGCATTGATGTCAAGAGCACCTGTCAACAATGCCTGCAATAGCATTCTCTCAACACGTGCTATAGCAAGTGGCGAGAGAACAATCTCAAGAGTTTCCTTCCATGTACCAGTAATGGTTTTCTGGCTGTTGTGCTTAATGATGGAAAGATATTTGTTCAAAGAGGCTTCCTGCTCCCAATTGTTCAGAAAGGTGTAATCCTTTAGTTGCTCAAGACGGTAGGTATCATATCCATTTGATGAGGTCATGCGGTCCCTTCTCTCATCTCTAAGTTTATGGAAGATGTTGCTATGATACGGTACTCCGTCAAGTTCAAAGATGAAGCCAGTTTTTGACTCTCCGTAGGGTATTTCAAAGGCAAAGTCCACTCTTTGATCCTTACTGAATCTTTGGTCTGGGATGTTTACAATTGAGGATAGAGGACGTTGTGGTTCCAGTATTTGGATAAGGTATTGGTTTTCAGTACCATCCAAATATCTAGATACGAAATCCTTTTCAAAACTGCTTTCAAGCATATCTCCATTGTAGTTATCCGTATCAAAGCGTGGGTCTATGATATGGAGAGCCTCATTGATATCATTTTTGTGTATTTTATGCTTGGATTTGTATACAATGATTGCGTCTTTAGCAGGTTTTTCCGACACTTCAAAGATGTCCGCAAAAATTTCTTCTACAGCAATAGGAGCTTTTGTCGGTATGCCACGAGAGACTATATTGGCAAGAACTGCAAGTTTTGAATCGCAATCACGAGTGTCAAGAGGCTTGTTTGACTTTACGTCGAAGACAGAAAGCGAATGGAACAATTCTTCCATTTCTTCTTTCTTGCCAGAATTTGCATATTCCTCTGCGGTGGAATCCAAAATATAACCGGCAAAGAACTGGTCATTTTTGTGTGACTCCTCAATGCGTTTGCGGATATTTTCAATGCTTTCAACTTTACTGAATTGTTTGAAAAATACCCGAAGTGATATAGACCAATTATCCTGCCATTCACCACAATTTCTGTTGAGTTTACCGTACATTTCATCAGGAGCTGTTGCAGCGATGAAGTCATCGACTCTTTTGTTTCTGAAATAGTATGGTCCAACACAGATGAAATAATTTTTGCCATTGAATGACCGCTGAAACAACTGAGTGAACTGCGCCAGGTCGAAAGCTTCAACATCCAAAATATTACTGAAAAGATGTATCTTGCAGTTATTTGAATGACAAAAATCCTGTTCCGTCAAATCATCAAATAGTTTATTGATGACACTAACAGGAATTGTATTGTTGTAGCATGATATTACTTGTTGTGCTCTTTGGGTGGCTGGTATTGACGGTTCAATTAGATTAATGCTGTCAATGTTATAGTTGGCAACATTCGATTTTAGGTAATCGAGGAAAGAAATGGTCGCAGTGCCTTGCCCACATCCCCAATCATAGATTTCGATGTCCTCAGATAAAATTGATGAGAGATTAGGCATACATTTAAACGCAGCATCAAGTTTAGCCTTGTGCATTTTACCAAAACACCTCAAATACATGTTGAGATGTTGCTCATCGTCAATGATGTCGGTACCACGCTTCAGGTCTTGATACAATCCGTCCAATACAGTCCTGTCTTTAGGTAATAATGACATAGCTGTATCTCGCATTCCCATAAAGGAAATATTGCCTCTGTTTATAAGTTGTCGTATAAATTCTGACATAATTTATTTGCCTGTAATGGTCTCTGCATTAGGGTTGTTTGTATGTTGTTTCCAGTTGGCAAGAGCCGACTCTTTTGATGTGTTTGCATAGCAATATTCACACAAGTGTGGACATGTGTTATATTCACCAATATCCTTGGCTGCCATACATCCACAGAACTGTCGTTGACCGGAATCTTTTTTGTGGGCACTAACGAAGTATTTGTTGTTAGGCAAAAGTATAGCACCTTTCGGCAGTTCATCATTGCCAAACAATGATGGAGCAGGAACGTCTTTTATGTCTACTTTCATGAATTTCATGAGTTCCTGGTCTTTCCATGCAATATTAGTAATCAAATCCCCGTCTATACAGCGGTTATGCTCAATACCATATTTTTCCAAGTCAATTTTTTCCCCACAAGTTGCAAGGGTGTAGTTCCATCCAAGTTCTTTATTCATTGCAGAAAGCCTTTGGGCAAAAACCTCCATTTGTTCTACTGTCCATTCATGGTATGGAACACCATTTCTTTCCAGATTGGCTTTTACCTTTTTATATAGAGCAATATCCGCATAACTGAACACAAGTTTTTTGGTATACAGTTTTAACTGCTCTCCAATATTTCTTACCTTGCGAAGCAAGTCGTCGACAGTGATGTCATCGGTTAGAATCATTGGGTCAAAACGCCACACTACAGAACCAACACCAAGTCGTTCCACTAGCATCTTAAAAGTTTCAATACGCTTCTCTAAACTTGGGACTTTCTCCAATTTCTCGGCTTCATAATCATTAAGAGTGTACTGTATATAGCATTTGATGTTGCGTTCTTCAAGCAGATGAAGATAATCCAAAAGAGGTCTAGGATTCTTAGACCAAAACACTATAAAACGTGTGTTCTTATAGGAAACGTAGTATTTCATGCCATTAAACGGATTAGTCCAAGCAGAATAACCCATTTCGAGGCGTTTGAAGAACCAATCCGCATAAAAAGCCGGAATGTCTGTTGAACGACTGGCAGACACAATGACGGGAGCAAAAGCCTTGACTAATGTCCCATTTGGTAATTTCAAATCTATTTTATTTTTATCTGTTGTTGCCATAAATGCATTTAGTCGACCCTTAAAAAGACATCAAACCGCACCAACACCAATAAACGAGATTTGCTGAGGTTTTCCGAAGTAATGAGTGAGGCCCTCTGAGGCCCTCCGAAGTGCAGCAAATCCCCCTCCGAGCCATACCGATGCCATTT
>CAVINS010000110.1:0-6236 GCA_963643925.1 Bacteroidaceae bacterium
AAGACCGGCGACTGGATTAGCAACGAACGTCTGCACAGCATCCAGCAGCATGCCGACGAAAATCCTGACGAGGCTGGCCGCACCAAACTGGTGAAGCTCTTTGCCGAGACCACTGCCAACGCCATCTACATCCAGCCGCTCGAGGCGTTGGCGCTCAGCGATGCCGACGGGGTGCGCACATTCCTCTACGCCTTCAAGCAGGCCATTGAGGATGTGTTCCAGATAGAGGGCAGCGAGATGGGGGCTGAGGTGATGGGCGAAGGCCGGGTGCCAAACGTCCTTATCTATGAGAATGCAGAAGGGTCGCTGGGCGTACTCAACCGCTTTGTCAGCGAGCCACGGAGTTATCGCGACGTGGTGAACCGTGCCTACGAGATTTGTTTCGGGTCGAAGAAGGAATACACTCCCGACGAACTCGCCGCTCTCACGCCAGCCGACTACACCAATCTGCTCAACTACTACAACCAGCCTTACCACCAGCAGATTGACATCCGCAAGATTTACCCGACACTGAAACTTATGCAGGATGCCAACATCGAGATACACCAGGCCGGACAGACACTCAATTACGACGAGCAGTATGAAGCCCTCGAGGCGGCACGCGATCACAACAGCAGTACGGAATACGAGTTCTTGAAGTTTCTTCATGAGCATCACTTGCGCTTGCCCGACAAGGCACAGCCCATGTTCCCCGACGAATATTATGTGCAGCCCGACTTTATGTATGGCGACCGCATCGTCGTCTTCTGCGACGGCACGCCACACGACCGCTCGGAGGTGCAGGCCGACGACGCACAAAAACGCGAGGTGCTCGAAGATGCCGGCTTCGTGGTGCTGGCATGGCACTATGCCACACCGCTCCCTGAGTTCATCGCACAGTATCCCGATATTTTCACTCCAGTAAACTAGCATAGCAATACATATATGAACAGAGAATTCAGTACAGGCACTCTCGTCGAGTTTCGCGGTCGTCCGTGGGTGGTGCAGCAGTCTGCCAGCCACGACCTCATGATGCTCAAACCGCTGGGCGGCACTGATGCCGAGACCGTCGGTCTCTATCTGCCGCTCTACGAGGGCGAGTTGTCTATCCATTCCTACAATTTCCGCCGTCCGTCGGCATCCGACCTTGAGCGGGGCAGTTACCGTTCTGCCGCGCGTGTACTCTACAACGCTTGCCGACTGTCGTTTCGCGACATTGCCGGACCGTTTCAGTGTCTGGGCCGTCTCTCCTTTGAGCCGCGCCCTTACCAGATGGTGCCGCTCATCCTGGCCCTGAAGCAGGAGAAGATACGCCTGCTCATCTCCGACGACGTGGGTATCGGCAAGACGCTCGAGTCGCTCCTCATTGCCAAGGAACTGCTCGACCGCCACGAGATACAGCGCTTCGCTGTGGTCTGCCTGCCGCACCTCTGCGAGCAGTGGCAGAAGGAAATCAAGGACAAGTTTGGGCTCGATGCCGAGATTATCCGTTCCTCTACGGTCAGCCGACTGGAGAAGAAGCTGCGTGCCGACCAGAACATCTTTCGCGACATTCCCTTCCAGGTCATCTCCATCGACTTCATCAAGCAGGACAACCGCCGCAACGTGTTCCTCGACCATTGTCCCGACTTCATCATCGTCGACGAGGCGCACACCTGTGCCAAACCTACGGGTGCCAACAAATACCAGCAGCAGCGCTACCGCCTGTTGCGCGACCTTTCCGATAAGAAAGACCAGCAACTGGTGCTCCTAACCGCCACGCCCCACAGCGGACAGACCGAGGAGTTCCAGTCGCTTATTGGTTTGCTGAAGCCGGAGTTTGAGTGCTACGACTTGAAGACTAGCGAAGAGCGCGAGACGCTGTCGCACTACTTCGTGCAGCGTCGCCGTGCCGACATAAAGCATTATCTTGGCAACGAGGTGGTGTTCCCCGAGCGTGTGCGCATCGATAACGACGACTACACCTGCACGCCGGCCTACTCTTCTCTGCTCAACCGCCTCATCGACTATGTGAAGAGCGGTGTGGAGCGTGTAAAGACTGCCGACAAGCGCAAGCAGCGCTACATCTACTGGGACCTCCTCGCCCTGATGCGTGGCGTGATGTCAAGCCCCGATGCCGGCATCAGTATGCTGCAGAACAAGATAGAAAAGGCGGCGGACACCTCCGAGGTGAACACCGAGGACACCGTAGACAGCGTATACAAGTTCAACGACCCACTGAAAGACCGTCTCGACGGCGACGACGTGGTGCCTGAAGCACTGGAAACGGTTGCCGAAGGCGACAAAACACAGTTTGAGGAGTTTATCCGCGACCTGCAGGACATCAAGACTTCCGACAACGACGAGAAGGTGAAGCAGGCACTGTCCATTGTCCGCGTGGCACTGGGAGAGCAGATGAACCCCATCGTCTTCTGCCAGTACATCCAGACTGCCGAATATGTGGGCCGTTACATCGCCGAACGCCTCGCCAAGGACAAGAAACTGAAGAATGTACGGGTGGAGACCGTCACCAGCCGACTCTCCGACGAGGAGCGCAAGATGAAGATTGACGAACTCTCACGCTCCGACCGCCACGTGCTGGTCTGCACAGACTGCCTCTCCGAGGGTGTCAACCTGCAGCAGGGCTTCGAGGCCATCGTCCACTACGATCTGCCGTGGAACCCCAACCGCATGGAGCAGCGTAACGGACGTATCGACCGCTTCGGACAGACTGCGCCGCAGGTGCTCATCTCCACCATCCATGCCAAGAACAACCCCGTGGACGACATCGTGCTCAATGTGCTCTACAAGAAGCAGGACGAGATACGCAAGCAGTTGGGTGTCTACCTGCCCATCGCCGACAACGACGCCACACTCATGGAGACCATCATGGAGCGGTTCATCAAGGCCAAGACTTCCGGCCATATCTCCGCCGACCAGCCCACGCTCTTCGACGACGACGAGGAGTGGCAGCAGCAGTTGGAGGAGCAGCGCCAGATAGAGATAAAGAAGCTGGAGGAGAACGAGAAGATATCCCACACCTACTTTGCCCACAACAACAAGCAGATGGACCCCACGCGCCTCACCGCCACGCTCCAGGAGGCTCGCTCGGTCATCGGCGGTGTGGACGACACGTGCCACTTCGTCACCGACCTGCTCACGCACATCGGCGTGACGGTCAATCAGGATGACGAACCGCTCTGCTTCTCGTTCAACATCTCCGAACTGCCCTCTCGTCTGCACCATTACTTCCGCAATCAAGCCACCGCCAAGGGCGTGGTGCGCATCTCCTTTGCATCGCCCACACCGAAACACTATATGTACATCGGCCGCAACCACACGTTTGTGGAGGACCTCAGCCGCAGCGTGGTCAACGACACGGTGAACGGGGGCGAACTCTCGGCCTGCCGTGCCATGGTGACGGAGACTGCCGCCGTGGAGCGCCGCACCACCATCCTGATGATGCGTGTGCGCTCCGTCATCCGCGACAAGCGCCAGGCCGACCGTGAGCTGGTGGGCGAAGAGATGATTTTCATCGGTTATCGGGGCAAAATAGAAAGCCACGACTTCCTCTCGCAGGACGAGGCGCGCCGCCTCTTCCTCGATGCTGAGGCTTCGGGCAACACTGACCTTACTTCGCAGAAGATGCTTCTGCAGAATGCCACACGCTGGATTGACGACGAGCAGACGCTGCGCCTCCATACCGACGAGATGGCTCTGGAGCGTGCCGCCCACCTCGTGGACGCGTTCTCAAAATACCGCACCTACGTCTCGGCCAGCGAGTATCAGGTGGTGGAACCGGTGCTGCCGATGGATGTCATCGCTGCCTATCTCTTTATCCCTAAACATTAAACTATGGACTATACAAGCATTCATATATACGGCCATCTGCTCTCCGACGAGATTCTCCGCTCCATTGAGCAGGACACCACGATGCTGGGCAACCGCGAGCAGGACTTCTCTATCGACATGCCTACGTCGTCGGCCATCGACTATGTGTGGAGCGCACTGCGTAACGACTGGCGTTTCTACAACGAGCGCTCCACGATAAACGACACCTACGGCACACGCCGTTCGCGCGACCTCATGGAGCGCCTCTTCCTGAGTCTGGGCTACCAGCTGCAGCGCCAGACGGGCAATGTGGAGGCTGGCGGCAACACCTATGAGATTAGTTATCTCTGCCCGGAGTTGGGCAATCTGCCGGTCATCGTCATCGGCGACCGTGTCATCGACGAGCAGGGCATAGAGACGCTCGACCGCTGCTCGCTCGACTACCGCGCCAAGGGCTCGCGCCGCAAACGGTCGGCGCATGCCACCATGCTGGAATACCTGAACGCCACAGAGTGTGTCTATGGCATCATCAGCAACGGACAGACCATACGCCTCTTGCGCAACTCGGGACAGCTCGTCAAGCTCACCTACATCGAGTTTGACCTGCGCCGCATGCTCGACGAGGACAAGTACACGGAGTTCTGCCTGATGTACCGCCTGCTCCACGCCTCGCGCTTCCGCCAGAGCGGCGACGAGCAGTCGGTCATGGAGCGGTGGTTCAACATGAGCATCGAGAGCGGCAACCGCATACGCGCCGGTCTCTCCAGTGCCGTGCAGAAAACGATGGAGACCATCGGCCTTGCGGCGGTGCGCGGTGAGGGCGAGGGCAACGAGGCGTTGCGCCGGGCCATCGCCGACGGCACGGTGTCTGCCGACGTGCTCAACAAGGAACTCATCCACTTCATCTACCGCCTGCTCTTCCTCTTCATCATCGAGGACCGCAATCTGGTCTACGAGATTCCCGAGCAGACTGACCATCCCGACTACCGGCAGCTGGTGGCGTGGCAGGAGATATACAAGCAGCACTATGCCGCCTCGCGCCTGCGCCACCTCTCCGAACTGGCTTATCTGCGCCAGCAGCAGTACTGCGACCTGTGGCTGGGACTGATGGACACGTTCCGCCTCTTCGAGCCGGGCGACTTCGGTGCGCGCCTGGGCATCAAGCCTTTGGGCGGTGTGCTCTTCGGTTCGGAGACGCTCCGCTGGCTGAAGCAGTGCCGCATGACTAACAGCGACGTGCTGCGTGCCTTCGATGCCCTCAACGAGTTTACCGACGAGGGCGGTGCAAGGGTGAAGATCAACTACTCGGCGCTCGACGTGGAGGAGTTTGGTTCTGTGTATGAGGGCATCCTCGAGATGCGCCCCTTCGTGCAGCAGGGTGTCAGTCCCGAGGACTGGCAGTTTGGCTTCGTGGGTGGTCTCGACCGCCAGAGCACGTCGAGCTACTACACGCGCCCCGACCTCGTGCAGAACCTCATACGCACCACGCTCGAACCGGTCATCAAGGAGCGCATCGACAGTTGCAGTACGACGGAAGAAAAGGTGCGCTCGCTCCTCAACATGAAGGTGTGCGATGCCGCCAGCGGTTCGGGCCACATCGTGCTGGCCATGGCGCGCACCATAGCGTGGTATGTCTGCACGCTGCGCACGGGCGAGGACAACCCGGCGTCGCTCGACTACCGGCAGGCGCTGCGTGAGGTCATCTCGCGCTGCGTGTATGCCGTAGACTACAACCCCGATGCCGTGGAGCTGTGCAAGGTGGTGCTCTGGATTGAGGGCTACTGCGCCGGCAAACCGCTCTCGTTCCTCGACCACCACATACGCTGCGGCAACTCGGTGGTGGGTGTGAGCAACCTCGACACGCTGCTCGACGGTGTGCCAAAAGATGCGTTCCATGCCAAGGACGACAATAAGACGGTGAAGAAACTAATTGTCGACTTGAACAAGGAGGCACTGGCTGATGTCAGCATGTTGCGAAGCGGTCAGGCGCAGGGACTGTCGGTATCGCTCTTTACGCAGGACTTCACCATACAGAGCATCGACAGCGAACAAGTGGGATTGGCTAACCATGTGCGTGAGATTTCCGCCCTGCCAGAGAACACGTTGCTGGAACAACTCACCAAGCAGCGCCGTTGGGAGGAACTGATGGAAACACCACGTGTGGAATGGTTGCGCCGCGCCTGCGACATCTACACCTATGCTTACTATAAGCAGTTTACTGCCGAAGACCTCGCGAGTCGTCAGGACGAAGGGGGCAACTTCCTTGCTTTCTCTGTGCCCTATACTCGCACCGTATATCAAGCCCTTCAAGAGATAAAGTATCTCGACGACGAAGACGCCACGCCCTCTGCCCAGCGCATCTCCGACGGCCTCTGTCGTGAGGCGGCAGAGGCTGCACGCGACAACCGCTTCTTCCATTGGGCAGTGGAGTTCCCTGAGGTCTTTGC
>CAVINS010000111.1:0-478 GCA_963643925.1 Bacteroidaceae bacterium
CACCCATCTTGTGCAAAATATGTACGAGTGTTCGGCAAGCCAACAGCTCTACATGCTGAATATCTTATGGGATTTCCAATAGGGGCATCTTCACCGTTTCCACAAACAAAAAAATTATATGATTTATGGACAGCACAAGTATACAAAAAGGATTAAAGGGGTTTGTTGAACCGCTCAGTTCGCAAACGTACCTCAATACATTCCGAGTACAAAAAAGGACATCGTTGCTTGGAGCTGATATGGGGACAAGGGCAAACTCCATATGGAAAATGGCAGAATATATAGTAGCTCCATATGATAATGATGAGAGTAAACCACTTGACGAATATCTTAAAGGATGGGCCGGACTTACCAAAAATTATAAGAACCAATTTCTTATAATTGGTATAAGCGAAAGCGAATGGCAGATGTATGATTCTGACTGCAACCTCTTAGGAGGTAATGACTATATTGAAAAATATCTCAACTCAAAGAAAAA
>CAVINS010000111.1:488-1506 GCA_963643925.1 Bacteroidaceae bacterium
GAAAAAGCCTAGTCCTAGGAAAGCGGATTCTTCTAGCATACAAATTCCTACAGTGTTAACATCATACTTGACAGGCTTATGCACAAAACCATTTATGCTTCTTGCAGGCATATCTGGAACAGGAAAAAGTCGTATTGTCAGAGAATTCGCCTTTAAGTCTTGCCCGGAAGAGCTCCAAGACATAGACGGAACAACACCTGGCAATTACTGTATGATTGAAGTAAAGCCAAATTGGCATGATTCTACTGAGCTATTGGGATACTGGAGTAATCTTCAAGAAAAATACATTTTCACCAAGTTCGTTAAGTTCTTGGTAAAGGCAAAGATGTATCCAAATGTGCCGTTCTTTGTCTGCCTTGACGAGATGAATCTTGCTCCTGTAGAGCAATACTTCGCTGAATTTCTTAGCATCGTGGAAACACGCAAGAATGTTAATGGAGAAATCAAAACAGGAACTCTTGTAAACAAAGAATATTTCAAGAAATTTGCTTCAATTTCTAACACAAGGAATGTTGCCACTGGCGAAGTTGCATACAACTTGAAAAACGACAAAGACATCTATAAAGGTTTATTCGGACTCATTGATGAAAACTGTAAAGGTATAGATGAGGTAGCAGGTGCTAAGACAACACTTCTTACTGAGGGACTGACTCTTCCTGAGAATGTATTCATTGTAGGAACGGTGAACATGGATGACACAACACATCAGTTCTCGCGCAAGGTAATAGACCGTGCAATGACTATTGAGATGAATGGCGGTGCATTAGAAGATATATTCAATCACAAAGAAGATTTGGCATATGTTGATTCGCCACTAACAATGGGCGATTTATATGCCAAATACACTACTGCAAATGAGGTTATAGAGAAATGTAATTCTGTTGTTACTAACGAGCAAATAGAAAACTATATCCAAGGCAAATATGGCAAAGGTTTGCCACAACGACTTCAAGCAATCAACACGGTACTAGCAGGAACGCCCTTTACTGTTAGTTATCGTGTAATGAACGAATTGACG
>CAVINS010000111.1:1544-6159 GCA_963643925.1 Bacteroidaceae bacterium
TGACGAAATGTTCCGTATATCAGAAAAAGAACGGCGAAACAATGAATTGGATAGCCAAGTCAGTGATGAAGATGGCATGAGTCATGAGTTCACAAAACTTGACTGGTTGAAAAAGATTGCACCGCAGCCCCCAAAAGAAGGCAAAAAAGAATACATGGCGGTGGATAAACTATCAGAAATGATTGACCGCTTGAACCGCCAAAGTTTCACTCGCTATTGGCCATAAACTACTATTTGTATGGAAGCATTACGCTTTGAACATCAATACGGAGACTATCAAGTTATCGTTAGAAGCGAGGACTTGTCGTATGCTTGGGAACGTTTCAGAGGTCGCATAGACCGAACAAATGATTCCAAGCTGGAAAGTGATGTGCCATACGAAGAACGGTATTGCCGATATGCATCAAGTGATATTTGTCGCCTAACACTGCATGAGCACAACAACTTGTTATTGAGGAACGATGAAAGTGAAGCACAAGTGTGGGAAGAACGGTGGCCCGTGATATTTGAGACTTGCGAATACAACATAGCCATCCGATTTAAGACAAACTTTATAGACAAAGGTACGGCACCAAGGGTGTTGCACGTCCGCAGGGATGTAGAACAAGCATTTTATGTTGATACGGATTACAACGGAGAAAATGTACTCGGCTTGTCAGGAAACGTGAGTTTCCTCAATGAACCGGGTGTCTTCAAGTTGGAATTCGAGTACCAACATACTGGTCGATTACATCGTGCATGGGTTACGTTTGATGTCGTTAGTCCGAAACTTGACACAAAGTATGACTACAAGTCACTACTTAACGATGTCAATGAGGAATACAATGACGTTATATTCCGCTACCTTGCCACTACCTACCAGCAGTTGACACGTGGCCGAGTGCGCAATGACATTGTGTGGATGAATATCTTTGAAGAAATCATTGATGACTATCTCAAGAACATTGAACTCATCTTGCGCCGACCCCACCAAAATGTATACACTTACAACACTTTTGCAAAGGTTGAGAAAATAAAACGCTGGACTCCTGCATTGGAAGACGAATATGCCGAGGAACGAAAAGCAAAGCGATTGGACAACCATTGGTTTGAACTGAAAGAGAGCGATGCAACGGTGAACACACGTGAGAATCGTTTCGTAAAACACACTTTGAACCATATTGGCAAACGACTTACAAAGATTCTCAATGAGGTATTGACGCAAAACCGCAATGATGAACTTTCAGACGAACATCGCTGCAGACTTGTCAGTTATCGGGAACGCATACATAAGTTGGAGCATAATCCATTCTTCCGTACAATAGGGAAATTTGAAGGTATGAGCCAAGACAGCATGGTGTTGCAAAGCCGTGCCGGATACCAACAAGTGTACAAGGATTGGATTAAACTGCGCCGTGGCATTGACCTTTACAATGGTGCTTCGAATATCGGCACATTGCAGATATGGGAGATTTACGAACTGTGGTGTTTCATCAAGATGAAGCGCATGGTAAAGCAACTACTGCACATAGAAAAGGAAAATCCGCAGTACGAAAAACTTGTGTCTGAACCTGCAGGGTCTTTACTCAATCCGTTCTCCAACTCACGGATGGAACATGTGGTAACATTCAACTATCCGATGCCGGATGACAATGATGAATCCGAGTGGGCTGAGCAAATGCGCAATCACAACGGCGATGTTGTGACATTGCACTATCAACACACATTCAACCGCCGGAACTCAGACAACTTTGGAGTGCATACTGCAACCACGGAGCAGCGTCCTGATATTGTACTCAATATAGCCAAAAAGGACGGAAGCATGATATTGCTGACATATCTATATGATGCTAAGTATAGGGTCATCAGCGACAGTCGGTTGGACAAAGATGTAGAGCAGGCTGACCTAGACGAGATGAAGGAACTTCATGGCGGTGACTATCCCCCATCCGATGCTATCAACCAAATGCACCGCTATCGTGATGCCATTTACTATGGCTCTGACCGGAAGGAACAATCAAGTAAGGAAATCATTGGCGGTTACATTCTCTTCCCTGGGCGAGGTGATAGTGAAACCATTGCCAAACGCTACTACAGTAGTAGTGTGGACAGCGTGAACATCGGTGCATTTCCGCTGCTACCAAAGAGCAAAAGTCGAAAGGAACACGAAGGACATGAGAACGAAGATAGTCCGCAGCTATATAGTCATCTCAAAGACATCCTCTTAGAAAAGGCCATCGGAACAGAGCACGTTGAGAATGCAATTCCACAACGAGGTCTTGTCTATAAGATGCCGATTGAGCAGGAAGATTCCCTTGTGCTTGTCGGTTACTGCAAAGATGGTCAATGGGACACTGTGCTCAAGAACAAACTTTACTATGTAAGAGCTGGCTTCGACAGAGGTTCGCTTCGACTTGTGCAAGGCTTTGAGACGTGCAAGTATCTCATTATGCACGACAAGAAACAAAAAGCCTTGTTTACATTGACAGGTACAGGCCCACGCATTGTATCGGGAGAAGACCTTAACAAAAAAGGCTTTAGTGCCGGACATGAGTATTACCTCTGCTTTGACTTGGAGACTAACAAGCCAACAGTAGAATTTATTGATGAAACAGGCAATGTGCTGAAACTTGTCAAGTCGAAGAGTCCATACAAGAAGGATTCTTACTTCTCAACGCTGAAGCAGTTGCTTGAACCAAAAGAGGGTTAACTATATGGGAACTATAGATTATAACAAAGCACTGCAATTCTTTCGTCAATGCATTGACGAAATAGATGAGCTTATGTCTGAAAAAGATGAAACCTCAAATAAATATGAGGTGTGGAAGGCCAAAACAGAGACATTAGTTGCCCATGTATTCGGTGAAACATCTCCTGAATACAAAGGTTTACAATCTTTGTTTCATCCGTTATATGCTTGCATGCCACACTTGGACCATATTATTACACGTAAAAACAATCAAAGTGCATATATAAATCGTTTACAAGATATCAGACTCAAGTTGCAAGCATATATGAAATTAATTGAACTTAAATCTGATTTTGAAACAACAGAGAATAAACCTCATAGTACTAACTCTTTTGACGAAGTAGTACGCATATGCAAGCGATTTCCTAATGTTGTAAGGCATATACAAATCAGACATTCACAAAGACCTTCAATAGAAGTAAATGACGAATATGACGTTCAATATCTTCTTGAAATTTTGTTAGCAGTTTCTTTTGATGATATTCGTCAGGAAGAGCCTGCACCGAGTTTTGCCGGAACAACATCAAGAATTGATTTCTTGTTGAAAGATGAAGGCATAGCCATAGAGACAAAAATGACAAGAAAAGGTCTTGCTGACAAGGAACTGACTAAGCAACTTATTCAAGACATTGCACAATATCAAACGCATCCTGATGTATCTTTTCTCATTTGCTTCATCTATGACCCTGACAAATATGTCAGAAATCCGTTTGGTCTTATTAAGGATTTAGAATCAAAAGGTGACAAACTAAAGATAAAAGTTGTAATCAGTCCACTTTGACCCTAAGCTACATTGGACATATTGAATGAACTTTACAACTAAACAAAGATATTGGTTGAGGATAAAATATAATAAATATGGGAAAATTATCTGTTCAAGAACAAATGTGTTTCAGTACAACACAAATTCGAACGTGGGATGACAAAGGCTATGCCCATTCTGGTTCTGGATTCTTCTTCAATTTCATAATTGGCGATGACGTGCTACCTGTTTTAATAACCAATAAGCATGTCGTTAATGGTATGGTTAAGGGTCATTTCCTCATGTCAGAACAAGACGAACAAGGAAACCCTTTATACAAGAAACATTTAAGGGTTAATTTTGAATCTGATTTCAAGGACAATTGGATATTTCATCCGGATAGTAATGTTGATCTTTGTGCTCTACCAATACTGCCATTAGTGGAAGCAGCTAACAGAATAGGGCATAAGTTGTTCTATCGAACATTTGACAATACACTTATTCCAAATCTTGAAATTGCAGAAACATTTGATGTTGTTGAAGATGTCCTAATGGTTGGTTATCCTGATGGTCTATGGGACTCCGTAAATAATATGCCAATTGTAAGACGTGGTACAACTGCAACTCAATATAAACTAGACTATAATGGGAAAAAGGAGTTTTTAATTGATGCAGCATGTTTTCCGGGGTCTAGTGGTTCTCCAGTATTGATGTGCAACATAGGAAGTTTCCGTAATAAATATGGAGGAACTGCATTTGGTAAGTCACGATTTTATTTACTTGGTGTTCTATATGCAGGTCCGCAGCATGGTATTACAGGAGATATTAAAGTTGTCACCGTTCCAACTGCGACTCAGACCTTAATGTCTCAATCCACAATTCCAAACAATTTGGGTTATATAATTAAAGCCGAACGTATCTTAGAATTCGCAGAACCATTCAAAAAAATTATTGAGAGACAAAAGCAGTAGTATCAAGGCCACTTGGCTTTAAGAGTTCACCATGGTAAGGTGCTTTTGTTTAATTGCCGAAAGCTAGCGAGCCCAAGAAAGGGATGTGCGCTCTTATCATCTCCATAACATTGACACCGAAACACGCAACCGCCTGACTTTAAGCGTTCAGCCTAAGGTCAGGCGGTTCGGTTG
>CAVINS010000112.1:0-5988 GCA_963643925.1 Bacteroidaceae bacterium
TTATGCAATACAATAGAATTAAAGAAGTTTTGGCTTCCAAAGGAATCAAACAAACTTGGCTTGCAGAAAAGTTAGGAAAAACCTACAGAATGGTCAACTCGTATGTCAGCAATGACGTGCAACCACCCATCCCTGTGCTATATGAAATAGCAGAGATATTGCAAGTTGAGCCGAAAGACCTATTGGTTGACAGGGCACAAAGCGAAGAAGTTGCAAAGTAGTGTCTGTAAGTGAAATATAAACAGATTTGACGATATGTAATAATATTTGTATCAAATCGTTGCGATTGACATTAAACCGACATAAAAAGTCGCATCGTGGAACCAAAGACGAAGTATAAATGATAAAAAACGGTGTATACGAACAAATCATAAACCGACTGTTCAAGTTGAAGCTTGACCAAGTTGACACCAATCGTTTCTACATAGGAAAGAAGGCCATAACGAAAGGAGATGCTGTGAATGTTTTGACAAAATACTTGCAGCACCTCATCGAAGCGGCTTTTATAGATGCAACCGACGACGACAACGCCGACAGGTATGCAGACTTCATCAACTCGGTGATCAAAACGCTGGGCAGGGAATTTAATGTCGAAGACGCCGATCTCGACCTTATCGACGCTCAGAAAAACATACTGACGGCTGTGGTTGACCGCACCAACTGCGACTATCCCGACATCGAGCAGCACCTGAGGGCTATCCTTCCTGTGACGTCGCTGAGCCACTGCGAACTGTTCTTCGGAGGCGGCGGAGCGGTGGACATGGAGAGCGAGCTGAACCGGGAAATACTTTGCTCGGACGAGATATGCTGGGTGGTGTCGTTTATCAAAACCAGCGGTCTGAACCTACTGTGGAACAGCCTGAGAAAGTTTACCAGAGAAGGAAAACGCCTGCGAGTCATAACGACCACATACACCGGAGCAACCGATTATGACGCCATAGCCAGACTGGGCACGCTGCCCAACACTCAGATCAAGATATCGTATGACGGCACACAAGACCGCCTGCATGCAAAATCGTACATTTTCCTGCGCAACTCGGGCTTCCACACAGCCTACATCGGTTCGAGCAACATCTCGCGCTACGCGCTGAAAGACGGCAAGGAGTGGAATTTCAAGGCCACACAGTTTGAACTGCCCGCAGTGATCGACAAAGTGCGCAATTCGTTTGACTCCTATTGGTGCGACCCTACATTCGAGGATTTCATTCCGGGACGGGACGACGAGCGACTGAAGAAGGCACTGGGTGCCGACTGGGAGACGCCACTGCTCGACTTCTCGGCTCTCGACCTCATGCGGGCAAAGGACTATCAGCAGGAGATTCTGGAAAAGCTGGACGTAGAACGCAACGTGCACGGTCACTTCCACAATCTGGTGGTAGCGGCCACGGGAACAGGAAAGACGGTGGTGGCGGCGTTCGACTTCAAACGTTATCGGGAGCAACACCCCGACTGCAACATTCTCTTCATCGCCCACCGACAGGAAATCCTGCACCAGGCCATGCAGACGTTCCGCATCGTGCTCGACGACCCAAACTTCGGCAGCGTGTGGGACGGCAACAATGAGCCTTCCAACTACAGACACGTTTTCGCCAGCAAGGACACGCTGCGCAACCGACTGGACCAGCTGCATCTGACAGAAGACTATTACCACTATATGGTAGTGGACGAGGTGCACCACGTGGTGGCTCCCACGTATGTAAAACTGATGACTTACTTCAAGCCGCAGATACTGCTGGGATTGACGGCCACGCCAGAGCGAACCAACGAGCAGGAGGACATCACCGTGTTCTTCGACGGCCACATCTCGGCAGAGATTCGTCTGCCGGCTGCCTTGAACGCCGGACTGCTGGCCCCGTTTCATTATTTCGGCATTCCTGACAATATAGACCTGTCGGAGGTGAAGTGGAGCGGCCACGGCTACGACATTGCTGAACTCTCCAAAATATACACCAGCAACGATCTGCGCACCGGCCTCATACTCAAAAAGATGCAGGAATACATCGGCAACAGCCGGTTGCACAAAGTGCGTGCACTGTGTTTCTGCGTCGACAAGCAGCACGCCGAATTCATGAATGCCAAGTTCACGCTGGCAGGGCTAAAGACGGCGGTGTTGACGAGCGACCACGACAACATGCACCGCAACAAAGTGAAGAGATTGCTGCGGGAGGGCAAGATAAACTACCTATTCGTCGTTGACCTGTTCAACGAGGGTGTCGACATCCCGGAGATTGATACCATACTGTTTCTCCGTCCAACCGAGAGTGCCACGGTGTTCCTTCAGCAATTTGGTCGCGGTCTCCGTCTGCACAGTGGCAAAGACCACCTCACCGTGCTCGACTTCGTGGGACATTCCCGCGCAGAGTTCAGCTACAAGGAGCGGTTTGAGGCGCTCATAGGGCGTCACTCCCGGAGCGTGAAGGACGAGATAGAAGCCGGCTTCACCAATGCTCCGTTCGGTTGCAAAATAGTGCTTGAGGAGAAGGCGAAGGAGGAGATTCTATCCAACATCGAGGGTTATCTGCGCAGCATGAACAAGAACAGGCTGATCAAGGAAATTGCAGCCTTCTATCGTGACAATGCCGACAGGTTCTCCCTAAAGAATTTCATAGCCTACAGCCACATTCCATTCAACAAGATATACGGCAGTATGACGTGGGGCGAACTGTGCCAGTTGACTGGAGTGAAAAAGGAGGTGGCTAGGCATTCTCAGCAGTTGAAGTTCGCCGTCACAAAGAAATGGCTGGCCACGGACTCGTTCTCCTATTTCACCCAACTGCTGCGCTTTGCCAGCGACGGCTTTGTCAGCAACACTGCAGCATTCTCAGAACAGGAGCGCCGCTGTGCCGTGATGCTCTATTACGACCTGTACAACGATGCGGGCTGTTACCCGACTGTCGACGAGATGTTTCGCGATTTGGCGGGCGACCGTCTGTTTGTCGAAGAGTTTACGGAGGTGGTGGCGTATCTGCGCGACCGCTGTTCGGCACCCGAAAAGGCAGACAACTCTGTCTACTGCGACTGGAACCCGCTCCGCCTGCATGGTGTCTACACCAAGGCACAGATACAAGCCGCGCTCGGTCTTTCCACCATCGAACGAAAATCGCCTTCACGCGAAGGAGTTGAGCGTCGGAAAGACATCCAGTTGGAGGCAATGTATGTGGACATCATCAAAAAACGCGAGGAAGGCTCTTCGACCGCCTATAAGGACTATGCGCAAAATCGCGAGTTCTTCCATTGGGAGACGCAGAACCGCGTGCGCGAAGGCAGCAGAGAGGCAGAGGCTTACCGCAACGGAGAAAACAATATGCTCCTTTTCGTCAGACAACAGACGGAGCACCCCGACTATGGATGCCGAATGGGATTCACATATCTCGGACAGGTGACCATGAAGGAGATGACTGGCTCACGGCCGATACAGATCGTGTGGCAATTGGCCACGCCGATGTCAGAGGCCACCTATGCCTTCGCCAGCCAGTATAAAGCTATAGGATAAGATGGAAGAAAAGAAAGCGATAGAGGTTGTGGCTGCCGTCATCTGCGACGGCGGCCGGGTGTTTGCCACGCAGCGCGGATATGGCGAATGGAAAGACTGGTGGGAGTTTCCCGGCGGAAAAATTGAGGCCGGCGAACAACCGAAACAGGCGCTTCTGCGAGAGATAAAGGAGGAACTGGATACGGAGATTGCAGTGGGCGATCTGCTCACGACAGTAGACTACGACTACCCGAAGTTCCATCTCACCATGCAATGCTTTCTTTGCAGCGTAACAGCCGGCACGCTGACGCTCTTGGAGCATGAGGCAGCCAAATGGCTCGGGCTGGAAGAATTAGCCACCGTAAAGTGGCTGCCGGCAGACGAAGAGGTGGTTGAGATGCTAACAAGGCACAACAGCTAACTTGTAACATAAAGAAGGTATGGCACAAAGAAGACTATGGACTCATGATGAACAGGTGCTTAAGTTGGCACTGTATTACACTATTATGGTGTCACCGTCTCTGCGCGATGCCCTTTCCCAAGCATCTAATTCTGAGCATTTCGCAAAGTTAGAAAATCACAAGATTATTCTCACCGAAGAACATCAGCCTAGAAGAGATTTCCTACAATATCACGCAGAGAATATATTTGTAAGCTATATTCGTCTGTCTGTAAAAGACTGGCAGTGGACGTAAAAAGGTATTACGCCACATCTAAATTCCCTGATTGCAGCAATGCCGTTGCTGGTTTTGGGGACATAACATAATTGGACATATGGACAAACTGACAAAAGAACAGCGCAGCCGCTGCATGGCCTCCATTCGCAGCAAGGACACCAAGCCGGAAATCTTGGTGCGGCGCTATCTGTTTGCCCATGGGTACCGCTATAGGCTGAACCATCCGAGACTACCGGGACATCCCGACATCGTGATGCGTAAGTACCGCACAGTCATCTTTGTCAACGGATGCTTCTGGCATGGGCACGAGGGTTGCAAATACTTTGTGATGCCAAAGAGTCGCACAGACTTCTGGCAAGCAAAGATAGAACGCAACCAAGCTCGGGACAAGGAAGAACAACATAAACTGGCAAGCATGGGCTGGCACTGCATCACCGTATGGGAATGTCAGTTGAAACCCAAAGTAAGAGAACAGACCCTGCAGTCGCTGGAGTACACCCTCAACCACATCTTCATCGAAGACCATAAGGTTCGGAGATACGAGTTGCCGGATGAAGAGATGGTGATGGCGGCAGAGCCGGAGATAAAACATCTAAAATCAATAGATGACTAACTATGACAAAAGAAACAATACTTCAAGAGATACTTAGATTGCACCGGGCCTGTTCTGCTCGTTTAGCAGGTCATGTGCTGCGGTTGCTATTAGGAGACAGTGACGGTAAGGAGAATATTGTCCTTTCGCCGTCACGGCTGCAAACTGTGTTTGTGCTGCTTGCAAACTGGACAACGCCGGAGATGCGGAAACGGATTCTCGACATGACGGTGAGTGAGGCGATAAACATTGATGAGGCTAACATGCTTTTTGATTTTGCCAATGTCAAACCAATCAGTGATGACAACTCTGTATGCAGAGACGAAGAGGGCAATCTTATTTCGCATGTCCCGACTGTAGAGCAACAGACGACGCTGTGGTACAAGGATGGTTTGGCCGTCAAGACAGAGGCTGTGGAAAAGATAATGTCTGCTTTCAATGCTTGCCTCAATGCCGTAAACTTTGCTGATTCCAAGACAAAAGACATGATAGATGAGAATGTGTGCAAAGCGACACATGGTCTCATAGAACATCTTGATACAGACATTGACGCTTCAATTCTTGCTCTCCTTGTGGACATCCTGTATTTCAAAGGAACATGGAAACAACAATTTGACGACTATGCTACTGCAGACTGCGTGTTCTACGGAACAAATGGAAAGAAGAAAGTGCCGACAATGCGCCGACAAGGATTCATGGACTACCAGGAAACTCCTGTTTACCAAGCAGTGAGCCTGCCTTATACTTGCTGGAGCGGCAATCACAAGAAGTTTGCAATGCGTATATATCTTCCAACTGGTAAACACACCATTTTCGATGTTCTTGAAGAAATGTGGAATAACGAATACGAATACTATTCAGAATATGAAGAAGTAAGACTCTCGTTACCACGTTTCGATGTCTCCAACAAGGTGGATGTAAAGGCCATTCTCAAGAATATGGGATTGTCGTGTATTCTTGATTCCAATGACATTATACCTGAATGTATCGAAGGGTTGCAAATAGCAGACATTGCCCAACAAGTAAGGATTAAGGTAAATGAAAATGGAACGGAAGCCGCCGCTGTAACTTTTATGGCTGAAGCAGGTTGCCTGCCTCCTGATAAAAACCCAGAACCGAAGGTGATGAAAGTGAACAAGCCGTTCCTCTTCGAGATAGTCGAGGAGACCACGAAAACAATTCTGTTCTCGGGAGTGATAAACAATATTGAGTGAGATTATGAATAAGAATAATGAACTTGACGTGCG
>CAVINS010000113.1:0-3747 GCA_963643925.1 Bacteroidaceae bacterium
AGTCTGCACCATGGAGCCAGGACCGTGGGGAAACTAGGGGGCTGCGGATTTGAGGAAAAATACTCGTTTCACGTATTGGTAAAACGAGAGTAACACATTTGAAACATTGCGGCAGTAATGTTGCAGCGGAAAACGGAAATGACACGTTTCCCGCTGATGCTTTTTTGTGTCAGTTCAAGCGATAGAAAACTGTTTTATACTAAACAACAAAACGACAAGATAATTATGAAAAAGTCAAAGATTGTAGCTGCCGCACTTCTCATGGCAGCAGTGGTAACACCAAAAGCAATGGCGCAGGACGCCCCTCAGAAGAAGGCCCAGGGAAAAGTTATTGCTACCGTATTCACTAACTTCTACACTGGTTTCGGCAGCACCAACGATAAGCGCGGATTCGGTTTTGACCGTGCTTACCTCGGTTACTCCTACAAATGGAACAACGGTCTCGAGTTGAAAGCTGTAGCAGACTTCTCCAACATCGGCGAGAGCAAGGGACTTATCAAGAATGCTTACGCCAAGTGGGACATCAACAAGAAATGGATGATTCAGGGCGGTCTCATCAGCACTACCCAGTTCAAGACTCAGGAGAGCTTCTGGGGCAAGCGCTACATCATGAAGTCCTTCCAGGATGAGTATAAATTCGGTAGCAGTGCCGACCTCGGTTTCAGTGCAGCCTTCAAGCCTTCGAAAGTAATAAGCATCGACGCTATCATCGTGAACGGTGAGGGTTACAAGAAACTTCAAGAGGACCGCGGTTTGCAGTATGGCGGTGGTGTGACAATTACGCCTAACAGCCACTGGGTAATCCGTCTTTATGGTTCGTACAACGAGCAGAGCAAGCAAGAAACAAACGGTACAACAAATTTCGCTTTCTTCGTAGGTTATCAGACCAAGGGCTTTAATATTGGCGGTGAGTACAACTACCAGTGGACTACGGACAATGTGTCCGGTGCAGACAAGAGTGGTTTCTCTATCTACGCAACAGGCAAGGTGTCCAAGTGCTGCGACCTCTTTGCGCGCTACGACTACCTCACGTCAAAGGACGGTTGGAACGAAGCGACGTCTTCTAAAGACAGCGATGGCAATGTGACATATTCCGCATCTTCTACCAACGATGGTTCTACTATCATTGCCGGTGCAGACTTCAAGTGCGGCAAGTATGTATCCCTCTCACCTAACTTCCGCATGCAGATGCCGAAGTCGGAAGGTGCAAAGGCAAGACCTTACCTCTACCTGAACGCCGCGTTCAATCTGTAAATCAATTCACAATTATGAATTCATAATTCACAATTAATATGAGAAAATCAATTTTAGCTATTGCAGCAGTAGCAGTGGGCATCTTGTTTGCCTCTTGCGCAGGACAGAAGAGTAATGAAAACGGACGTGAGACTGTCGACCTGACAGGTGCGGGCGCTACCTTCCCACTCCCATTCTATAATATGGCCTTCGAGGCTTACGGCCAGCAGTCTGGCGACAAGGTGTCTTACGGTGGCATCGGTTCCGGTGGTGGCGTACGCAACCTCAAGGACGGCATCGTTGATTTCGCTGGTTCCGACGCATTCCTCTCTGACGACGAGATGAAGAAGATGCAGCCAGTTGTTCACGTTCCTACATGTATGGGTGCCGTAGTATTGGCATACAACCTCCCGGGTGTTGAGAAGCTCTCCCTGGCAGGCGACGTTATCGCTGACATCTATGCCGGCAAGATTATCAAGTGGGACGACGTACGCATCAAGGCCCTCAACGAAGGTGTAAACCTCCCAGCAAAGGACATCGTACTCGCTTACCGCTCAGACGGTTCAGGTACCACATTCATCTTCACTGACTATCTCAGCAAGGTCAGCGAAGAATGGAAGACTAAGTACGGCGCAGGCAAGACCGTTGACTTCCCAGTAGGTCAGGCAGCCAAGGGTAACCCAGGCGTAGCAGGCATCATCGCCAACACACCATACGCACTCGGTTACATAGGTTCTGAGTACGCCTTCGCACAGAAGATACCATTCGCAGCAGTGAAGAACTCACAGGGAGAGCTCGTTACTCCATCACTCGAGAGCATCTCCGCAGCAGCAGGTGACATCCCCGAGGACACACGTTGCTCTATCACAAACGCTGATGCCAAGGGCGCTTACCCAATCTCTTGTTTCACATGGATTATTATCTACAAGGAGCAGAAGTACGCTGACCACACTCTTGATCAGGCTAAGGCTACCCTCGACCTCCTCCAGTACATGCTCGACGAGAAGACACAGCAGACCACTGGCACCGTGCACTACGCTCCACTGCCAAAGAAAGCCGTAGAACTCAGTTTGAAGAACCTCAAGACCGTAACATACGACGGAAAGCCTATTCTAAAGTAGACCTTCAACCTTAATATATGCAAGATAAGATTTTCAAATCACTACTCATCGCCTCGGCGGTAGTGATACCACTCATCGGCGGGGGAATGATATATTCCCTCGTCGCTGACAGTACACTGGCCTTCGGTGAGTTCGGCTTCTGGCACTTCGTCTTCTCCGACGAATGGGTGACGACAGCCGGAAAAGAGAGCTACGGCGCCCTGCCCTTCATCACGGGTACGCTGCTCACCACA
Source organism: Bacteroidaceae bacterium (assembly GCA_963643925.1). GTDB lineage: Bacteria > Bacteroidota > Bacteroidia > Bacteroidales > Bacteroidaceae > Phocaeicola_A. The sequence goes on from CAVINS010000113.1 coordinate 2,588, forward strand.
GCCCTGGCTCTCCTCATGTGTATCCCGTTCTCGCTCCCCGTCGCACTCTTCACGGGCGAGTATTTCCGCGGAAAGAAGATTGCTTACATCCTCGGCACCGTCACCGACCTTCTCGCCGGTATCCCCTCCCTCATCTATGGCCTCTGGGGCTTTTATGTGCTACGCAACGTCTTCATGTATCTCAACCTCTCGCCACAAGGCTCCGGCATCCTGACCGCCTCCTTCGTGCTCGCCATCATGATAGTGCCTTACGCTGCATCACTCAGTTCTGAGTTCATCAAGATGGTGCCTTCCGAGATGAAGGAAGGTGCTTATGCCATGGGAGCCACACGCGCCGAAGTGGTGAAGCGTATCATCTTCCCCGTTGCCGGTCCAGGTATCTTCTCGGCCTACATCCTCGCTATCGGTCGTGCGCTTGGCGAAACGATGACCGTCACCATGCTCATCGGCAATACCAACCAGATTCCTGACACACTGCGCACTACGGGCAATACGATGGCCTCTATCATCGCCAACCAGTTCGGCGAGGCAGACGGCGTGAAACTCTCTTCGCTCATCGCCATCGGTCTGTTGCTCTTCCTCATCACCGCCATCATCAATATGGTAGGCAAGATACTCATACGCCGTGTGCGTCACGCTTAAACTCCATGCTCAAATGTGTAAACAAACATCCAATAAAACAAAACTCCGTATAGCCAAGAGCCGACTGCTTTACGTCGTCGTTTGCCTCTTCTCGGCTATCACCGCCATCCCTCTCTTCGCCATCCTCGGCGAGGTGCTCATAAAGGGTTGGAAGCAGTTGGGCTGGAACTTCATCACTCAGGCCACGCCTAACGGTTACGATGCAATGATAGCGATGAACGCTGGTCAGATTATCCCCGGTGGCATTGCCAACGGCATCGTCGGCACTTGTCTCATGCTCCTCATGGCTTCCGTGTTCTCCATTCCAGTAGGTGTGATGTGCGGCATCTGTCTCTCGGAATATCGCCACTCCAAGTTCGCCCAGTTCGTCTCCTACGTCACCGATCTTCTTCAAGGCACCCCGTCCATCATCATCGGTATCATCGTATACTTCTGGGTGGTAATCCCTACGAAAGGTTTCTCGGCATACGCTGGTTCCGTAGCACTCTTCATCATGATGCTCCCACTCGTCATCCGCT
>CAVINS010000113.1:3757-5936 GCA_963643925.1 Bacteroidaceae bacterium
GAAGGAGGCCGGCCTTGCCCTCGGCGGCAGCTATTGGCGCGTGATGTTGCAGGTGATGCTTCCGTCAGCGCTGGGCAGTATCTTCACTGGTATTCTGCTCGCCATCTCCCGTGTAGTAGGTGAGACCGCACCGCTGATGTTCACCGCCCTCGGTGGTGCCGCCATCAGTTGGAATATGAGTCGTCCAATGGCCGCTGTGCCACTGCTCATCTGGGATTTCTTCAACGACCCGAGTCTGCAGAACCTCATCTGGGGAGCCTCGCTCTTCCTGCTCATCTTCGTACTCTGTCTTAACCTCCTCGCTAAGCGAATAGCAAAGAAGTGGAAAATATAAAACACAAGAAATGGAAAATATAGCAAACCCAATACTGCAGATCAACGACGTCTGCGTAACCTACGGTCAGGGCGGTGGCACACGGACCATGGCTGTCAAACATGTCTCTGCCGATATAGAAAAGAACTCCATCACCGCCATCATGGGCCCCTCTGGCTGCGGCAAGTCAACGCTGCTCCGCGCCGTCAACCGCATGCACGAACTCTATGAGAAAATCAATGTGACGGGTGAGATACTGCTTAACGGCGAGAACGTCCTCGAGATGGAAGCCGTGGAGGAGCGCCGCCGCATCGGTATGGTGTTCCAGCGTCCTAACCCGTTCCCGACGATGAATATCTATGACAACGTGCTCGCTGGTTACAAACTCAACGGCATCCACCTCTCCAAGTCGAAAAAGGACGAGATTGTGGAGCGTTGCCTCCGCAACGTCACCCTTTGGGACGAGGTGAAAGACCAGCTCAAGAAGCGCGGCACATTCCTCTCCGGCGGTCAGCAGCAGCGCCTCTGCATCGCACGTGCCCTGGCCCTGCAGCCCGACGTCCTCCTTATGGACGAACCGACATCAGCCCTCGACCCAATCGCCACGAAGCACATCGAGGACCTTATCCTGCAACTCAAGAAGGAAGTGACCATCCTCATCGTCACGCACAACATGTCGCAGGCCATGCGCATTGCCGACCGTTCCATGTTCATGTATCTCGGCGACCTCATCGAGTACGACAACACCAACAAGATGTTCACCAATCCTGCCGACGAACGCACCCGCGCCTACCTCACCGGTAAGATGGGATAACGGGAAATCTCATGCAGACACGAAAAAGCCCTGCATTCCTTGCTAAAATTAGCAAGCAGTGCAGGGCTTTTTCGTGTCTGTGGGCGGAATACATTTGCTTTTCCGCAAACTATTTCTCTATCTTCCAGTTAGTAATGTTTCCCGTAGTGGAGTCAAAGTTGATGCCGACTTTTGTTATCGGCAGTCCGCAGAGGGCGAAGCGCTTGCGGTAGTTCTTGAGGTTTATCTGCTGCATGGCAGCCTGGGCGCTCTTGTTGAGCTTGAGCTCCACGATGTAGAGGTCTGTGCGGGTGAGAATAACGATGTCCACGCAGCCGTTGGAGGTGTGCACCTCCACGTCAACGAGCAGGTCGGTCAGGAGCGAGAAGATGATGAAGAGCATCTGCTGGTAGTGGCCCTCGTAGTTGGTGACGTTGCAGTAGGGCACGGTGCCGAGGAAGTCCTGCAGAAGCCTGAGTGCTCCGTCCATGTCACGCTTACGAATAAGTACCGACATACGAGCTATCGTTACCCCACCATCTTGAGCATACATGCCCTTGAGGTAGTGGGGAAGTAGACTCTGGTATAGTCCCACGCGGATTTCCTTATTTGGAATGTCAAGAGTGTAGAGATCGGCATATTTATCGTAACCCTTTATGGTGACGTAACCGCTTTGATAGAGCAGTGGCGTGATGGTAGTCATGTATTCTGTCGGAGCATCAAAAGCATACGACTGAGCCTCTATTGGTGCTGTCTTGGCGGGAAGGACCTCGAACTTCCGAATCATATTAATCAAGTAAGTAGGTGTGCCAGAGCCAAACCAATATGAACCGAATTCCTTCTTTGTGAAGCAGTTGAGCAAGGAGAATGGATTAAAGATGTCTGGCGACTGCCCTGCGAAATGGTAGCCGTCGTAATGTTCTTTAAGTTTTTCTATCGTTTCCTCACGGGTAAGTTCCTGCTCCTTGGCAAGCATATCGATGTCTTCTGACATGTCAGTGAGCAGTTCTTCCTTGGTGATGCAGCAGATGCCAGCATACTCCTTATCCATCGAGATATTCATGATGTTGTTC
>CAVINS010000114.1:0-5873 GCA_963643925.1 Bacteroidaceae bacterium
GGATCTACAATAGTAGAAATTCAAAAAGGCTTATAGCCAAGGTGTTTGGCAATGGTGGTATTCCTATCTACAATAGTAGAAATTCAAAAAGGCTTATAGCCTCTATTATAAACGCGAAGGTACGAAAAAATACTCTAATTCAAAAAGATACTCAAAAGGACTTATGCAGATTTATAATACCCCTCCATATCTTTCTTTACCAAAAGCGCAACGCAAACCCCTATATTTCAGCAAACTATCTATTTGCAGCAGATTTTATACAGACCAAGGTTTGCATCCACTAGAAATATAGTACTGGCTGGTCGCGATGTATGGCCCTGCCATATTTCTTGACATTATCAGAAAGGACATCAAAAACAATGACACTATCATCGGCCGTAAAGTGTTTGGCATATGCCTCAATTTTTGTTGTAAGATTATCCACTATACGTTTGGTATTCTCCACCTCGTACACAGAGAACTGCAATCGTATGGCACCATTTTTCTTCAACATATTAGAAAAATGCGTACGCATTTTGTCATCTGCAATATCGTAACTTACTATTATCATCAGAATTGGAATAACGGATATTGCTGCACCGACTTACGCCCCATGAAGCAACGATAGTACTGCTGTATATACTTGAAGATTTCTTGTTTGTGGGCAATTAGAGCCTCCGTGAAGACACGGTAATACTGCGCCGTACACTCCCTCTTTAAATAGTATTCGTTTTGGCTCTTTGCAAAATCTTTTACAGCGAATTGTTTGCGATTAAATGCCAACAGGGTGGCGTGGTCAATTATACACCGGAAGGGTTCCACAAGATCACAAACAAGAGATTTGCGTTTAAACCATAGACGGTGATACACACCAACATATAAATCAAAACCGTAGAGACGAAGGAAGCATTCTACGAAATTGAACAGCATGGTATAACCAATATCCAAGGTCACATTAAGCGCATCACACTTAATGCGTGGATGTCGGCCGTTCCACTCGAAGTCTTGATAATATGCCGTGAAGAAGGTTTTTGCAATAACCCCCTCAATTCCCATCAGCTTGTTATAATCATCAATGTCCATCAAAGAGTTGAGAGCCGCTGTACATTGGCTTATTGCCTCAATGGTCAACGAGTCGCGTCGGCGGGTTTTTTGCAGCGTTGAGCGTTGGTTCCCTATTTTGTTTCGGACTAGAGTACTAGCTATTGTAATATCATCGGCAGGCATCAGATGTTGGCGCTGTCTCAATAGAAAATTTGATTCAGCCGAGTCTGACCAATAGAATACCGGGCGCAGATTTGGTTTCACAACGACAAGCGCCACGCCGTAGCGGCGGCATTTTTCAATAAGCGGTGTGGTGACGGTGATATGTCCAATCACCATAAGGGCGAGAATCTTCTGAAAGGGGAACTTGGTCAGAGTCTTTGCCTTGCCATCCTCATTGTGTTCTTCCAACAGCAGTTCACCACTGCTCACGCGCATGCCTTTTTCGTGGTCAAGGCAGTTGATTACGAAAATGGAGCGTGTTTCTATGTCCTTATGTGTAAACATTGTCGTGGTCGGTTTTGTCGCACAAATTGCAGTAGATGCAATGAATGCATTTATTAGGATTGACTTTGAATGGTGTAGACAGCGGGTTGTAGGTCTTGAACTGCTCTATAAAACTGATTAGTTCTGCTTTTTCTTCCTCTCCCGGCAACTGAACAGGCATCATCTTGTTGGTGGAAATCTCGTAGAATGCCAGTCGCTCGACCTCATAGCCCATCTCCAGTAGGCAGAAATACTGACCCCATAGCTGATAGATTTGACCGCGGAAAATCTGCTTCAGATTGTTTTTGCGCTCCACAAGCAAGCGTTTGTCTTGCCTATATACGTCTATCTTGCCGGAAATTCCAAGCTCGTCGGAGTATACGGGCAGAGACATCAGGTCGGCCTTGCGTGTGCTACCGTTTTTTTCGTCAACGCCCTTATGAGCCAGCGTACCCTTGGTCTGCGGTGTAGCCTTGTAAACATCCTCGTCCGCATCCATATACACGCTATGCAGGTATATGGAATACGGACAGAAGATGAAGTCATTCAGTGTCGAGAGCGGAATGTAGTCATTCATCTTTTTTATATGGCTTTTGCTGGGCAAAATTGAGCCACTCCTTGTTGCTGATAGCCAGATTAGGGCGTTCGCCTTCTTTGCTTTCCTTTATTTGGAGAATTGCCCACAATCCCTTTCTTGCTATGTTGTAGGCGCCATTGGCATCAGCATCCTTTGGAAGATTGTCTAAGCAGCTGCGACTGTCGTAGAAGTTACCATCCTCATCAGCAACAGGTGAAAGTAGATAATCCACCTCCGAATTGGTAATGCTGTTTCGCAACTGCAGCAACAGTTTCATCAAATTCAGCAGATGCTCGAGATTTTCTTTATCATGCAAAGCACATATCGACTCCTTCAGATTTCCATGGATGGAAATCCCGGCATCTGCGAAAGCTTTCTTGAATTCTTCCGTCAGAGTCACTTCCTCGTTGTCCCACTGGTTGTTTTTTTTCTTATTCTTGAATGTGCGGATACGAGTACCGAAAGTGCAAAGAGTCCAGTGGAGGCGGGTGCCTTCTGCTTTGTTGGTAAACTCGCTGTAGTCGAAAGCAAATTCAAACCAGTCTTTGACCTCATTGTAGCGTATAGAACTGAATTTGGAGAAGAAGGCGCGCGCTTCTTTTTCATTGGTGTATCTCGTGACAAAGAGATTTACAAAACCTGTGACGGGGTCTATCTTGCTGGTATTCCAGGCCGGAATATAGAAGAGACAACCGCTCTGTTTGCCGAGTTTCTTAAAACTTTCGAATTTACTTGTCAATTGGAGTGCGTTGAGCAAACCGCCAGCTTCGGTGGGTTCTTTTCTCTTGTCGACATAATAATTCAATTTGTCGATGAGCATTTTTTCGAATTGCTCGTATACGCTGCGCTCTATCTTCTGACGTCCGCGCATAAAGCCCATGTTGAGGTCTTCAAGCACAACAATTGCATCGTATTCCACCATCAGTTTACTGATAATGTGAACCACCTGGCTCAGATAGCCTTGCTTGATGTCCTTGATGTTTTCTATCTTCTTCCAGCTCTTGCGTGCTTCAGTTCGGCTGTCCTCTCGGTCAGCAAGCAAATCCCTGTAGTTAGTGGCGTAGGTATTGCCATTGTATTCGTTGACGATGTCGTTGAGTGTCATCTGCTTTACGATGTTTCCCTGCATGTCGATGAGGGAGAGGTAGAGCAGATGGCGCTCTCCACGGTCAATACCGATGATGTGCTTGATGCCGCCATTGCGGATGATGTCGAGGACTTCATCATTGACGTTTTCTCGGCCCGTTGCCTTGAAATTAATGGATATAGGCACATGGAATTGGAACTTGTCAACTGTATACCGACGGTTTTTGATGATGTCGTAATTGAACGTGCTCTCTTTCTTGGCGTTCCCTATATTCTTATTCTTGATTGAACGTTTTTTGGGATGAACTGTCGTTTCCGCAATGTCGAGGCTTTTCTTGCGATAGAAAACCTCTGCCTGACCATTGAGTTTGTAAACCACGTCTGCAAGATTCGTCTTGTCAAATAGCATCTTCCAATATAGCGTGTGCATATTGGGCGTGCCTTTACTGTGCTCAGAGAAATCCTTGTTCCATATTTGGAAAAGATAAAGTTTGCCTTCGTCGACGAGGTTGTTGATATACTTTTCGGAAACTCTACGCGTACCCAGCATATATCCCTGCTGCTCCACTTCGCGATAGAAGCCACTAATATCCTCATAAGTTTCCGTTGGCGAGAAATGGAACGGGAATTTTTTCCAATCCTCATGCTTTGCAATGGAAGCCTTGAAGAAGTCTATCAATCTTCTGCAGTCTGATATGCTGAAGTTAGCGCCTTTCTTGTGTGTCCCATTGTTATAGGCATTGACAATTTCCTCTGACGGAGCAAATTCGGCAATTCTCGACTTAGAGAAGAACACCTTAGGCAACATCTTGTTGGCACCGGGCAAGAGCTTATAGTCTATCTTTTCGTAGCATTCCCCATCGCAAGGCAATTCATCGATATCGAATGCGTGGTTTGCCTTCTTGTCCATTATTGCCAAAAAGTATAAGCCGTCTTTTCTTAACAGCACCGATGTACAATCCGGCTCTTTGTTGACATCCCATCCGCCAAGCAGCTGGGCATTCTCAAAGTTCAGTTTTATCTTCTCTGTGCTATAAGGTTTACGAGTAAGCCAATTGCGCACCTTACTATATAATGGTGTTACGATGCTCAAAGCATCCCAGGCCTTGCGTATCTGTGCGTCGAATTCGTTGTCTTTGTCTGCCTCATCGCCGCTGCCAAGCAAAGGCTTAATGAAATGCTGAAGCGCCTTGTAGGCATCAAGAAGATTTTTAATTATCTCAGTTTCTTTGTCCGACTGACCGATATTGCCGTGCTTGCCGGAGAGAATATCAGAAGCCGCCAAGTAAGCCATTTCAATCTGGGTGAACAGATTGATGCGCTGCTCACCATCTCGGTCATAAGCGCCCAGGCTTCTGAAGTAATTCTGAATGCAGTGTTCAGCATCGACATACGAATTAAGACGGGCTATGGAGAAACTTTTGGAAGACTTTAGCAATTTGTTGATACGCTCTTCATACAATTCCGTTTCGCGGCGTTCTTTAGGAGTAGCACTCACACTATTGCGCAATTCTTGTTTAATTGCCGAAGTGTACACGTCGTATTGCCCGAAGATCTGCTGCGAAATATCTGTAAGCCCCAAGTCGTTGGCAATATAAATATGCTCCACGTCATAATTGTCCATATTGAGAAGCAGGTCACGAAGATTGTTGTCGGAATTGCTCACAAGTATGCCCTCAAGCGAATCGTGGGTTTCCTGTATGGCCTTTATCATTTCTTCGTCACTGGCAAATTCTTCCGGCAACCACGACAGAGCCACTCGGTCGCTCAGTATCATCTTGTAAAGCGGCTTCAGAAGAGGTAGACGGGCATCTCTGTGCTGCTGGTTATACAGATTAACGAACTCATTGATGCCTTGCAGTTTGATGCCGTCTTCAAGAGTTCTACCGCCTATGATATAGTTATAGACTGCTATCTGTTCCTGTGTTAGCGTCTCGCAGAAATAATCCAGCTGGAACATTTCTTCCAGACAATCGACGTTAAGGTATTCAGAGAACGAAGACACAATATCGCCAAAATGTTCATTCACGTCACTTTCGGCAATCTTCTGAAAAGACTTCATATTGTCGAGAAACATAGGCAAATTCTCATGAATCAACCTGTAGGCTATTGCAGTAGATTTGTCCTCGTCGGAATACATATTCTTCCTGTTCTCATGGAATCCCGTAAAGTAAGAGGTGAATTTACTGAAATTTTCTATCATTTTCTTCTCTTCTTCATCCTCTACGAATTCCGGAAGATGCTTCTGTATAAGTTCTTTCTTGAACAAATCAGTGAAAGAACCGCCGTTCTTGAAAGCCTCAACAATCTGCTTACGCAGTTCTATTTTAATCTCTTCAAATGCTTTCTCGTCTCTTTTCGGGTTTTCCGCCAAAGAGACATACTGTTCCAGACTTCCGTCACTGAACTTAAAATTGTAAAGACACATGTGTATGAAAGCCTTGTGATAGCGATCAATAATATTCTTTACAATCTTGTACTCTTCTGCACGCTGTTCGTCTTGTTTTATCAGTCCTTTACGCTCTATGTGAGCAAGCGTTTTTCCAATAGGCTTAAGCTCAAAACAAAGTGTCTTCGACAACTGGTACAAACCAGTCAATTCATCTATGCTTTTCATAATCAAATGTTTTAGTTATTTTATTATTTTTCTTTGCTTTCTCTTCTTTGCAGTAGCGCTTCCTGCCTTTCAAAGAACGTGGCT
>CAVINS010000115.1:0-5848 GCA_963643925.1 Bacteroidaceae bacterium
AACTTTCGGGCGGTCTTGTACAGGTACTTGATAGACTCGGCCATAAGCGGCGAAGCGATGGCTTTCCATGCCTCTTCGATGACGAGCACTTTTCTGTTCTTCTTCAGGCGCATCTTTTGCAGGAACACGTCCATGATAATCAGGGTGACTATCGGGAAGAGTTTCTTGTTCTCCTTGATGGCATCGACCTCGAAGACGATGAAGGTCTCGCTGAACAGGGTGCTGTCAACGCTCTCATTGAGGATTTTCTCATAGTTGCCGCCTTTGTAGAATGGCTGCAACATGAAGCGGTACTTGTCGTAGTCGATGTCGGCGATGTTGCTCTCGACACAGATAATCTCCAGGGCTTCCGTAGAATACTCATAGAAGGTGTTGAACGACAGGGAATCTACCTTCAGTGACTTGCGTCGGGCTTCAAGGTCGTTTATCTTCTTGGTCACGATGGCATTGAGCTCCTGGGCATCACGGGTGGCATCCTTGCGCTTCTCGGCGGCGGTCAGGGTGGAACGGATGTTGTCCCTCTTGGAGGGGGCATAGCCGTTGAAGCCTGTGAAGTATACGTCGTAGTACTCGGTGACGATTTGCTCCACGATGCGGAACTCCAGTTCGCTTATCTTGTCATCGGTGCCTTTCCATATCATCAGGATGAGGTTCTTCAGGAAGTCTATCTTTTCTATGTTCAACTCCTCCTTGGTGATGTTGAAGGGGTTCATGGTGATTGGCTTTTCCTCGGTATAGGCGATGTACTTGCCGCCAAGGTACTCGCAGAGTCCTTCGTAGGAGTTACCGGTGTCTACCATGACGACATCGGTGTTCGCTTCGTGCAACTGACGGACAACGCTGTTCATGTGGAAGGATTTTCCACTGCCTGAAGGACCGAGGCAGAAGAAGTTGCTGTTGTCGGTGAGTTTGTTCACGCCTTCCTTGCCGGTGATGTCGATGGCTACGGGCACACCCTGTCGGTCGGTGTAGTATATCTTCAGGGGAGAGTCTTCGCTTTGCTGGAGCCTTTCCTTGTACATCAGGCAGGCGGCGGCATCGCCAAGGGTGAGGAAACGGTCGTAGTCCTCACTCATGCCGTAGCAGTTGCCGGGGAAGGAGTTGACGAAGAGCTCCAGCTGGTTGAAGGCTTTCTTTGATATGTGGATGCCGATACGGCTGAAGACATTTTCTATATGGTTGGTGGGCTTCTGTGGGTCTACATCCTTCTTGCAGGCTACCACAAGGTTGTAGTGGGTGTAGACGAGCTGCTTGTTCTCTCTTGCTATAACGTCCTGGACTTTCTTGATGTCCTCGACGGCAATGAGGTTGCTGGGACTCGGCATGCTGGAGTGGCGGTTCTTCTTGGTTTCCAGCTTGGAGAGTTCCTTCTTTTGGTTCGGGATGTATATCATCTGATTGAAGATGACGGTGTCGGCCTCGGGGATGCTGTCCACAATGGACATCATGTCAACCGGCATGCTCGTGTTGTTGACATCGATGTCGGTATAGGGACGTATCTGGCCGGGGACGGTGGCGTTGTCTATGTCTATCAATGAATAGACCTTCGCCCATTTGTCGCCCATGCTGATGCGCTCGTCATCTACCTTGAAGTTGCTCATGGAGACGGTCTTGTCGGAGAAGTTCAGGGCGAAGAAACGGTCGACATAGTCGGAGGCTTCTTCCTTGGTGAGCCACTGGGCATCGATGCCTGCGTCACGGAGTCTGTCCTTGACCTTGCGGATTTTGGAAAGGAAGTCGTTCCATTTCTTGGGGTCGTAGGACATGAGCTTGCTTTTCCTGTTTTCCTGGGTGATGGTGAGGTAGGTGCAGCCGTCGGTGTACTCCCTTCCCTTGAAATAGCGGAAATAGGCATCGGAGAGGAACTCCCGTTTGGTCTCGTTTTCCTCGGAGAAGCCTTTTCTTGTGAAGACATCCTGCTTGTGCATGGCATAGCCTTCACCAAGGGTCTGCGCCAGAGCGGTCATCAGGTGGGCGAACTCGTAATAGGAGTCGATATTGGCGCAGTATTTCTGGCAGGGGTTCTTGAAACGGAGAATGGCACTGTACTCGCCGGTCTTCGTGTACAGCACGCCCATGCCGTCGACATCCTCAATGGAATAGTAGATTTCCTTGAAGATTTTGGCGCGTTTGCTGCCTGTGCCGAAGGCATAGACGGAAACGGCCATGCCGATGAGAAGTGCTATGAAGAATAGTATTACGTACAGTGTCATTGTCAGAATAGATAAAAGAGTCTGAGGTTCATCGGGGTGTAGCTCTTGGAGATGCCTCCTGCCACGGCTCCTGTGGTGAAGTCGAGGAAGTAGAAGGTCTTGGCGGTGGACTCGCTCGAACTGAGGTGCTCGCCTTCCATGGGCTCATACCCTGACGGGAATGTGAATTTTGAATAGGATTGCTGCAGATAGTAGAGTTTCGCCAACTCTCCCAACGAGGGGACATAGCTGCCTTTGTGGGTCTGCATGACGGTGAGCATACTCTCTCGCTCATTGATGCCCGTCTTGCTGAGGAGCATCTGTGAGAGGGCGGCTCCATGGGTGTAGCCCAAGGCGCAGTTTTCCTTGTAGGGCATGCCGGGCTTGTACACGATCTTGTTGACAGAGTCGAGTGGCGTGGTTCTCAGTGGATTGATGCGACCGTCGCCAATTCTGCCGTCTACTGTAGGGAAGTAACGTCCGCTGGTGATGTTTCTTCCTGCAAAGAGGTAGCGGTCTTTCTCGTCTCTCAGGGCTACGGCCTTGCCGTGCTTTCCATCGGTTTCAATGACCATTGCTATGCAGCGGATATTGATGTCCGATACGACATAGCCGTCGCTCTGGAGGTAGTAGCCGACCTTGACGGTGTCCGGAGCTTCTGCTGTTGGAGCAACAAAACTCCTTGTGGTCTCAACCCAGGAGCTGGCTATGCACAGTTTCCCTTTGTTCAGTTTGAGGTTCAGCTGTGTCAGGGAGCCGGGCTTCAACGGGGGAAGGGTTGTTCTCAGGGCATAGTCCTTGTCGTTGACCTTGGCGATGATGGCGACGTTGCTTGCCGTATCACCGGGTATCAGGTAGACATCGTGCTGGCGGCCATTGTTCAGCAGACAGCTGATGTCCTTTGTCCTGATGACTCCTCCTCTGTGCATGGAGAGCCACTTGCCTGTGTAGGGCAGGTACTTTCCGTCGGTGTAGAGGTTGTCGGACATAAGGGTGAAACCGCCCAGCTTGTCCTGGAGACGGTCGCTTTCAATTCTGAGACGCAACACGGCCATACTGCTCAAAAGCTGCATCCTGACCTTGATGACATGGTCTTGAACACTGCGCGAGACTTCCTTGCCGTACAGGTGCTCACCGAATGGAGCGGATAAGGTGAGGGTGTCGGCGGTGGTCATGCCCCGGTGGACGGGGTACGAGACACGGAAATCGGCAGTACTGTCAGCGGTAACGGCAGGCTGGCGTGATGCAAAGCAGCCATGCCCGTAGGCATACGGGATGCCGGAGAAAGCATCGCGCTCGCTCATGGTGGCATCCCTGAAGTCGGCTGTAAGACCCACCTCCTTCATTGACCATAGTTCTGCATCAGTCCGTCCTGCTATCTCCACCTCGACGGATTTCTTACTGTCCGTCCAGCTCTCACGGATTTTTTCAGCCGCATGGAGTGCCTCTTGCGGATGTTCCTGCTGACCGCCTCCTGTACATGAGACGGAAGACATCAGCAAGGCCGACAGCAGTGAGGGTATGACATAGGTGTTGCGTTTCATTGATTGTGCATAATAAACAAAGGTAAGCCGGACAGACCTCGTCGGCTGACGGAGCCTGAACGGCCTACCTTACACGTTACTCGAAATTTTCGTTCTTGCCCATAGCATGATGAGTTTGGCGAAATATACTGTCTACAGCTTCTTTGCACCTGCATAGATGAAGATGCCCTTGTCGGTCTTCTTGGTGTGCAGACCCTTACGCTGTTTCACAAAGATAAGGGCTGCGCCGACCGTGAGGATGGTGAGAAGGGCTCCAAGTCCTACAAGAAAGCCGAAGATGCAGTAGCCCAGGATGAAGCCGATGACTCCACCGCCGGCTGTGCCTGCCGCCCAATAGATGTAGCGACCCTGTATGCCCATGAACTCCAACGGACGCTGGAGCCCCTTGAACATGGGGTAGCTGACATAATCAGTACCGAGACCGCCCTGCGAAGGGCTGTTGCTTTCTGACTTTCCCATAGTTTCTTGTTATTTCTTCATCAATGGTTGTGTGGTGGGCTTGCGCTTAGTTGAGACCGAAGAACATTGGGAGGGCCTGAGCTGCGGCAATCAGGAAGATGCAAGCACCGACAATCATCATGATCGACTTCTTGACATCCTGCTCCTCATTGTTCATCTTGATGTAAACGCTGATTGCACCGACTACTGCCACTACACCGGCTATGGCGTAGCACAGCTTGACCACAATCGGCACATACTTGGCGATCTCAGTACTTACAGTAGTGAGAGCGGTAGTACCTGCGGTGTAGTCTCCTGCCGTGTTCTGGGCGAACGATACGGCAGCAACCATCAGCATCATCGCAAGAGCCTTCATGCGGCCAGGACGACAGATGGCGTGCTTGGCGCTGACAAGACCACTGAGAAACTTGGTTTTGATTTTCTGAAACATCTTTCTACCAAATTAAGTGAAACAAAAAAGTAAACGACTCACAAAAACTCGTCTGGCCAGTTGAGTTATTCTTCTATAGTGTGTTATCCTATATTCTGTATCCGAACATCGCCGGCAATACTATCGCCGCCGAAATAAGGAAGATGCAGGCTCCGACAACCATCATGATCTGCTTGATGACCCCTTCTTCGCCTGTATTCATCTTGATGTAGATTTGCAGGCTTGCCACCACGACGACAATGCCGGCTACGGCATAGGCTATGTACAGGACATAGAGCATCATCGTGACGACATAGTCGTGCATCTTGGCAAGGGCATCGGCTCCCCAGGTGTAGTCGACACCGCCGCACTTGGCCGACATGGTCAAGGACAGCAAGGGAGTGAGTGCCACTGCCAAGGCACAAAGTCTTCGTGTTAGAGTGTTATCCATCGAATGCCTACAAAACAATCTTTTTACCTATATAATGTTATCCTAAATTCTTGTGTCCTGGTTGTCATCGGTGTCATCTGACCCGTCGGGTGCATCTGGCTCCTCCGGTTCATCCACATTGAAACCGTGACGCTTTTCCATCTGCTTGGCATAGGTGTCGGCATCAACCTGCGGCTGGCTGTCAACCTGTATGTCTTCCATTTCCTCGACAACCTCGCCGACTCTTCGGCTCAACTCGGAACTCAGGACGTTCTTCAGTCCTTCTTCCGTGACATTGCCGTCGCTGTCAAGACTGATGACACCGGGCTGCTGCTCGGGCTGATAGACGGGGCCGTCGCCGATTTGGAAACCGTCACCGACAGACTTGACTTCCTCGGGCTTCTCGTCCTGGGCGAACATGTCTACGTCGATGTTCTCTTCATGGGTTGACTCCTGCACCGGCTTCTTGGTAAGGTCACGGGAAATCATGACACCATAATATATTATGTATGCGAGTGTAAGAACAACTGCGAAAATTGCAAATGGACTCATAGATTATCTGATTTTTCTTCTGATTTTGATTAAACCAACGGCCTAAATGTATATGTTTTTGAACGAACCGACAAATATTTGCCACGCTCAACTTCAAGTTTTAAGATGCTTTATACGAAAATGCGGAAATTGTACTTTCTAATTAGACTAGTTTTTCCGTTTTACAGCACTTTTGATATGGCAAACTATGTGGCACGCCATAAACGTACTAACGCCGGATGTGGTAGGTTATGGAAGCAGTATCGTCATCCTAACTAGCTGC
>CAVINS010000116.1:0-3264 GCA_963643925.1 Bacteroidaceae bacterium
GAACCCGACAAACCATTGGGCATAGCGACCGAGATTTTCAGTCAACAGAAATGCCGTCATGTTGCGAGACACGTCGGCTTTTTCTTAAATGTAAACAAATAAAAGACAGCCAAAAGCCATGACATTTATTTTTGCAACATGATAACAGCAGTTTTTCAAGTCAGCAAGGACGAGGTGTATGAGGAAGTGGCCAAGACCACAAGTTACACCGGTGCAAAGATGCAGGGCGACGAAGGTGCATACAAGCGCATCTTCACTCTCGATGCCGACAGGGTTATGCTTGACCGCTTCTGGACGGAGACTTGCGACGATGTTACCGAGCAGTTCAAGCCGTTCCTGACATCCGTAGACAGCACCGACCCCGAGTACAAGGTCAGTCTGTCGTTGAGTTGTGCATGGGATAGCAACCTCCAAGGGAGCATCAACACCAATCTGTTCAGCTTCTTCGTCAACTCCGTCGTGGCAAAGTGGTTCAAGTTCGGCAACAAGCCCGAGACGGAATCCTATGCCACCGAAGCATTGGGTATCATGGACGACATCATGAGCAAGGTGTACTACAAGAAGAAACCCACGCGCCACAAGCCCAAAGGCAACAACAATTAAAAACAAATACATATTACCATGGCAAAGAAAACAATCAACATCTCACTGTATGTATCGGAACTTTTGTACGACATACAGAACAAGACCTACCTCACCGGCCGTAGCCGTGGCAACGGCAACAACCATGAGGAAGTAGCCAATATGCAGGCCAGCGACGACGAGGAGAACGGCAACCAAATTCTCCGTAGCGTACACAATTCATTCTATACGCTGTGCAGCAAACTGTCCGAATATATCCTTGACAGCCAGATTACCAACGATGACAACGTTCTTGACGGTGCTGATGAAACGACATTGGAAACCGAAAGTACATTGAATATCACCTTGCAGATGCCGTGCAACTACAACCAAGCCACCGTGTCTGCCATTACAGGTGGATGCCACCAGTACATCGTCAATGCTTCCATCGCTGATTGGTTCACCATTACCAACAAGGCCGATGCAACTGATTATGTCAATCTAAGTGCTGCCAATCTTCAGCAAGTACGCGAGGCTGTCAACAAGCGCATTCGCCCCAAGTATCATAACCCCAACCAATAATATACAGATCACATGCACGGATGTTGTTGTAAGGAATACACACCACGCAAGACGGCAACGCTGACATTCCGGCGTTACGAACTGCTCTACGACATAGGCAACTACTGCTGGGTGGAAGGAGACATCATGGAGGTGGAGGACGAACACGACCGCCATCCTGTCATTGATGTCCTCGACGAAGGTAATGTTGACAGAGTGACCCGTGTCCTTGACCTCACCTTCCGTCAGTGCGTGGAATTGTGTTACCCCTACAGCAAGACAGCCGTCATCGACAACACCAGCCTTGACGATGTTCTTGGCGAGACCGACATCTACACCATGACACTAAGTCTCCCGGAGGATTTCTCACAGACATCAGTCGAGCTGCTTGAAAACTATATCCACGAACTAATGGTATATCGTGTCTTGGCCGATTGGCTCTCCATCACCAAGCCCGATGCGGCTGACAACTGGAAAGCAAAGATCGAGGAAATGAAAAACGGCATTGTAAGAACGCTGACTTTCCGACGCAAGACACTGACAAGAAAGATGAGTCCATTTTGATTTTTCTTCATAAGACGTTGTGAATTGTGAAAGGGTGCCTCGTGTGAACGACTGCACCCTTTTCTTTTCAACCCATCATCAAAACCACGATTATCTTATCTGGTTCACTTTCCTTGCCAGGAAGTTCACCGTACATCCGTCCACGCTCTCTTCCAATGTCATGCCGTTGCAGATGAGCACCAAACGGAAATACTTGTATGGTGTGCCGTGCATACCTCTCATGTAGTGATTGTTCGACGACCATACCAACTGCCATGCCTGCAAGTCTCTCGAACCATACAGAACACATTTCACATGCCCCCTCTCAAACACGCCTCGCTGTATGATGCTGTCCGTTGTCTTCAGCACATCGGCCATGCCCAATTTCAACGGACGGGTCACCGCCAGTCCGGGCTTCACGCCATCGCCTTCCGACGACAGATCAACCACATTGTTGCCACTTGTCATGACAAGACATTCCGGGTAGGAGTTGATGGGGTAAGTGTAGTCCGACATGCACATGCCCCATTCCTTCGTCTTGAGTGAATAGATATATGAGTATCCGTAGTCGGGATTGAACACATACACTCTCTGGTAGGTATAGTCGTAGGCTATCCGGCATCCCTGCATGAACGTGCGGAAATCCTGCAGCACATACACCTTGTCCGCACCCTTTTCAAGTACCACGTTTGCCAACTCTTGTATAACGCCATATCCCTTCAGTTTGCGGAAATCAAACAACTTGCCATCTACCTTCTCCGTCATGAGAATGGCATTCTTGCCACTAAGCATCATGATACCTCGCTGGGCGGCAAACAATACGGCATCGTCAGTCTGGCAGATACTCCCCTTGTAGGCCACATCCCTTGTTACAGGACGGTTGGAGATATAGTAACCGCTTCCGTCAATGTCAAGGCTGTATACACCATCGCCACAGAACACATATACGGGGTACTGACCAAACTGCCCTTGAGACAAAGCCACCGTACTTGTTGACAGACCGACAATCTCGTTGTTCCCCACATCGTTGTAACCCTTGGCGTTCCAGTAGAACGGGTTGCCCACTTCTGTGTTGATGATGGTGTTGGCCAACTCCTCGCAGTCCGTTTCCTCACTCGGCAACGGGTCAGCCGTAATGTCGGCATCAATGTATTGGGTAAGGCTGAAACCAGTTGCGTTGCGGTAGAAAGCCCACCTTATCGCGCCACTGTAGGCATAAGCTATTGTGGTGGTGTATACATTAACATCACCCGTAGATACAGGTATCTCCGCTACAAATGTAGCCCCATTGAGCAAGTCGTTTGCCGTCATGGGGAAACTGCAATAGACTGTTGAATTGTCGAAGCGCGTCATCTTGACCACACATCGGTAGCAATGCTTGTCGGGATAATAGATATAGTTCAGGTCAAAAAAGTTCTTCTTGCATTCTCCCTTGACGATAATGTCACGCTCTCCGGCAGTGATATAGAACCACATGCCATCAATCTGCATGAAAGGATTTGTTTGGTCGTATGGATTTTGGTAATTACGGTGTAGGGTAGGATGATAGAACCCTCGTTTGATATTGGCATAGTTCATTCTGCCGTTGTAGTTGTACAT
>CAVINS010000116.1:3274-5802 GCA_963643925.1 Bacteroidaceae bacterium
TGGCTGTAATAGTCATCGGTGATGACCTTCTGTTGTTCAAGCGTACTCAACGGCAACAAAGAAGGTATCAGCATACCGCCTTGGCGATTAGTTACATACGCAAGAAAATCAGCAAAGTCGCTTATATTCCCCATTTCCACTTTGCCATAGCAACTGGTTATACATAGTTCGCAAAATGTACCAACTATTTCCGCAGTGTCGCTTTTTTCGTCTTTATTTTTTACATTGAAAACATAGTCAGCACTGACACCTTCATATTTATCAAGCGCATTTTTCAATATTTCCGCAACCTCGCTAACAGTGGATTCGCTTGGTATTTTGCAGCTCACATCGACAGTTTCTTCTTCCCCTGTCTTTTTAGTGTATGTCAACCTAAATTTTAAGACATCAGATGTTTCCTTTCCGCGTGTCAGTACCCTTCTCACCCTCACGTTGCTGTACCCCGAATGGTATTTTTCAAGGTCTATGTCGTATATCTTGTAGAAGTTGCAGGTATTCTCAAGTTTCCTGATTTGGTCAGCCATGCTTATTTCCGGCAAGACGACACTGATATATGTTGTGCCGGAAGAAGAACCCTTCCAACTGACTTTTTCCACGACACCGCTTTGGTCATAGTCGTATATCGGCTCGGATGCAAATACAGAAATCCCCTTGACAATATCCTTCCATTGTTTCAACTCCGACAAATTCCTGATGAAGTACCGCTCAATGAAGGGGTATATATTTGCGTATTGTTTTTTCGGTGTACCCGAAACACAGTCTTTTACACTATGGGCGCATATCAGGAATGGCTCCGAATAACACGCATAACTGCCATCGTAGAGCTTCAGCGCAATGCGCAACAATCTTGGCAGTACAAACAATCCCTGTTCCGTAGCATTGGCAAGTTCCTTGTTCACCTTGCCCAGCACAAGGTTGGTTAGTTTCGCTTTCTTGGTGGCACCATCCTCGTCGCTGTCATTGATGACAGAATCGGGGTCTTGTGCAGTCAGTCCAGAGGTCTTGATATAGTTCTGCACCTCCATTGATGCGCTGGTGAGCTTAATCATCGTACCTATGTTATACTGGTATCTCGCAAAACCACCGCCACGGGGGTCTGTAACTTTTTTGAAATCTCCGTTTTCGTCAAACTCATACACGTTGGTAAAATCTATCTTCACTTCCGGCAACTTGCATCCGAGGTAGACATACTGGGCAGGAGTATTCTTCCCGGCCTCGTTTTCCTTCCATAGGGTGTAGTGCATGTGCTTGTCCGTGGTGATGATGAGGACATTGCCAATACTCTTGATGTCGGCAATCGTCTCGTCCGTCTGTTTCCGTATGTTGCCGGCATTCCATTTCTCGTATGGTATGCCCTTGACCTTGCCTTCCTGGTCAACAATGCCGGCACTGTTGCCGTCTTTGTCGTAAACCGCCTCGCCTATGGTCAGCGTGCTTGCGTTTGTCTTGAGATACACTACAGGCTGCCCGTAGTAGAAGTCGCTCTCCTTGTGCCTTGCAAACTCCTTGTTGTTGTCCAGAACAAGGCGGTTGCCCTCATAGGCAAGCACCTTCTCCGTGGCTTCAACATACTGCTCGCCATTCTTCGTGTAGGTGGGGCTGTCCTCCTTCGGCTCGTCACTCGTGGTGTAGACATATTCCGTGCGAGACAATTCTCTGCCGGTAGATGTGCATTCCTCTCCGGCTGTGGTATAAAGCACATCGTCTATGTAAGAACTTACTGTGCTGTGTTTCGTAAATGTTATTTCATCCTCGCTCTCGAACACATCCTCACCCTCGGAAGGAATCTCGTTCTTCGTCCAAAGCACAACATTTTGTTTCTGGTCAAGTTCGCTATTGCGCAGACATGTCAGCCCATCAGACGCTATGAAGCCGTAATCAACAAAACTTGCAACCGTCTTGTCTGTCAATTCACCGTCCGCATTATACAGCACATCGCCACCCATCGGGGCTTCGTTGTCCGTGTAGACCTGGTACAATGTTTTACTATAATGGATCGGGGTATCTTCATCGCCTACCATGATGCGAGAAAAATCTTCTCCCATCGCCAGGATTCTGCTACTCCCCCTAGTAACGGACATCACTCTGTTTCCTGTATCAGTACCATCTTCGTCATATAGCACCGCTCCCCTGTATGGATGTTCTATGCCCGTAAAAACCCGTCGCTCCCATGACACCGTTTCACCAGTGAGATGATATGTCAGGCCTCCGGCTACAAAGAAAGGTTTGCCGGCACTGTCATGACCGGCACTTGTGACTTCCATATCCTGCATATCGTGGTTCTCGTTGTAGAGTATGGTATCTTCATTGGCAGCATCAATATTGGTGTAGGTGTAGGTATTGTTGTAAGGCGTTTGCCCGATGTCGCTTATCATGACGAACACCTTGCCCGTCCATATCATTCCTTGGTCAACAAGAGTGCCGCCTACGGGGAAATTGTGCGCCACAAAGCCCTCAAAATTCAGTTTCGTGCCGTCATAGTCATACACATCCGAAGTGATTTCTTGAGACTTGAAGAACACATACAT
>CAVINS010000117.1:0-5633 GCA_963643925.1 Bacteroidaceae bacterium
AAGTTATAAGATAATATAAGTATTGAGTATGAATATTCTTCTATTATCATACTGAAAGCATAACTAATCCTAAATAACAAATGTGGTCTGTTATACAATTCTTTATAAGGCATAAACAGAACGTAATTTTGCAGTGGTTTAGACGAACCGCAAGCACACTGAATTTGACGAACATAAAAATCAAAAGTATGAAAAAAGATAGATTTGAAGACCATGAGTTGCCGTACCAGACACTGGAAAAGTACGGACTCACACGAGAGATGATTGAAGATTTGCCTATGCATGTGTTGGAGGACATCGGCAGCGGACGACGCTCGCCGGTGCTCCCCATACATATTGAGGACGAGAACGGCAACACCATCAGCAGCCGCACACGCTTCTCCTTTGTGCGCATGGACGACGGAAAGGTGGATGTCGTGTTCTATCCCGTATTGCAGTCGGCACCGCTCGACAAGTATGACGAGGCGCAGCAGAAGCAGTTGCAGTCGGGCAAAGCCATCCTCGCCGACATCACTTTGCCTGACGGGACACAGAGCAAGGGTTTCGTGCAGATTGACACGGAGACCAGGCAGGTGATGTTCGCTCCCACGCAGGTCATCGGGCGCAACCTCCAGGTGATTGCTGACGAGATGAAACTCAGCAATGCAGAGGTGAAGGTGCTGCAGGGCGGTGAACCATTGACATTTGTGATGGACGACGAGCCTGTCACTATTGGCATTGACCTCAATTCCAATACCGGACTCCGTCTCAGTCAGGGCGACAGTCAGAAATGGACGGAGCAGTCCAAAAGAGAATGGGACAAGTACACCTTCGGTTGCTACGGCTGCTGGGTAATGGGCGACGACGGCAATCTGAGTTATGTGAACGAGGACGACTATACCGAGGAACTGTGGAACGAGCAAAAGAAGTCGGCACAGCGTGCAATGGCAGCTCACAGATAACCCCCCAAAACATAAACACTATGGCACAGACAAAATATTACTCAGAGGATGTACTCATCGAGAAGATCCAGGCCGGCGAGATAGACTGGCTCGGTTATGTGAACCACTATTCGCAGGACTGGCAGGAAGAGTACGCACAGTATTGCCAAAGCATGGGCGTAGAAATCAACAACATGACTGCCGAAGCATTTGTGGGCTACAAGGACAGACAACTTGAAGAGGCCATGATGCGAGGCGACGCATAAACTCAAAAACGAAATACTATGCCAATAAGAAAGAATACGAACCCACGGCAGATGGACCTACAGCCCGAGATGCGTGACTTGCTCATGAAGAACGGCATGCAGGCGCATATCATTCCTGCCGGCGACGGTTACCAATTGGCGGTGCAAGGACACGACTCGCCTTTGCTCACCTATAATATATCGGAGAGGCAGATGCTTGCCATGACTGACTGGGGCACCAACTCAGCCAACAAGAAGGCATACAACACCTTCACCGACATTATCGCCAAGGACTTCGATATGCCACGAAATTTTGTGCACGCACGAAACGCCAACGGACGTGTGGCAATGGGACTGCACGGTTACAGAGTCGGTGACGGAGAGTACGGCAGAAGAGGTATGATGCAGATGCCCGTACCCGGTATGGCAACTCCGCCTTTCCTTGGTTGGACACCACGCCAACAGGACGGTTTCCACATGCGGAGAGTCGGCGGACAGTTGTTCTACAATCCTCCAATGGTGGGCGAACGTCCCGACGGACGGATGAAGCCCGGCGAGATGCAATCCGGCGGTTATGGCTTCTACTATAAAGGCCAGCAGACACAGGTAGCGCAGCCATCACAAGATGTTTTGCAATCGCTGCAAGCCGTTGTCACTCCGATGGTCAACCGACCAAGAAGTACCGAACCGGCCAAGCCCTACAAGGAACTTATCACGTCGCCCGTCTATTTCACCAACGAGAAATGGCAGGAGTGTCTGGAGTCGCACGGCATCATCATTGACGCTGAGAAGAAGACGCTTACCATACAGAGTGATAAGGTCAACGCCGACATGGTGTACGACCTGAATGATGACGAACTCAAGACGCTCACCAGCAACTCCATCAAGAAGGAGCCGCTTGACAAACGACTCGAAGTGCTGAACAACGTTATCAGCGGTGATTTCCAGGACAAGATAACGATGGACATGCTCAACTCCAAAGAGCGCATCAATATCGACTTGAAGCCCGAGGTACGACAGCAGTTGGAAGCAAACCAACAAACGACCGTTTCCGAGCAGGAAGTTCATCAAGAGCAGGTGACACAGGAGCAACACCTGCAAGGCGACGCTGTAGTTGACGGCAAAGACCTCGACATGCTCAACGACAACAAAGGTTGGTACCGAGAGGGCAAGCACGGACGCGAGGTGTCAGTGGATGAGATAAGTGTGGTGAAGGATGCTGCAGAGGGTAAGTACAAGATGACTGCCATCATCAACGGTCGGGCAGTGACCCACGACATCAGTCAGAAGCAGTACGACAAGTTCATGGCTGTGGACGACTACCACCGCATGAAACTCTTTTCCAATATCTTCTCCGAGGTGGACATGAAGACACGTCCCGGTGCGAACGCTGGACTAGGCAACAAGATATTTGCAGCCCTTACCGCCGGAGCCGTTGTCGCAACGGAAGTGGCACATGGCGTACGCCATCCGCATCCAGCTCCCGAGGTCTATGGCGAACGCTTTGAGAGTCATCCTGCACCACGGCCTTACTTCAAGCCCGGTGTGGACAGTCCGCAGGACGTGGCTGCACGTAACTTTGAGGCGAACATGAACCGCGAGGTGACGGAGATGAGACGTGGGTATTGAACCACAAATTGAACCAATTAAACGAATAGCAATGAGGGACAACGATTTGACATACGACGATTTCATTCATCGCATCGACATCCAGGACGTATTGCAGGACGCAGGCTATCAGTTGAACAGACGTGATGGCTTGCGCTATCCTTCGTATATCCGATTGGACAATGAAGGCAAACGTGTGCGTGGCGACAAGTTTATTGTCACCGCCAATGGCAAAGGTTGCTTCCAACCGCCCCGTCAGAAGGTGTTCAACGTTATCTCGTTCATCAAGGAGCATCCCGAAAAGTTTGCCGACTACCAGACGGGCATGGACAAAGACCGCCTCGTCAACCTCGTGTGCAACCGGTTGCTCAACAATCCCATTGTCAACAGTCAGACTGTAAAGCCTTTGTCGGAGACGAAAGCCACAAGACCTTTCAATCTCAATGATTACGACATCCACCGTTTCAACACGCAGGACAGGGCGAGCCAACGTAAGTTCTATCCCTACTTCAAGCACAGGGGCATCGACCTCTACACGCAATATGCCTTCAACAAGCATTTCGTGTTGGCCACCAAGCACCGCACCGACGGACTCTCGTTCGCCAACCTTTCTTTCCCTCTTGTCAAACCCAATGATGACAAGGTGATAGGTTTCGAGGAACGTGGCAGACCACGGCTTGACGGCACTGGAGCCTACAAAGGCAAGGCCGAAGGGAGCAATGCTAGTGAAGGACTGTGGATTGCCAACCTTACGGGCAAGCCACTCAGTCAAGCCAAAGAGATACTGTGGTTTGAGAGTGCCTACGATGCTATGGCAGAGTATCAGATTAACCCGGCAAAGACCGTGTTTGTCTCCACAGGTGGCACGCCCACCGAGAAGCAGATGCGAGGGATGTTGGCAGCAACGCCCAATGCACGGCATTATTTGGGTTTTGACAAGGATACTGCCGGACGGCAGTTTGCCGACAACTTCAAGGCCATAGCCAAGGAGATGGGCTTCCGTCAGGAGAATGTGCAGTCGTACCATCCGCTGGGTATTTACAAAGACTGGAACGATGCACTACTGAACAAGAAGTCGCCCTCGCTCACGGAGCAAGGCTTCAGCGATAACTTCGATTACAGCGAATTCATGGCGGAACAACGGGCAGAACGGGAGGCGGAACGCCAACAGCGTGAAGCCGAAAAACAAGAAGGCATAAAATTCAAACGATAAGGTATCTCAAAACAATGCGCAAGGAGCTTCTTTTCATTATTGCGACAGTATTTGTAGCCTTGGCTTCCCACGTGGAGGTCAAGGCACAAATTGTGTCTGCCAACCCCTTGGAGTGGATGGCACTGGCAGAGGGCAACGAACTCATCAACGGTGAGATTGAGGACCAGATAGACGGAGAGACCAAGACCGCCGTACTGCAGAACACCATTGCAGCGGAGTTCACCGAAATGCACAAGTGGCAGAAGGAATACAATGCTTACTTGAAGTCTGTCAACGGTTATGCCTCTTCGCTCAAAGCCTGCACCCATCTCTATGATGACGGCGTGCGCATATTCATTACACTCTGCAAACTGAAGAAGGCCATAGCCAACAATCCGCAGGGTATCGTGGCAACTATCTCCATGAATAACTTGTATATCGAGACCGCCACCGAACTCGTCTCCGTCTTCACGCTGCTCAACGATGCAGTGGCAAAGGGCGGAAGCGAAAACATGCTCACGGGAACGGAACGAAGCAAGACACTATGGGAGCTCAACGACAAACTCGGCACGTTCAGCAAGAAGCTCAACAAGCTCTATCTCTCCATCCGCTACTATACCATGACGGACGTGTGGAACAACGTCACGGCAGGGATGATAGACCGGAGCAATGGGGAAGTGGCAGCGCAATCGCTGAGCCGGTGGAGGAGAGCGGCAAGGGTAAAATGAATGTCGAACAAATTATTCAACCGAATATGAAATACTATCTGACAATCATCTGCTTCTGTCTAGCATCCGTAGCAAAAGTTCAAGCGCAGAACGACCCGACGCTCGCCGGACTTATCCTCGTCTATACCGACAAGGCAAAGAAGGAACTGAAGAACCAGGAGAAGGTGATGCTGCTTGAAAGTACCGGTCATATCTGGACGAAGGAAGAAGTGGAAGCAACTACCGACTTACAACGGGAGTTCAACACCTACCTCGACTCTTTCCGTAGCATCGTGTGCTACGCCGCGCAGATCTACGGCTTTTATCATGAGATAAGCCGGTTGACCGACAACATGAGCGACTTCACCAAACAACTCTCGCAGAACACCACCAACGCTATGGCGGTAGCCCTGTCGAGCAAGCGCAACACCATCTACCGCGAACTCATCATGAACAGTATCGAGATAGTGAACGACATCCGAACGGTGTGTCTCTCCGACAACAAGATGACCGAGAAGGAACGCATGGAAATAGTCTTCGGCATCCGTCCGAAGCTCAAGCAGATGAACAAGAAACTGCAGCGACTCACCAAAGCAGTAAAGTACACCACCATGACGGATGTGTGGTACGAGATTGACGAGGGCGCACGACCCAAGCCTACAAGCAAGAAGGAAATTGCCGAAGCCGCCAAGCAACGCTGGAGGCAGAACGGCAGAAGTGTGAAACCATAAACAGAAAATTACGATATGAGTTTTTGGAGTAATCTATTGAAAGGAGCAGGCAAGGCCGCCAAAGGCGTAGGCTCTGCCACCAAAGCCACGGGCAAGACCGTTGGCGGAGCGGTGCTCCATCCGCAGCAGACGCTTCGCGGAGCAGGCACGGCCATGAAGACAGCCGCTGTGGGAAGTGCCGCAGGATATGTGGCATGGGAGAAGATTGTCAATGACAAGAGCGTACTCGA
>CAVINS010000118.1:0-3242 GCA_963643925.1 Bacteroidaceae bacterium
ATATATATATTATATATATATTAACTTTTCTTTCTCAAGGTTTTCGGAGGTAGAAATACAACTTGCGGAATTTTGAACTGTCATCGTCATCGTCATCACTTTGTTGCAACCTGCCGAGTCGTCCATACGGGCTAACCTACTCACCCATAGTGAGTTAAGCGCAAGTCCCTCCGTTTCGCCGACGATGACGGAGCGTTACGGCGTGTCGGAAGCGGGATGGGCGAGCTTTGCAGCTTCGATGAGCGAAATGAGTTCACCGGGCTGCATCTGGGAGCGGTAGATAGACACCCACGTCGTGCCGAGCGCGTGATATGCGCCCACACGTATGCGCAGATGAGCCTGTCCGTTGTCGTCCTCCACCGCAATGCGCTCCAGGTCGTAGTACCCGTCAATCGAACCTCTGACCATGGGCAGCAGGTAGCGGACGGCCATAAGGTTGACGCTTGGCACGCGCTCCATAATGTAGTTGCGGCCCTTGTGGCAGGCAAAGGCATCGTAGCCCGCGTCCATCTTGCGCACGAGGCAGGTGAGCACGTTGCGCTCGGCGCTATCCTGGGGCAGGGCGGCATTGGAGGTCCTTATGGTGCTGACCTGAGGCAGGACGGCATCGGGCGCGGTGCCCAATGCGCACGGCTCGACATAGAAAGCCCCTCTCAGTGTGGCCAGCAGGGCGGCGTTGTGCGCTTCGTCGGCCTTGTCGAGCGCCAGCGAGTAGGTCTGCGGGTCGGCATAGGGCGTGTAGACCTTGCCCAGCAGCTCCTTGAAGTGGTCGCGCACGTAGCGCTCGCCGTCCACGTCGGGGTGTGCCCGCATAGCGTAGAAGTCGTAGTCCTGTTGCAGCCACTCCTGTATCTCGGTGCGAAACCGCTCGCGTATCTTCTTCTTCCACTGCGCCTTGCTCCCCGCATCGTTGCGGGCATAGAGCGAGAGGACGAAGAGGAAGTTGACGTCGTAGTGGAAGAGCAGCAGCGTGTCGCGGTCGAAGAGGCGGTTCTTCCACTGGTAGCTCATGTGCTTGTTCTTCCTGCGGTCGGTCTGCTCGATGTCGTCGGTCGTGTAGTCGAAGGCCTCGTTCATCTTGGCCGAGATGAAAAAGTTGGGGATGATATTGTATCCTTCTGTCACATCGTCGCAGAGCTTGATGCCCGAGGTGCTGGGGTGGTCGCCGATGCCGTTGAAGATGTCGAGGTTCCACTGGATGACGTTGCGGGCGTAGGTGTATTGCTTGTAGATGCTCTCGCGCCCCAGCTCGTGGTCCATCTTATAGTACTTCGAGTCGCCGATGTAGTAGGTCTGCCGCGACTCGCTCTCTATGAGGCTACGGGCGGTGTAGAGGTGGTCGACAATCTTGCCGTCCTCCTGCTTCTTGTCCATGCCGTCGGGCAGCGTCTCGTCGCCGATGAGGGCGTCGATGATGGCCTCGAAGACCACATGGAAGCTCCCTACCAGCAGATACTCGCTCTGGTCAGAGTGGACCATAACCTGCCGCGACTCGTCGAAGAAGGCGTAGCAGAGCTGCCAAAGCTGGAGGGCCTTGTCGGAGAAGTATTTGTACTTGATTTGCCCGAGGCGCACCTTGCCGTAGCCTCTCAGATACCTATCGAACTGGCGTCCCGTGATGAGGGGCACGTTGCAGTCGGCGGTCTCGGCAAATCCGAACCGCCCCGCTATGTAGTGCAGGATGGAGCTGTAGATGACGAGCAGTTCCTCGTCGAAGTTGACCTGTCGCTTCCGGTTGACGGGGTTCAGGTAGACGGCGCTGCCTTCTTGTACGATGGCTGGCGTATGTGCTATGGTGCGCGTCCAATTGATTTTGCTCAGGCCGCTATGCAGGTTTCTCAGCACGTAGAAGAAGAAACTTCTGTTGTCCTTGCGCCATTGGATGAGTGCCAGCAGGATGTCGAGGTAGGTGCTCCCCAGGCGGCGCCGGCCATGCCCGGAGCGGGCTATGCGCTTTTGGTAGACGATGTCTGAGTCGTGGCGGGCGTCGTTCTTGTAGACCACGATGGCCCGGTATATCCACACGGCAAACTTATACACGAAGTCCTCCTCCGCCCTGTCGCCGAAGGTTCGTCCCGCCTCAAAGCGCACGATGTCGCGCGGCTCGTATTTGCCGAACACCTTTTCCCGTCCGTCTGCATCCTTCTTGAGCATCACCTTGGGCAGGATAAACACGCAGTCGCCCAGCAGGTTGTTGTAGAAATAACCCACATAGCGAACCACCACTTTACCCTCCACGCTCTCCAGGACATCGAGGCCCTGCAGCTCGTCGTGCACGTCGGCGGCGTCGTACGGATATTCTTCGATCAGGATGCGCATGGCTTATGCGTTACGAGTCAAAATGTCTGGATGGTGAAAGTTAGTTTTCGTCCGCCTCATCAGGAGCAGCAGCGACCAGGGGCTCGAGGCCGAGGTTCTTGAGGAAGAGTTCCACCTTGCTGCCGACCACTTGGGTGCGGCCTCCGCTTACTGTATAGAACTTGTCGAACGTAAGCCTCGTGCCGTCGGTGTCGCGGAAGGCGTCGCCCTCCAGTTCCGAGTCCTTGAACACGTCGTTCCAGAGGTAGAAGACGACCTTGCCCACGAAGGTCTCAGCGCTGACCACGCCGCCCTGAGCGCGGCAGAAGTAGTAGCCCAGTTGTTTATCCTCCGAGTAGGTGGCGTCGTAGATGCGCTTGTTGATGGCCTGCAGGAAGTCCCACCAGCCGTAGTCCGCGCCGCCGGCGCGCACCACCCAGCCCTTGCCCGCATCGCTGATGGGCACATACTGCCAGTCCCAGCGGCGCTTGAAGGCCGAGTCTATGGGAAAGAGGCTTTGGTCGCTGGTGTTCATGGTGGCCCAGATGTGGAGGTTGGGCGGCAGCAGGAGCACCTTGCCGCCGGTGATGTCGCCCTCCAAGTCGCCGCAATAGTCGTCCACCGCACCCTGCAGGCGCAGGCCCTCGGCGGGCAGCGCGTATTCTCCACCCGGTTCGGCGAGCGACTCGGCTATCTCCCTCTGCAGGTCGGTGTCGGCCTCTATGGGGTAGGTCGAGAAGCCGTTGTCCTGGCGGTCCAGCAGCTGGAACAGGTCGCCGAATATCTGTGCGCAGTTGCCTCGGTTGATCTCCTCTATCACGAGGTACTGGGGCTCCGCTTCTCCCTCTCCCCGCTCGGCGTACTTCCTCCACGCGGCGAGGTAAGCCTTGAGGAAGGCCTGCTTCACAAACTTGTAGGTGATTCTCCGCTCTCGGTACGTCCCC
>CAVINS010000118.1:3252-5592 GCA_963643925.1 Bacteroidaceae bacterium
GCACCTCCACATCCTCCATGGTCGGCTTGTATGCCCCCACAAATGTCGAGTAGTCGGTGTCGGGATGGAACGTGGTGCGCACCACGGCCTTCCCTGCCGTCTGCCTCTTTATCTCATGGCTCTTTCCCGTTCCCGGCGCACCATAGTAGATTTGCTGGAGAGAGAGAGGGGAAGTTGTATTTTGAGATATAGAAACACCCTTCGATTTTGCTCCATCTACGACCATTTTGGCCAATATCAGCAAGGTGGAGTTGTATCCATATTCATACTTATCTACCTCCGACTTTCCACTCAATGCCTCTCTTGCGTCGGCAGCAGAAGCATCTGGATGCTCCATCACATACTGAACAAATTCGTCCAGCAGTTGCTTGGATATTGTACGCAAGCCTTGCGACCCTTTAGATGTGCTCCTTACCTGATAGCACAACCTATCTTGGTCGACAATTTCGACAGCCCCCGATTTGTCGCCGATATTAAGAGTGTATTGTATCATAATGTGAATGTTTTAAGCAAGTTATGTAAGTAAATAAAGTTCTCAATAATTATAAAATATCGAATGGATAATTGCATCCTTGTTCCAGTCTATCTCTCATCTCGTTTTGATCGACCTTAAAATAAGGACATGTTTTTGCTCTTGCCGTGTCATGTTTTGCAAAAGGGGCAAGGTTCAGATGCTTGTAGAGTTTACAGAATAGTTGATCATCCCAGCCCTTGATATAATTTTTACAAACCATACAATTGGGAATTTTGTGCATGAAATATCCAACATATTTAGCATATTCATATAAATCATAAGCCACAGGTGTATGGAAAACAATTTCCATCAAGCTATTTGGGTATCTAGACAAGTTGCGGCACGAAGCAAGCTCGGACCGACAAAGTGTCTTTCCAGACGGATATAATACATATCGAACAATTTCTATCTCTTGATCTACCGAATTATTGTTGTAATCCTCCTTTTTGTCGAATCCATAAAATGCAACAGGTAAAGGGGTTTGCTCTTGCTGTAGCTCCGATTCCACAAATCCATTTTGTACAAGTTTATCAACATCCTCTTCAGACTCTAACATAATTTCTATGATTTTATCTCCACTATGCAGTTTCTCATAATCGCTGGGATGTGTAACACAGAACTCTATATAAATCGGACGCCTTGTAGGATTGCTCGCTGAATATATTTTCAAATCCGAACGTCTCCGACTTGTGTCATAAGCCACCTCCTGTTCGCATGAATCATAGAAATCTTTCAAGTTAAAATTCCGTCTTAATTTGGTAAAACAATCCCCTTGACTCCAACAATGACATTCTTTCTTTTTGGAGCAATACGACCTATACTCATATTCCATTATAAAGGAATCATGGCAAAGAAAAGCGTCACGTACTTTCTCTTTTGCAAGCAGATGCAACATAGTTTCATAGGCATATTCACACTCTGCGCCAGTTTGATGCGCAAAATGATGGATGCGCATTTCTCCACGATTTCTTGCCATCAATGGTTTCCCGCACGCAGGACAAACACATCCGCAAGCGTTACCATTGGGGACTTCATCTATATAACGAAGCGCCCCGTCAGAATCGCAAGCATATGTAAGTTTACGTACTGTATGATGTGATACTGGCTGTTGCATGTTTTGTCTATTCAATTACATAATCCTGCACACTCCTCTATTCTCTTCTTTTATATTCCACTGTACCTGCCATACCCTTCCGTCTATCTGGTCCAGAAGAATAAAATTAAACATATTTTCAGTTGGATAGAGAAAGAATCTACCTGGTTGAGTTTCAGATAAAGAAACAAGAGGGAAGCCATTTAGTATCGATTTCCATTCGATTATTTCCTTTAACATCATATTGCACTTGTGTGATAATGCCAGATCTGGTGTCAAGTTTTAGGAATGTCCACATATTGTTGGTCTGATACAAACGAAAATTAACATTACTATCTGGTGATGCAATGGTATTTTTTGTATTAGACTGGGCATAAGAAATCATAGCGATAAATACGAATACTGCAAACAGGATTAGCTTTTTCATTTCAAAATAGTGTTTATCATTAGGTTGTTAAACGCGAAACATTACTTCTCCCGCAATCGTATAAGTTGTCGCGCAGATAATTTACCATTCAATCGTTTTCTCCGTGTCATAATATCGGCTGACGCGATACTGCTCTGCCAGCACATCGGGACGGGCCGTCGGGGTCTGCGCGTCAGGATGGGCCAGCATCGGCATATATAGGTCCGGCATGGATAGAGTGGGCTCGGTCATACTGATTAGTGTATGGATTGATGCTGCAAATATAGGAAGTTTTTACGAAATACAAGCCCAAAAGCGCATTTTTCA
>CAVINS010000119.1:0-5521 GCA_963643925.1 Bacteroidaceae bacterium
GCCTGGCGGTTCTCCTCAATCTTTGCCTTCTCGTCAGCACTGCCCGAGGCAACCTTCTCCAGTTCCTTCTTGGCCTCCTGAATGGCGATGTCGACCACGATAGAGTTCCACATCTCATTGGTCGGGTCGATGCGCTTCAGCACATGCACCATCTGCTGCAGCACCCCCATGGGGAATGCACCAGAGCCACATGCCGGGTCGAGCACACGACAGTCGTAGATTGCCTTCATGATACTCTTGCGGAGATCGTCGGTCAGCTCCACGTCATCCGTAGCATAGCTCAGCAGCGCGCGGTAGAGCGGTTCGTTATCGTCGCCGCACATACGCTTCAGATGCGCCACGAGGCTCTCGTCCACCATATACTGCACGATCTCTCGCGGCGTGTAGAACGAGCCCGTCTGTTTGCGTGCCGTCTGCTTCGTCTCGGGGTTGTAGGCAGCCAGCAGGTTCTCGAACACCTTGCCCAGCAACTCCGGGTCGAGCGACACCTCCTGGTCGTAAGGCGTGTTCTCCTCGATAGTAAAGCTGTAACGCTTCAGAATGTCGATGATGCCACGGGCCGACACATTCTTTTTCTTCTGGTCGTCATACCACTGGCTGAGGTCGATGCCCTTGCCCGCCTCCTCGCCAAAGAAGAGATAGTCGGGGAAGAAGAGCTGCTCGAGCGACTCCTTGCGCTCCGAAAAACCGTCGTAATAGTAGATAGGCTTCTTATCCAGACAGTCGAAGAGTCCGCCGTTGAGGAACGGCACATTGCAGTTGGCCAGCTCGATGAACTTTTCAGCGCCGCCATCGGCAGCAAACTCCGACTTATAGCGCATCAGGTTGTTCACATTGTAGCCATCGCGTTTATAGCCATACTGCCTGTCGCCACGGAAGCAACGGTTGTTGGGTGTTGTCTTGCCCTCCGCCACGATAGGGCAGTTGAGCATGGCAAAGAAGAGATTCTGAAGAATCAGTCGGTAGTACTTGCTCTGCTCCGTGTTGTAGAAGAGGTTCTCCTTGTCGTGCGGGTTAAAATTCTCAATGAGGTTCTCACGGATGTATTTCTCGTCGAAGAACTCCTCGGGGATAAGATGCTTCTGCTTCAAGAACCACACGAAGATGAGCCGTGTGATGAGACGTATGCATGCCTCATGATTGAACTTGGCATCGTCGTTGTTGGTGCGCAGGTCGTTAGGGAAGCGCACGATCTGAACCGCCCACGCATACCAGTCGCTCAGTTCGTTGTAGAACTTCTTGGTGAGCAGTTCGCTGGAAAACACCTCCATCCAGTGCTGGTAAAGCTCTTCGAAGGTAGGGTAGGCTTTGTCGCCCAGCGATTCGAGGATATCCACATGCCCTCGGTGAGGATTGGAACAGTCGATGTTGCGCAAGATGCTCACCTTGCCGATCTTCTCCCCGGCGCCTTGTCGCCATACCTGAGCATACTCTGTTCTCTCGCAAGTGGCAAGAGAGAGGAGGTTGTCCTGGCGTATGACAAGAATGACGGGATTGTAAACGGCGATGCGGTTGAAGGCACGGGTGAGTGTCGACGCCTGCGTGCGTGTGAGGCTGGCGCCGGCCTTGGCATCGCAGGCAAAGACGAACATGCCGTCGTACTTGCCGTCGTGAGTAACGGACTCTGCAATTTCGTTCAGAGAGTCATCCGACTTTGCGCCAGCCAGCGACTGGTCGTTGACGACACCAATGAAATAAGTATGCTCAATGCTCTGTAAAGCCTCTGTCAAGTAGGCTGGCATAGGACCATTGTAGATGTCGGCCACATTGATGGGCTCGGCCGTCTCGCGGGAGAACTCGATATGCAGCTTGGCCAGCAGGCCCGAAGTTGCTTCAAACAGGCTTTTGCCAGCGGTGAATTGCTTAAGCATCTCAATCATAATGGTTATCATTCGTTGTTGCTTGTTACGTATTCCCAGACGATGAGGTCGAAGTTCTGAATCTGGAATTTCTCCTCCAGCAGTTGCTGCTTCTTGTCGTCTGCGGGGGTGCTAATGATTCTGCGATTGAGCTTGTCTTTGATATTCTTGACAGCCTGCCTCGGCGCTTTAGCACGCATCCATTCCTTGAGCACATCAGAGAGTCGAGTGACTCGCTCTTTATCGTTTTCGGTAATCCACTGCGGCACGTATCGATCGGCATTCTTGTTCTTGCGCAGGAACTCCAGCACGTCGGCCTTGTTGATTTCCTCCCATTGCGCGGCGTCATCCACGGGCTGGCACATAATGTAGAGTTCCGTGTAGGCGTGGTTCTTCTTTCCCTCCTGCTTCTTGGGGTAGCCCACGAGCGCCACGAGGCTTTCCGGCATGTCGGGATGGTCGGCACTCTGGTTGCGAAAACCGGAGAAGACGCCGTTGGGCATTCTGCGGTAGAAGTCCTGCTGCTTCTCGTAGTAGGCCACGAGATCCTGGCGGTAGGTCTCGAAAGAGAAGTCCTTAAGCGAAAGCGTCTGTGGCGACTCGATATCAGAGATGCTGTTGTGCGTGAGCTCTTCGAGCAGACGGTCGGCATTCTTGTCCTGCAACGGATTGTCGTCCACCATATTTTTGTACTGATCATTGAGTTCTTGCGTCTCGCTGCCCACAAGATTCATGATCAACATGCGGTTCTGTATGCGTGTCTCGAGGTGGAGGTAGTCCTCAAACGATTTGGCGGGCCAGAAGTTGACGCACGAAATCCTCTTGTTTGGTGATCCGATACGGTCAATACGGCCAAAACGTTGAATCAAACGCACGGGGTTCCAGTGAATATCGTAGTTTATCTGCATGTCGGCATCCTGCAAGTTCTGACCTTCTGACAAGCAGTCAGTGGCAATAAGGATGTCGATGCCGTCATCGACGAGGCGGGCATACTGCGGACAGTCCTCCTTGACGAGCTTCAGCCAGAGGTCGTAAGGCACATCCCAACGCTGCTTTTCCTCGTTGTAGTATTTTGCGTGGTCTACTTTCTTCTCGTAGAGCGCGTCCCAGTCGAGTTCCTTGTAGAGTTTGCTGTAGGGCGCGAAACTCTGGAGAATCTCGGTGAAGTCTTTCTTCGAGTGGTTGCCGGTAGAGAGAATCTCCATGCCCGAAGCAGAAGCCATGCGCGCAAAGCCCCGCTCCTTCAGTTCGTCGAAGATAAACTGGGCTGTGTCGGCATAGGCCGTGAAGATGACCACTTTCTTGTTTTTGGCCGTCTTCTTGGCGTCGAGGATTTTGATGAGCTCTTCGAGCTTGAGGTCCTGCTCCTGCTTGGCGCGGTATTTCTGTTCGAAGTCCTGCAGGCTCTCGCAGATCTTTCGGAGCTGGTTGCAGTCGAGCTGCAGTCCCTTCTTGAAGCCGCCGAGATTCTTGATGTCGGAGACCTTGATCTGGCGACGAGATATGGTCAGCCATTCTTCGTCGTCCTCGTCGTCCATTTCCTCGCCGTGGCGGATGATGCCGTCCACTTTGTCTGTCTCGTACCTGAGCACCTTGGCCAGCGTGTCCTCATGCACGTCAAGCACCTTCTTGACAGTCCGTTGCAGAGCATACCACGAGCTCTCCAGTCGCTTCATGAAGAGCGTGCACATCATATAGACGAGAAACTTCTCGCGGTTGATGTCGTCGTCCCACTCTGCGGCGGCTTCCTTTCTGCCAGCCTTGCGGCTTTCGTGCCGGAAGATAGACGGCTGATAGGCCGTGAGGCTCAGGTTCTCGAAAGCCTTGTAGATTTCCTCTGTGGTCTTGAAGTCCCCGAAGTGGTCCACACCTTGGTAAACGTTGGCCGGTTTGTCTTTTTCCGGGAAACCGAGGTCTTCGCCCAGTGTCTTCTCAATGAGTTTGCGCGTGCGAGCCACGATGAGTTTGTCGGTGAGATTGAAGAACTTCTGGGGCAGCTTCTTTATGAAGCCCCCGATGGTGCGGTCGTCTTCGCCACACCATATGGTGTATTTCCTCTGGGCTTCCACGAATATTTTTTCGAGCGACTCGACGCCAAACTCCGGATTATCGAAGGCATTGTCTGCGCCATGGCCGATGAGGTTGAACTGTCCCTTGACATCCTTCAGGCCCGTGTTGATAGGGGTAGCCGAGAGCATGAGCACCTTCACGTCGCGCTTGTCCTGCCCAGGCTGGTTCTGGATGAGCTTCTGCATCAATTCGGTGTAGCGGCACGACTTCTCGTTACGGAGGTTATGGCTTTCGTCAATCACCACTAGCACCTTCTTGCGGGTCTGCAGGTAGTCCAGTTTGAAGGCGTCGTAAGCCGTCTGCAGACGCTCATTCTGCAGGTCGGTGTGGAAACGCACCTTGTATTCGAACTCGTCCGTGTCGAAGCGCGAGCCTGCTCCATGGAGGTACTGCTTCCAGTTCTGCTCCAACTTTTTCGGGCAGAGCAACACAGTAGTGTAGTTTTGAATCTGAAAATACTTGATAACGGCGAGGGCAGAGAAGGTTTTGCCGAGACCTACGGCATCGGCAAGGATGGCACCGTTGTACTTGCGGAGCATCTTGATGAGCGAGATGACACCCTTCTGCTGATAGTTGAAAAGCGTCTTCCAGATTTTGCTGGTCTGCAAGAGACTCATGTCACGCGTGTACTCTATGCCGCCTTCGAGATTAAGCTCCGAATTAAAGAGCTCGAAAAGGATCTTGTAGTAAATCTCCTCCGGGGCGTAGGTACGGAAGTATTCCTTAATCTTTCGGATGAAGTACTCCTTGACGGAAATCTTGGGCGACTTCTTGTTATCGCTGTCCTCCGGCACCTCTGCGCGTGCCTTGCTCCAGATGTCTTCATACCAATTGCTCAGTTCCTTATAGTCGGCATTGCTGTTGTTGCAGGTCTCGGCAATATTCAGTTCCACATTGGGCACACGCTTAAGACCAATGCCAGCAGGGGTGAGGTTGCTGGAGCCAACCACGTAATAGCTCGATTCGGTGGGGTTGCTATTGCGGAAGATATAAGCCTTGGCATGGCAGAAGTCAGGGATTTCAGCACGCATCTCCACGGTATTGCGCTCAAGAAAGGCAATGGCCTGGCGGGCGTGGCGGTCGAGGTTGCCGATGTTGGTGATGTCCATGTCATCACTGAGCAGATTGACAATGACATCCTTCTTATAGTCGTCGCCAAGCATCTCGGACGATATCACGCGATAGTGGTTCTCCTCAGGCATCTCCTCGTAGAGTTTGCTCAGCGTGAAGATGGTGAAATAGCCTGTTACGATGTCCAACTCGCCTGTCTTCCCGGAGTCCTTGCCGGAGTACAGTTTGAGGAAGTCCCAGACAGTTATAATGTTTAGACTGTCGTCAGAATAGCGGTCTACTTTGTTGTCAATTAACATCTTTTTTGTCTTGGTTAACTCTAAAAAAATCTTCAGCCATTTCCGGAGGCTTGTCCCCGGGCCTTCGAAGATTTCAAGCCATGGCACATATCCGGTCTAGATCGTTGGTGTGACGTCACTATCCCATTGCTCTCCGGCAGAGATGCCTTCCGTTTCGCAATGCCTTGGTAATGGACTCACTGGATTACGAATCTAGGAATGGACTAAGGAATGGACTCAATT
>CAVINS010000120.1:0-5414 GCA_963643925.1 Bacteroidaceae bacterium
GGCTCGTGAGGAGTCGGCTATTTCGCATTTCTGCCCATTCTGCAAACCATGACACTTTGCCGTAATTTGTTTAATTCAATCCGTAATGCGTCTACGGGAAGTTTGCTTGTTTCATAGTAATTTTGCACCGTACAATATTAGACAAGAATATGAAACCATACATTATCTGCCACATGATGGCATCGGTAGACGGACGCATCGACTGCGCAATGACCGAACAGATTGATTCTTCCAATGCTTACTATGATGCGTTGGAACAACTTCAGTGTTCCACTACCATTGAGGGACGAGTAACCATGCAGATACACTTCGCTCTGCCTGAACCTTTCGTCGCTACATCCAAAGAACCTATTGGACACACTGCTTTCAAAAAGGCAGCCGAAGGCAAACCTGGCTACGACGTAGCTATTGACACTCACGGCAAACTGCGTTGGCCGAGCAACGAACAATGTGGTCAGCCGCTGCTCGTCATTGCCTGCGAGGACTGCCCGAAGGAGTATTTCGACACACTCGACCGTCAGGGCATTTCCTGGATTGCCGTCGGTAAAGAGCGCATCAACTTGGCAAAGGCCCTTGACATGCTGAATACCGAGTTTGGCGTGGAGCGCATAGCCCTCGTTGGCGGTGGTCACATCAATGGTGCTTTCCTTGCAGCCGGATTGATAGACGAGGTAAGCCTGATGATAGGCCCCGGCATTGATGGTCGCAAAGGCATGGCTGCAGTGTTCGACGGTATTGATAACCCCGACCGGCCTGCCACTCTGCTCAAACTACAAACCGTTGAGCGCATGGGCGACACCGTCTGGATGCGCTACAAAGTATAATCACATCAACCCTATACAACATGAAACGAATACTCTCACTCATTGCAGTTATCGCTGCAGCCGCAACCACACTGATGGCATGTGGCAAGAAGGCTTCCGCTACCGAAGCCTCTAATACAGAG
Organism: Bacteroidaceae bacterium; assembly: GCA_963643925.1. Classification (GTDB taxonomy): domain Bacteria; phylum Bacteroidota; class Bacteroidia; order Bacteroidales; family Bacteroidaceae; genus Phocaeicola_A. The sequence goes on from CAVINS010000120.1 coordinate 947, forward strand.
TCTGCACCTAAGGTGCTTGTCGCTTATTTCTCTGCCACAGGCACCACCAAGGCTGCTGCCGAGAATATTGCCAAGGCTACCAGTGCCGAAATGTTTGAAATCAAACCCATCGAGGCTTATTCTGCCGCTGACCTTGACTGGACTGAGAAGACCTCCCGTTGCTGCAAAGAGAATGGCAATCCACAGTCTCGTCCTACGTTCGAAAAGAGCAAGGAGTCGCTCGACGGCTATGACCTCATCTTCCTTGGCTTTCCAAACTGGTGGAATGGTGCGCCTCGCATCATCAACACCTTCATGGATACCTATCAATTGAAAGGCAAGCGCGTCGTGATGTTCATGACCTCAGGCGGAAGTGTAAATTTTAATTGAAAAGTGCAGTGAGAAAATGATTGAAAAGTGCACCACCATACGCAAATATTAACCCGTCTTCGTCCTATATGATAAAGAATAAAATAGGCGTAGACACAAATATGTTATCGATGGTAGATAGACAAGCAATCATCCACATGTACAGAGTACAGGGAATGGGTAAGAATGAGATTACCCGTATTACAGGCAACAGTTTTCACACTGTTGACAAAATTATTCGCAGTTATGAAGAAGCCCTCAAAAGCGAGCAAAAGGACGAGGCGTTAAATACGCTTCTGTGTATGGAACCGCATTATGACACGTCAAACCGTAAAGAACGTGTTGTGACAAAGGAAGTTGCTGATATCATTCGCGGTTTCCTACATGAGAACGAAGTAAAGCGCAGTACCGGAATGAAGAAGCAGTGCATGCGCAAGATAGACATGCACGAGCATCTTGTCAGGCATGGATATCGTCTTGCCTATTCTACTCTATGCCAGTACATACGCCGTATAGAAAAAAGGACTATAGCTGATAAACCCAAGGAAGCTTATGTACGTCAATATTACTATCCTGGTCGCATATGCGAATTTGACTGGGGAGAAGTCAATCTCCTTATTCACGGCAAGCGCCAGCGCTTTTACATGGCAGTGTTTACATTTGCACACAGCAATGGGCGCTATGCCTATATCTTCAGGCATCAGAATGCGCTTGCCTTCATGGAATCCCACCGCAATTTCTTCCGGGAAGTCAAGGGCGTACCGGCCCTTATGGTGTATGACAATATGCGTGTGGCCATAAAAAGTTTCGTTGGCGGCAAGACTCCTACGGAAAATCTGTTGCGGATGGCGGCTTTTTACCGATACGATTACCGCTTCTGCAATATTCGCGCCGGTTGGGAGAAAGGGCACGTGGAGCGTAGCGTGGAGTATGTACGCCGCAAGGCATTCGCCACAAAATACGAGTTTGACAACATAGAGGAGGCACAAATACATCTTAGCGATACATGTTGCACACTGAATCAAGAGGAAGCAAGCATCTCAACATCAGGAAAGGAGGAAAAGTTGGAGGCTGACTTACAAGCCTTGCATGCATATTCTGGAGAAATGGGGTGTTTTGAGATTTCGGAACATTGCGTTGACAAATGGTCTACGGTAACAGTCATGGGCTCACATTATTCTGTTCCGGACAATCTTGTCGGGAAAAGAGTATCAGTCCGGCTGTACAGTGAAAAGATCAGCATCTTCCATGAGGGCAAGAAAGTGTCGGCACACGAACGTTTGTACAAGCAAGGCGCATGGTCCCTCAGGCTCGAAAACTATACAGACACGTTCTTGCACAAACCTGGTGCACTGAAGGGTTCCCTCGCATTGAAACAGGCAGAAAAGCAGATAGTCAAACTGTACTCTTCATATTTTCAGGAAACACCTAAGGACTTTGTACAACTGATACAATACATGGATGAGCAAGGGTTTTCGGCGACAGAACTGCTACAAGCGTGTAGAGTATTGAAAGCCAATGGCATAAAGCATATCACCCTGGATCAGATAAAACTCCAGATGCATAGCGGAAAGTACACTGGGAACGGTATCACCGGCAATTCCGATATTTCCTGTGCCATTGTCGCAAACGTTGCACAGCAGGCATTGCAGATAGAGAAAGAAGCAATAAGCGCATTGGACAGTATTACAGACTTGACCAATAACAGACAACCGGAAAACCAATAAAGGCAATGAAACAGGAAAAGAATACAAAAGAACAGATATTGTCATACGCCAAGGAACTCAAGATGCCTGTTTTCAGGGACGAGATGGAGGAGGTCGTGGCTGAAGCCAACAAGGCCCAATGGTCTTACTATGATTTCATCGCGGAACTGTTGCGGCGCGAGGTGGAGCGCCGTAACGAGAACGGATGCCAGCAGCGCATACGCCGTGCCGGTTTCACGAGCCTGCATTATCTGGAGGAAATCGTACGTTCGGAATTGCCAAAGGATGCGCAGACAGCACTGCCGGAAATGGAGACACTTGCATTTATAAAAGAAGGACGCAATATAGTGCTGTCAGGCAATCCGGGAACGGGGAAAACGCATATTGCTACGGCATTGGGTATAAAAGCCTGCCGGGAGGGATACAGCGTTTTCTTCACATCTGTGCCGCACCTCATAACACTCATTAGGGAGTGCAAATCACAACATACGCTGCATATGCTTGAAAGACGTTTTGAAATGTACGACCTTGTCATATGCGATGAGTTCGGATATGTAAGCTGCGACAAAGAAGGCGGAGAACTGCTTTTCAATCATCTGTCGCTTAGAGCAGGAAAGAAATCCATTATCATAACAACGAACCTTGCATTCAACAGGTGGGGAGAAGTGATAAAGGACAAGATCCTTGTGGCTGCTATGGTGGACAGACTCACACACAAGGCCATGTTGATCAACATGACAGGAGAATCATATAGGTTGAAAGAGACTAAAAAACTTTTGAAATATGATGATAAATAAAACTGATTTTATATCTTTGCAGCGTTGAAATGACTGGTGCACTTTTCAATCATTTTCTCACTGCACTTTTCAATTAAAATTTACAGTCCATCATGGCCGGGTTCTCACGGAGTTCACGACTCCAATAGTCCACGAGCTTCATGTTCTCGGGCGACAATCGTGCCGGCAGTTCCATCTGCTGCATCTTTAATCCTGAAGCGAGTTCCACTATGAGTTTCTCTCGTTTTACAGCATCTTCAGACGGAGCCGTGCCGCCTTTCATCACCATACCCTCACGGGCCAGACGCTGCTGATGACCAGTGGCGGACACCACCTGTCGGAGAGTCTCCTGCATATAGTCACGGTAGAAGTCGAAGTCTTTTTGTAAGGGAAGATAGACAGTATCTTTGGCAGAGTCGTAGTGCGCCACGCCACTTCCGTCGTTCTTCACGCTCACGAGGTTCTCACGCATCTTGAGCAGGAAGTCATTGAATGCCACTCGCTGCACGGTACTGGCTCTTCCTTTCGCATGGTCGTCGGCAATGCCTCGGTCTTCTGCAGTACCGCTTTCCTTCAGAAGTACCTCATAGTCATTTGGCTTATTCAATGGCAGGATGGTCTGGTCAACGGTGAAGAGCGTGCGTATCTCTCTGTTGTGGACTCCCTTGTATTGCTTTTGGTCGTCAGTGCTGAGTTTCTGGTAATCCTCACGACTGATAATGTCGGAAGGATTGTTGCGGTTGACGTATTTGTTCCAGTTGTAGAAGAGGAACGGTACACCGCGCTGATGCTCCCGAACTGCCATATTGTTGCGCTGGGCTTCGGCAAAAGGCGTGAACAGACAGGTACGACTGTTTGTCTTGTCGGAGTGCAGTCCCATGATGAGGGCGTTGAACGGACTCACGCTGACACCCTTCGGATAGAGCTTCGGCGCTGCCTTTCCGTCTTTGTTGAGCCAAATGCCTTTATTGTCCAAAGCACCGGTCAACGCATCACTCAGCAACTCTGCCTGACGCTTTGCTGCATTCTTCTCTGATGGAGTTTTCTCTTTCATGTTCTCTGTATTCTTGTTGGTTTGAAATCTTATTGTATGCCTCGTGTCCGGGTAATAGTCTCGCGCTGCTTCTCACTTTCGTCATAGTTGTTGGCAACCATCTGTCTGCTCTGTTCCGTCTTGGCGAGGATGGCATTTGCCAATGTGTTGAGCGGCAATGCACCTGCACGATATGCGCCCACCACAGCCTCCGGCAGTTGGATAGTACACGGCACATGGTCGATGTCGGCAACGAGGCACGTTCCTTGCAGAACGGGGTTTGTGATTCGAGGGTTGAGCGGTTCGTCGGGATATTGCTTGTAGGTCACTTGCCCCATAGCAACGTCCGAACGAACACTCGCTCCATTCTGTACTCCCTCGTTTTTCTTATTGTCCAATGCTTCGTGCCCGGCTTTGTTGAGTAGGTTGGCACCGCCCATACCGATGAGAAGCATCTTCAGAATTGGATTCTTGACGAATATTCCGGCAACGATACTCGCCATTGGTATCAGCGAGTTGTCCATGTTCAAGAACTTGGTCTTGCCGGTAAAGAGTCCGACAAGCATATCGGGCAGCATGGCGAGGATATAGCCCAGGTTCTTGGT
>CAVINS010000121.1:0-3157 GCA_963643925.1 Bacteroidaceae bacterium
ACAAGCGCACACTGTACAAGATAGGCTGCAGCTTCTCGTCCGAGACCGGCACCATTGAGGATTGGAAGGTCGCCGAATAAATGACAGAGTGGGACAGACGGAACTGTTGTTCGGGAAATCACCCGTGAAACATTTCAAGGACACATACTCTTTGCCGCAATCTGGAATCAATGAAAATGTCTTAGAAACGACATGACGAAAAAAATCACAACAGACTTAGGCAACAAAGATACATCCATGAATTATTCAAGTCATAGTCTTTAGCATATTACTTACAAGTTGTCTTTAAGTTGGGTTATAAAGATAAACACCAGCTTACCATCGCTGCGAATAAAGTTAGTAAGTTGCTCCATAGCTTTTACATAGCCAACGGAGTTCTCGTGGATAGATTCGATAATTTCCGTATCCGACGTACCATCGGCTTTATCCGTGGTGTGGATAATCATGTCTTGTGTGATGTTGGAGCCGTTCAGATAACGGGACGCTTGCGCCATCGCCTTGACAGAAGCCACTCGGTTGATGACGCTTTCATTGTTCTTGTACTTCTCTTTGTCAAGCGCCAACACCGAAATCAAATAGGCGTTATCATAGTCGTTCACAGCACGCACCCCTTCGAAGGGTGCATTGTTGTACAAACGCACAAGAAAGTTGGTAAAAGCCACCTTATCGCTGGAGTATCCTTGGGCTGAAACGCCCAAGGATACCATTAATAACACGAATAGAACTATTTTTCTCATTGTTTTAATACTATTTCAAAACCTTTTTCTTCCGAAAAGACTATATTCATATTGTGCAAGTTGACATCTTCTATAGGTTTTACTTCAAAATTGGAATATTTTGAAATGTCTGCCTTAGGAATATAGATATCAAACCAAACATGTCCCACAATAATCCCATTCTTGTGTTTCACCTTCATAAGCTTCTTATAATTATAATACCGAAAAAGCCCATACATCCAAGGATTAGGGCCATTGTCATCAGTTGAGAACCCTTCCCCCTTATGGTATTTTAGGTTTGTAGGATCATGCAAGTTGTCTGAAATTTTAAAACAGACAGCTTTTCGGTTCATAAGACTTTCAAAAAAAGAAGCAAAGAACCCAGGTTCGTCACTTGATCCGAATCTTAGCTTTCGATATATATTTTTCATAAGCTTATCATAATCATTTCTTAGACAAAAGCCGACATTATAACTATTTTCAGGGTTGGGAATACCAACTATATAATATGGCGTATTCGTTTTTCTGTATTCTTCCTTTTCTGCATCAGAAAGAGCTACCTCGTTCAACACCTGGAATAATAATTCATTGAAAGTGCGAGTATTGTCATTGAAGAGCAAGTTTACCTTAAACTCCGACTCATAATAGTCTGAGTCCGAATTTTTTGGTTCACCTACAATCAGCTCGTAATCAAAAAGATTATCCAAAGCAATTAATTGATTTATCAAATTTTCAATAGTCCTTATTTCGTTCTGTCTGTTCAGCTCTTGTATTTTCATGTTCATGCCAAAGGTATTACCTGCAAACTCAACACTGCTGCCCTTAGACTGCGCATAGCTTACCAAACCGGAAATACTGACGGTAGCTTGCAATGTAACGTACCATGAGCCGTTTGGTAAAGATTCGGCCAACAACTCCTTGTATGACTTTACGCAATTGTTGGTAATTGTTGATACTGCATCTTGAACCAATTCATCATTAATGATGGACGTATTGCTCGACACGAATACTCCATAAGTTTGTTCCAAGGCACTACGCAAGGCATTCACTGTAGCTTCTTCCTTCGTATTTCCAGTACCCGCCACAGTAAGAGTCACTTCATTGTTGTTGGAAGAAGACTCTTTCGTGGAAGCCACAACTTTAGCTTGGGCTTCATAAATTGGCAATAATGTTGTCAATATTGCCAATACAAATAACAAATAAAGTTTGTTCATTGTTGTATGATTTAATTGTGATTTTTGTTTATACCCATAAATTCCAATAGTTTCATTTCTCTATTTCTTTTAGAAATTCATAATCGTACCATACAAGGTAATGTATCTTATCTATGCGGCTTATAACCAATGGATAAGCAAGAGCACAAAGCAAGAGTAATAGGTCCTTTGTATAAAAGTCAGACAAATTACCATTAGGCTGACACAACCATAATGATAGTGGAATGAACATACTCTGCAGAAAAGCAACTTGCCCTTCGATTGTTGAGACGTTGCATTTCTTGCTTCTTTGTTGAACATAATAGTAAGCTTTGTAATAGGCATTTAGTATCATTTGTTCTTGTGTGCTTGGGTTGAAACAAACTTTACTCGCAAGAATGATATAGAACGCAACTACGAAGCATACATTGATAAAAAAGAAGATGATATTAGTTCCTTCGTGAGAAGCCAGATAATTGTGTCCAACGAACAAAATAGAATAAACAACCCACAGGCATGTTATAAACCTATACGCACTTTTAATATAATCTGAACAGTTGCATATTTCCTCAATTCGCATGGGACCTTTTCTGTCATAAAGCCTGTCTAAATGCCATGTATCCCCAACTTCTGACTTGACTTTTTCCAATTGCTTTTGAAGTCTGATGGGATTATTCCGGGAACCACTCCAAATTAAATTAGATAAAGAATGTACACCTAATCCGATGATGTATGACAAGGCAAGTCCTATAGCCCATCCATTGCCAGTCAAAATAAAATCTATTGCTTTATCAAGTGACGATGAACAGGAGCGAAATCCCTGCAGAACAAACAATGTAGCCCCTCCAGGGACAACCATTGCTATGATATCATATAATGATAGCTTTGATGTAAAATCCATTCTTTTATACTTTTATTATTATCCATAAGCTTACCACCATCCTCGGATGATGTTTTTTACTACACTCTTTGGCTGATTCGTCGCCCAGGCCACGCCAATATCACGGCAGGCCTTCACAACGCCCTTCTTGAACACCTGTCGGTCCTCATATTGCCTCATGCGGAAGTTCCATTCGCGCTGCTCGTCAGCCTTCAACTTGCTCATCACCTGTTGGCGAAATTTCTCTGCATCTGCATAGCAAGCGCTGTTGGGTGAAATTCCATCAAGGCAGTCCGCCACTGCATCAGCGCCTTTGGCATTTGGATTCTCCAGCCAAGCATTGCGAGCCTTGTTGAGCTGTTGCAAAC
>CAVINS010000121.1:3167-5398 GCA_963643925.1 Bacteroidaceae bacterium
CATCTATCTTCTGCAGATAGATTCCTGTAGCCGTAGACAAACACTCTTGATAGCAAGCGCTACAAACATTCGGCACAGCCATCATGCGGGCTATCGCCTCATCATAATTACCTGTAGATGCCAAGGCTTTTGCTCGTGAGATTTCGGCGGAGCAGTTGTTGGTGTAGTAATCTACAATCTTTGCTTTAGCCTGTTCAAGCATTTCTTTCAAGATCGACAAATTAGTATTTACCTTGGTGAAGGCACTTATCATCGCCTTGTTCTCATTGGTGCCGATTCCGGCTACAGATATGGTACTCGTGGCATAAATCTTATTCTCCACCACATCGCCCACCATGAAGGTGATATCCATCTTTTCTGACACCCGTGCCGGAGTAGACGGAACAACATCTATACTCGTGACATCTATTTTGGCTGTCAACACAAAGCGCACGGCATAGTCACTATCGGCATAACCGTTGCTTATCAGCAACCGCTGCATTCGCGTCTCCATATTACGGGCCGCGTCTTCTGGAATCACTCCATCCGGCATCATTGCCTTGATAGATACACGGCCTTCCTCGGATGATTGTGCTGACAAAGACAACGAACAAACGAATGCCGTAACGATTAGAAATAACTTTTTCATAGGCTTACTTTTCTCCCAATACTATGATGGCTTCGCCAAGTCCGCGAACCATCACTTTGGATATGATATTATAAGGTGCTTGTTGTAGATACTTTCTCAATTTAGTTGCGAATGCCCGTGCATCCGTACCTCTACCTTTGTCGTCGAGCAATGGAATACGGATTTGTTCAAATTGAGCAAACGACTCTGTTCCATCGACCAAGTTGAAGTTTCCATTGACGGCATTCTGTTGTAACCAGTTCTGTATGCAGTCAGTGAGTTCCTCCCCACCAAACTCCGTTTCCAAGTCTTTGTCCCAACAATCCCAACATCGCACGGTAAGGTTAATCTCGCGGCCATTCTTCTGTTGATCAGCAAACCATTTATCCATCTGCTTGTCAAATGCATTCACATTTTCTTTCACAGCATTAGCCAAAAGAACGGGAATGATACCAGTAGAAGACTGAGTATTGCCTGTGGATGTGGCTATACGTTTGTTGGTGTAAGCATCGAAAGCCTCTAAGGTAAAAGCTACTGAAAGTCCACCGCTGACACGGTTCACTTGCCACCAAATCTGTATGATAATGTCAGATTTTACACGACGTTTTAGTATATCGAGAGGCGACTCCACCAATGACGCACCACTGGTTTTACTCATGGTGACATTATCTTCAGCAGTCTTCATGCCTAAACTTTTTATCTCTTGCTCAGCATCCTTTAGACTATAGCCAAGGTCAGTAAGCACTTGGCCGACCTTGCTGATTACCGGTCCCAGTTCTGTATCTTCTTGGAATGCCTGTTGGTAATTGGGCACTTTGACAGTGTTTCCTTGGTCGGAGAAATTGGTTATGAAAAAGCGCTGCGTACACCAGTTGTCACTAGGCAGAATCATAATAGTAGGCTTTTTGGCTTCCTGAGCCAATGACATGGTTGCAAAACCCAAAAGCATTGTCAATAGAGAAAGGAGTTTAGTATTTATGTTAGCCATAGGATAATTTTTGTCCTGCGGCTACTTTACAGGGGTATGAATATTGTATGGAGATATACAAAAAAGAAAAGGCGTAGAGCCATTCTGTCACCCGTTCCACCGTGTAAAGGCTCTAGCATTGCCCAGTCTGTCGAAACGAGCAACGCATGAAAGTCCCTACTCCGATGCCAGTATATAACAAACCCCTCTATACCTACAGACACCATGGGTGTCCAAGGAAACTGAGGATTGTATATAACACATCCAAAGGGACGTTCCCGTTGCTTTGTTTTTGACAGACTGATTGGAACTGCTAGATTCTTACACAGTCAAAACCAAAGCGTACAAAAACGCCTTAACCATAATGTATGTCTATTCCCGCCTCTTGCCCATCGGGACTTTCAGCAGGGGAAAGACATGCAAATATACAAATTATTGAAATAAACAACCATAAGCCACTATATTTTTTTGAGTGCATGAACCATTGTGAAAACAGCCAATAATACACTTTTAGGTTCTCTTGAAATAAGGACACATGGTTACGTCCGCACCTATGATTCACAGAATTTGCTGATTTTGTTTGTATTCTGAACGTTAATGTCTAACTTCGCAACGGAAACAAGAAACAAACACGGCAGCGTATGAAATACCCTATCG
>CAVINS010000122.1:0-5382 GCA_963643925.1 Bacteroidaceae bacterium
CGTCGACCTCTTCGCTACAAGGCACCGATGGCAGCACCTCGCCGCCCGTCATCGTCCGCTGCCCACGGCCTACGGTCCCCACGGGGAGGCGCAGCAGGTAGCTGTCGAGCGCCTCCACGGCGGTGAGGCTTTCCGCTCCCAGATGGGCGGGGATGTCCAGCGGCCCGGCTACGGGGAACTTCAGCGTGAGCTGCACCTCGTCGTGCACGGTGTGGCTGAGCCGTCCGTGGGGCAGCTTCAGGATGAGCTTGGCGCGCGACCGCAGGCGCGGCACTTGCACGAACTGGAAGGTGCCGTCGGTCAGTCGCCAGGCCACTCCGTGTCGCACGTAGCCCTCCATGCGTCCCATGGCCTCGTTGGCGGGGTCGAAGAGGAACGACCCGGCGGCCTCGTCGTGTGTGGCCATTCCGGTTTGCTGGATGATGTCTGCCGCGGATTTGCCGCTCTGTCCAGTGGGGGCTCCGTCCGGCTGTCCGGCGGTGCGGTTCACGTCCGGCCGCCCGGTGGGGATTCCGTCCGACCACACGCCGTGGCGGTTCAGGGGTTCATTACTCTGCTCCTTGTCGCGTGGAGCGTTCGCGTCCGGGTTCGCGCCCAGTGTGGGGCGCAGGTTTTCACTTTGCTCTTTACGAGCGTTCTTGTTTGTTTTGTTCATTGTTCCTAAAGTTTTAGGAGTGTAGGAAGCGTTGGAAATGTTGCTAGCTTTACCCGAGAAAATCCTCCCGCGGCTCCTTCCACTTTAGTTAGTAACTTGTCTCACGTTGGCACATGAGACGTTTTTGCGTTTCTGTCTCTTAGTCTTGGGAAAAGTCTCTTTGGCTTTTCGTTTTTTTTCTTTTCGGCCTCAAGGCTTCAAGGAAGTCTCTTGGTCTCCCTCAGTCCTCCGGTTTTTTTTCGACAGTCTTAGAGAAAGTTTTTTCTGCTTAAGAGAACAAGGGCGAGAGTTTGACGATGTCCGTCACGCTCACGTCCTGGTAGGTGCGTCCCTGGTAGACGTGCGTGTCGAAGCGGAGCGAGGCCACCACCAGTTCCGTCTGGCGAAACGTGGTCTGTGCGTCGCTGTCACTCAGTGTGGCCACGAACTCGTCGGCCTGCAGGCCTCCCACCTCGCGCAGCACGATGTTGCACTTCCACATCTGCCGGTCGCTCACCTTACTCTGCACCAGTGCGGGCTCCGCCTGGCGCACTACTTTAAAAATTTTCGTTTGCATATTATTTTATCAGCGAAGGACTCTTATATGCGTGTTGCCCCTCCGGACTGCCCGGCGGCTTGTGGCTCTTGTCCTTCGACGGGGGCAAAGGTAGAGGCAAAATTTCCTGCAAGCATCACGAATCAGCAGCGTAATTCATTGAATCACACCACTTTCGGAATCATTCGGAATCATTCGGAATCATTCGGAAAAAATACGCGGAATCATTCGGAATATGATTGTACGAGAAGGATTAGGTTTTCCCCTATAGGCGATGGTAAAAGTCTGTGAAGGAAGAGGGCCGGACGGGTAGGACTGCGAGGTGAACTCAGCAAAATTGTTGTTTGGAGAGGTTGAAAACAATGGATTGACGGACAGAAACCGGTTAGCGGATGTTCAAAAACACACTTCATACGATGAAAATCCACTCGGCGGCGCAATCAGATGCGCAGGGGGGGGGGCGCAGAAATAAATAAAAGGCGGCGGCAAGCCCGCCCCTTTCCAAAGGACAGTTGCCACCGCCATGTGAAAGTGCGGTCGTGGAGAACGGGAGCGAGTGCTAATCCCGGTTTATCATCGCTTCGTAAATGGAGTTCCCTGACTTGCGGTCTTGCGTTTTCCAGTCGTTATGGTTGTCCGGGAGCACCGTTCTTTTTGTGGTTCCACTTTTTGTTGTTCCGTTGCATTTTTGTCTTATACCATCAGCCATCTTTTTTATGGCGTCTTTGTCGGTGTATTCAATCACCCCAATGCCTATCAAGGCGCGCACGAAGTCGGGGTTACCGATTGTGCGTTTAACCGCGTTCAGCTCCATCCCGACCTTCATCAACATGGCCAACTCATTGTTTTTGTCCAAGTGTATCACTCCGGCGGCCTTCTTTATCTGCGGCACAGAGCTCAGCAGCTCTTTGGTTCGCGGATGTTTAAAGGTCTCGATGAACACCTTTGCGACTGCATCCTTGCAGTCTTGCGGGATGGCGGTGGGGATGGTTTGCGCCACCTCGGTCTGTTGCGGCTTCAAGCAGAAGACGTCGAACCAGCCGTCCTCCAAGTCAATATTGAGAATCTGCCGGAGCGTATCCTCGAGCTCTCCGAACGGATGGTCGTAGACTGCTTTCAGGAGGTCGTGCGGGAGTGTGTCGTTGTAGAAGCCTTCGCCGCTGCTCAGCAGGGCACGGGCTGCCAGGGCGAATACGATGCCTACAACCCTGCGCGTCTCCTCTTCCTTGGGCCGCCTGGCGATGCGCCGACACTCAGCATACTCCGTCTCCCACCACTCATCGATGCGGAGGCGCACGTCGCAACGTCCCTGTTCCACAATTTTGCGGAGCAGGGCGAGCGTGTAGACGAAGCTTTCCTCGGTACGGATACCAAACTGTGGTGTGCTGTTTTCCAATTTCGTGCCGATGGACTGTATGGCGCAGTAGAACGCATCGGTGGCGTACGATTTACTTACGCGCTCGATTTCGTCTTTTTGGAGCCTCTGATTCATTGATGTAGTTTTTTGTTTCCTCGATGATGTCGTCGAACCAGTGCGCCAGGTCGAAGCTGTTGTCGAGCGTGCGCTGTCCGGTGGTGAAGTTCTGCAGATAGTCGTAGGCCAGCGGATAGCAAGCCCTCACGTAGTCGTTGATGCGGTAGGTTTTGTAGTGGTTGAAGGTAATGGAAAGGTCGTAACCATTGCCCGCGCACAGGCGCACCATCTCGGCCAAGTCGCGATTCTGCCGCGAGAAGTCCGCTTCGCTATCCTTGCCGAACATCATGGAAAATGCGCCTTCCAGTGCCTTTTGCGCCTTCAGAGTGTTTATCATTTGGTTTATGACACGGTTTTTCGTACACGTGTCGTCCGTGAGGTTTATCCGGTTGGGGTTCTGAAAGGTGAACGCCACCTGCTTCACATAGTCGTGGTGCTTATCAATCCGTTCGTGCATGAAGTCCCATATTTCCCTGACGCTCATGCGCGCCTCGATGCGCATCTCCAGTCCGCACTGGTCCACAAGGATGCTGTTGAAATTCGCGCGCAACACGTCGCGCAGCAGGTCGGGTTTGCCGCCCCAGGCTGGCGACTTGGGAATGGCCATGATGCCGTGGCCCGGCCGGTTGTCGATAATCACAATGCAATAGGGGTTCGACTCCATCTCCTGTTCCTCGTACTTTTTCTTTCCGAGATTGTCCCGGCTGCCGTCGGTTAACCAGAGTTTCTTCATCTGGGAGTTGTTGACGCGCCACACGTAGATTCCGTCCTGCTTGGCCAGAACGTCGTTGGGCAGAATCGTGGCCTCGCCCCTGGAGTTTACCTTGGCGAGTTTGTCGATGGTGTTCTTGTCGAAGATGCTGTCAAAATGCGTCTGCGCCACTTTGAGGTTTTTGGCGCTGTCCACGTCGTTCGCTTCGGCCACAATGGTGCGTTCAGCCTGGTGGAAGTCGTACTTGTAAATGTCGTACTGGTTTTCTTTCTTCATGCGAATAATATTTCTTATTGTGTGTTATTGTTTTTGAATCCGTCAGCTTTTCCTTCTTCCCGTTGAGGCGATTGAGAATGAATAACGGCCTTTTTGTGTGTTCCATCCCCATTCCGGGCGAATGGTCACTTTCAAAATGATGCAAAGTTAGTGAAACTTTTCAAAAAAAGCCGCAAAGGAAGTGTGGAGTTTATGAAAGCGGCGGGAATGGACGGGGGAACCAGCGCAACTGACAAGTTTCGTGGAAGGGGATATTTCCTTAACCCGATCTACGCTTTCCTAATTTGCCTTAAGATGTTTGGTGGCCTCGGCTGCGGTGACGAACTTTGTCGGCGAGGCGTAACAATCAAGCCCCCCGAAGCCTATGAGATGGATTGACACAAAAGATTGCCCGCGCCGCCCTAAGGCGAAGGGCGGGTCAGTCAGCCGGCTGGGGCTGTTCACCGTTACGGTCCTTCAGTATCCCGGCCATATTGTCCTGGGCCCAGGCAATCATGTTCTCCACCAACGGGATGAACGAGCGGGCACGGTCCGTCAGCGAATACTCCACCCTCGGTGGCACCTCAGCATAGATTTGCCGGGTGACGAAACCGTCCGTCTCCAGCGAACGGAGGGTGGAGGTCAGCACCTTTTGCGAAATGTCGGGAATGGCACGGTGGAGGGCACCAAAACGGATGCTGCCGTTTTGGCGCATCACGTAGAGGACGAGCAGCGACCACTTGCCGCAAATGTGCGCCAACACATTGCGGACGGGGCAGTCCTGGAAGACGGTTTCTTTTATCTGATTGCTCATGATGTTTTGTCCGGAACGGATTTTTTCGGGGTTCGTAATCTGTTTATTGTCACCAATGGTGTGCAAAGGTAACCAACCGCCCCCAGGACAGCGCAAGCCTACAGGTTAAAGTTTGATAAACCGCCGAAAACTTTGCTCCTGACAGTCAGCAATGGTTACCCCAAGGTAAGCGACACACGCGAAAGTGCCCTCTTTGCAGGAACGGAAAATCGCCCCACCTTTGCACCGTCAAAAGAAAACGACGACACATTATTCAATAACACATTAAACATACAAAAAAACATGAAAGAGACAAAGACAATCATCAAGACCGAGAATGCGACGGCCGTGGATTTCGGCAAGTGGAACGACCTGGGCCAGTACGTGCTGCAGCTTGCGCCGGAGGTGAAGATACCGGGCAAGGTGTTCGGCGGCGCACTGGTGGGAGCCACAGGCGGCGAGTTTTCCTTCCAGTCGTTCGCTCCCGGCACCGAGACGGGTTTCCTCCACACGCACAAGAACCACGAGGAGCTTTACTTCTTCCTCAGCGGCAAGGGCGAGTTTCAGGTTGACGGACGGGTGTTCGCCATTGGGGAAGGCAGTGTGGTGAGAGTGGCCCCCGAGGGCAAGCGTTCCGTCCGCAACAACGGCGCAGAGCCCCTGGTAATGCTCTGTGTGCAGTATCGTGGCGCCACATTCACGGCGGACGACGCCGCGGACGGAGTCATCCTCAGCGGGAAGGTGGAGTGGTAAACAGCCGCCTCCACCGCCCCTCTTTAAGTGGGGAACAAATGACCATGGCAAGCAGAAGGGAAAAGAGTTCGTCGGGGACTGATGAAAAGACGGGGTGCGCCGGAGCAACAAAAAAAAGAGGCGACTCGTGTCTGTTTGAGTCGTCTCTTCCGGTGGGCGTTGACGGATTCGAACCGCCGACCCTCTGCTTGTAAGGCAGATGCTC
>CAVINS010000123.1:0-5378 GCA_963643925.1 Bacteroidaceae bacterium
TTTCATGGCAACGATGTCCTTTTTGCTAAGACCACGCTTGAGCAATTCATGGCAGATGTAACGGGCACGGGATGCGCTCAACGGGTCGTTGATTTCATCAGAACCTGTTGCCTCGTCAGCCGCACCGATCACCTTCACTGACAAGCCATATTTTTTCGCAACACGTGCCAGTTCATCAAGGTTTACAAGTTGCGACTTGTCTGTCAGATTTGTCGTGCCAAGTTCAAAGAAAAACAGAATGGGAGCACCAATACATTCCTTGCGTTCCTGCATCAAAGACAGATAGTTGGAACAATCAGCTGAAGCATCTGTTCCACTATTTTCTGATGAATCAGACAAGTCGCTTGTTAGCGGAGAGTTTCCGTTCCAGTCCTTATGTCTGAGTCTTGCGCGAAGCGAGTTCAGACCACTGTAGTCGTTTCTCGGATAAGAAGTTTCAGTCGAGTTTCCGGCAGAATTTTCAAAGACACCGCCATATTTGGACAGAAGTCCTTCAATCTGAAGAATCTTCTTCAACTCAGCCAACGTCCGTACATCCTTGTCGTGAAGACTTTTGTAACGAAGATTTGTGCCATAAAGTTTTGTGGCATATTCCGTCAGCCATTCATTCTGCGCAATGTATGGCCGGGCATCAATAGCCCGTTTCCACCCCACCGGTCCGATGTTGATGGACAATCCGGCAGTAAGTGACAACAGGTTGTCTCCGAACTTGCCACTTTTGCCATAGCCGTCGAAATCCTGCATCGTAGTGATGTTGCCCAATTCCGCAACAACGGAGATGCGCTTTGACAAGCGGTATTGCCCCTGCACGCCGTAAGAGATGGCAAAAGGCTTCTTTCCGTTCTCAATATTGTGCATCATTCCGACACCTACGTAGGGTATGACACTCCATCTTGCGAGTTGATTGTTCTCCTTTGAATATCCTCCAAGAACATTCCAAAGCAGGTCGGCGTGAAGATACTGATAATCTTGAGATTCCGAGTTGCAGTCTTTGAACTGGCAGCGGCTATAGTCCATACGGCCGCCTATAGATGGCGTAAACCACTTCCCGACCGCCACATTGAATGTCGGTTTCATTCTTCCGAACAGGTCATTGCACCCCAGCGGTTTCCCAAGGAATGAATTAGCACCGCCTCTCACTTGAAAGAACCAGTTGTCTTTCCAAGGAGACGAAACAAAAGTCCCCTTCAAGTAGGTCGGCTCCAGCGGACGGAGCATTTCCGTATCGTTGAATACCGGCGTTTCAGCGATTGTGTCCACCGGTGAGATGTGGACAGAGGCTCGCGCAGAAACTGTCATGGCGAGCGACATTATAAATATCAGAGTATGTTTCATTGTCATTTACTTTATGATGAATACTTTTTAGGTAAATACAAGACTTCATCAGTTATCTCTTATGCTTCCTTGCCACTTTCGGATGCATCAACCTGTTGGCCATCATCATGCAGCGGCGAGCCCAGGAACGGTTGTCTTCATCGTCATCGCGGCCCCATTTGAGGTCACTCCCTCCGCCTCCACCACCATGAGTTTCGGCAAAAGTTGTGGCATCGTCTATCATTCCGAAGAAGATGAGTTTCGCGCAGTGAAGCACTTCCGCTCCCCGGTTAGAAAACGAGTCCAGCAAAGACCCGTCAAACAATTCCAACGTTTCTGAACTCAGATGCGGCAAACGTTCATTGTATTCCTTCACCATATCCTCCACCAGTACATCCTTCATAAGCGTGTTCACATTATGCTGTATGTCACTGGAATACTTGTATGCCTCTTCCCTAAGTTCTTCTGTCCGCTTTTCTATGTCGGCCATGTCCTGCTTGAGCAGTTCGAGTTTGTGATCAGCCTCCTTGAGCTTGACCTCCTTGTCATCCAGTTTCTTCTGAATATCGGAAAGCTCCCCCTCAAGTTTTCTGACCTGTTCAAGTAAGGCCTCAGGATTGTCATGCGAAGAAAGTATCTTGCGTTGCAAATCGGCAAGTTGCTTCTCTTTCTCCGATTTTTGAGCCTTGAGGTTTTCAACCATCGTGCCCAGGCCTTTGGCCCGCTTGATTGCAAAAGCGATTTCCACCTTCAGGTCAGCAAGAGTCCGCTGATGCGCGGCTATTGATTGCTCGATGGTAGTACATTCTTCCGACAGATGCCGGCGGTATTCCTCAGTGGAACGATGCTTGGCACCCGTTTCCGATATGCTTGTACCACGCTCCATTCCCCACTTGCGGTTCACTTCTGCGAACTCACTGTGGAGGGCTTTCATACGTGCCGAGAACTCGTATTTGTCTTTGCCGGCAAATATCCTCTTGTACGCAAACTTGCCGTTTTGAAGTGGCAAAAGTGTGCAGTGAACATGCGGATTAAGTTCGTCCAAATGAACAATGAATGCAACGATGTTCTGTTCACCATATTTCTCGGCAACAAACCTGTACACATCCTTTGCCCATTCTTCAATGTCCTTGCAGCGTGTTATGCCAGAATTGTCAGCACCCCTGGTAAGGTCAACATGCTGTTTGTCAAAGGCAAGTTCATGCATGCGCCCTCTTGAACCGCCAAAGATGAAATTCACCACGGTGCGGAACTTCGGCTCAGCCAGACCCTCATTCGGGTCTTTGATGCCCATGGAGCGCAGTATATCAGCCATTCTTTCAGGAATGCTCTTCGTCTTGTCAATAGCACAGACCTTACCACCGCGTATCTCGAAGTTGAGATGCTCGCGTGTGCGGTCATAGTTGCCGCTGTCTATAGCAGACTTCCATCCGTTCTCCGTCCAGCGGCGCTGATGCTCGTTGCTCTGGGCCGTTGTAATGCCCTTTGAAGGACGGAAGTCCATCACTTGTTTTGCTCCTGCCATAAAACACTTAATTTTTTAGTGTACAACCCACGTGTCCCAGCTTGCTGCTTGTCTGGGCACACCTCCCCGTGACGATAGTCAAAGGGGGGATTAGGCTACCCCGAAAGTATCTTTCTTGACCAACGGGCAAGCCCTGGTTTAAGCATCGCATGACACATGTGCGAGCACATGATACAATAGTTCAGGAACGGAGTTGTACACTAGTTAAACACTGTTTGCAGCCTACTTCTGGGGCGAGACTAGCGATTTGTCTGCCAAGAGACAAACGAAAGGCTTGCACAACTGGCGGAATTTCTCCCTTACAGCAGGACTCTCGCGTGAGAGGACGGGTGACTGCTCGTCCATTACGAGTTCGGCCAGCGCCTTAGCCGCGTCCAAAAGGGACTCGTAATCTCCGGCAAGATCTTTGCGGAAGAAATCCACCATAGGAATTCGACCGTCAGCAGATTCTTCGGCCAAATGGTTCTGCAAGGATGCCTGGCAAATGCTGCCTAGCAAAACAAGACAGAGCCGAAGCTCGTCCTGTGCATGCTCGCCAGTAGAGGCTGTGCCGTCAATTGTGGCAATCACCTTACAAGAGGCATTGTACAAATGCTCACATTCCTTACCACATTCTTTCGTGGACAGGTCGCCGGATTTCCATCTGGCCAATACGTCACTGAGTTTCTGTTCAAAGTCATCAAGACATTGGTCAGAAGGCGAAGCTTCATCCAACGAGTTATATTCCTCGAACGAAACAATCTCGCTACGGGTGAGACGGATGATTTCGATACGTCCCAACTGTTCAAGCTGCTCCAGAAAAGTTCTAACCGTGGCTCGGTGCCAATGCCAAATATCCGCCAGGCCTGACAGCGTTATCACGCATTGGTTCTGGTGGAGAGTGAACTCCTGTTTGCACAAGTCCTTTGGGACATATTGCGAGGAAGCCTTCCGCATAAGGTCAAGGTAGGCTTCGAGGCGAGTCAGACGCTCGCTGTCCTTTTCTTTCAGAAAGTCAAGCAGGGCCATATCCTCTGCGAACTTTTCCGGATGAGGTTTATTCTTTGTTTTCATAAACACGTTCTTAAATGGTTTATACTAATCTGAAAAGTCGGCGCCATAAGTCACTTCTTGTGGCACTGGTTAGGTGATACATCAAAATAATGATTGACCAGGAGCCGTCTATTGCTTTTCAGCTTGACCAACATTTCCGGGTCTTTGAACTCCTGTATGATTCTCTGCGACGGATATAAATGGGATGCCTGAAGGACGATGGCCATAGTAACTGCAAGTGGTATCATATGCGGAATGAATACAACCACCACAGACGCGAATCCAAAAGCCCAGGAAACTTTCCTGTTCTCGTTGAGATAATGCAGCCAACGGTCTACATCCATGAACCTGTAAAATACGGCGAAAGCCAGTGTCGAAACAAAAATGCCGTATTCACCCGGGAATGCAGAGATGAACAGAAGGTGAAACAACAGCAAAAGTATCAGCAAAAGCTTGCGGTACAATTTCCGGGCATTGGTCAATGCGGCCATGTACTTGTAGAACACTATCATAAAATTGAAAGGACATCTGTACAAAACTACCGGCACGATGCAAAGCAGTATCAAGCATACAAAAAGAAAAAACGAACTTGTCATAATGATGAAGATGAGTAAATGTTATTGTCTCTGAGATTCGGATTAAGTGCCTGTCTGGTTGCCAGGAGGATGATGCGGTTTACATCGGCGCTGCTCATGTTTGAAACGGATTCTTTGATACGGTTTCTGAAACCAGAGTCACTGTTGCGAAACCGGGAAAGAGCCTCGTCAAGATCATATTCGGCGATATTCCAATGCTGACGTTTATGACTGCGCCCATGCTGCCTGAAATCCTTCAACACGAGTACCCGGCATAGGATGTCTGTCACTCTGCCGTTTCTTATGATGGCATATTTCTGTACACCGGCATAACTGACAACATCGAGCCACGTTCCATAAGTGCGCATCAGATACACGATGCGCTCATACAACGGTTCCTTCATTAGATAAAGTCGAGAATAACCTTCTCCTTGGGCTTCTGATACTTGAAATGGCCTGTATGACTGTGCAATTCCAGGTCATTGCACAAATCACCGCACATGAATTCAAGAGACGCATAGACTGTCACGACAATATGGTCAACCATGCCCTTCTCGTTCGTGTATGCATTGGCTTTGTACATATGTCCGAATGAAGGGTTGGAGTAAGCGCAGCAACTCTTGCCATACCCAGAAAGACCGCTTGGAATGTGGTGGTAAAGCAGAATGGTCTCATTGTCATCTTCCAGCACATCCATCACTTCTTCAAGCGAGAACTCACCGGAAAGAGGAAAAGTGAGGAGCGCATAATCTTCATATACAACAGGTTTCTCCATTTTGACAGTATCCAGAAGCTCCGGCATACGGAGCGGATAGACAGAAAGGAAATCACTAGTGGCCAAATAAATTTGGCCGGTTAATAAACAAAGTCAAATTCTAGTTGCGTACAGTCTTCAACATACTGGTCAAGCCGTTCAGAGTTCGCGAAAAGAT
>CAVINS010000124.1:0-3312 GCA_963643925.1 Bacteroidaceae bacterium
AGAAACTTACCTTCTACGCCATGAGTCTTGAATACAAGAAGTCAATGTGGGAGAGAAACAAGAAAGAACGAGAGGCGAAACGTGAGCAGCGCATCGCCAAGTTGATGAACAAATGTAGAAAGGAGGGAACAATACTATGAAGGTATGTCAGTTCAGACGGAAGGGTTGCCATGACTGCCTGCAATACGGCAGCTGTGGTGACCCAAGAGCAGACAAGAACACCGACTACACTTGCAGTAAGTGGGAGTGGAGATACGAGTAATAACTAAAACGGAATAATATGGAAATAAAACAGATTAGCGGCAAATACTATGAGGTAATTGCCAAAGTAAACGTTGATGATGCAATCGGTAAGGTGACGGTAGCCGTTGATGCACTCTCCTTCACGGAGGCAGAGGCAAAAGGTACGGAATATCACTCGACAGCCTTGCAGGAAATCGTAAACATCAATCCGGCACTCTATACGGAATGTTTTATCGGGCAGGACGAGAGCTGCACCACCTACTACAAGGTGAAGGTTGATGTTATTACAATCAACGAGCAGAACGGCAAGGAGAAGAAACAAGGCTTCGTGTATCTTGTTTTCGCCAGTTCGGTGAAACAGGCAGAGGCAATCGTTAACCAAGTACTCGGCAACACCATGCTGAACTATCGTGTCGGTGCGGTCGTAGAGACAAAAATAAGTGATATAGTCTATGGCTAGATATGTAACATCTGAAGAGGCAGAGTCGAAGAAACGCAAGGAGCTGATGGCACAGAGACGGGCTTGGATGGAAGAAAAACACTCCTGCCTGACTGCACTGACAAGAGAAGAAATGTTCCGGTTCCAGCTCATTGCCGTAAGACGCAATTATGAGGACGGTAGCGGCAGAAAACTCGCTTGCCACAGCCCGATAACGTTCAAGAACAAATACGATTTATAAATATAGAATTATGGAAAACGAATATCAGATTACGCAGTTAAGCGGTGATGAGACCATCATGCAGCTTAGCGCAGTAGAGAGAGCCAGCGTTGACTCTCAAGTAGCAACGGCAAAGCAATATCCTCGTGATGTCATGCGCTCCATCAACAACTCCATTGCTATGGCAACAATGGACGTACAGACGGCACAGGCTTGCGGTTACGCTCTGCCAAGAGGCGGCAAGCCTATCACCGGCCCTTCCGTCCACCTCGCCAAACTTATCCTTTCCAACTGGGGAAACTGCCGTGCGGAGGCAAAGGTGGTACAGGTAACGGACAACCAGGTTGTAAGTCGTGGTACTTGCTGGGATTTGGAAAACAACGTAGCAACAGCCGTTGAGGTACGCAGAAGCATCGTAGGCAAAGGCGGCAAGCGTTTCTCTGACGATATGATTACCGTCACCGGCAACGCAGCCAACTCTATCGCTCTCCGCAACGCAGTATTCTCAACCCTTCCCAAGGCGGTTGTGGATAAGGTCTACAAGGCAACACAGAACCTTATCACCGGTGACTTGTCGGACGAAGAGAAACTTATATCAAGACGAAAGAAATGTATTGACTTCTTTAAGTCCGAATACAACATCACCGAGGAAGAGGTGGTAATGCTCTGTGGTAAGCAGACGGTGAACCAAATCAAGAGCGAACAGATAGCACTCCTTCTTGGTATTACGCAGTCACTGAAGGACGGTGATACGACAGTCGAGGACTTGATGAAACCGTACCGCAAGCAGGAGGCAAAGGACAATCTTGCCGAGGCAGCATTGAAGAATGCCAAGAAAGCAATGGAGGAGAAGAAATGATAGATACAAGCACAGAACAAGGCACGCTTGACTGGCATAGAGCGAGACTAAAGCATTTTTGTGGCTCACTCATCTGGAACCTTATGACAACAGGCCGTAAGAAGGATGAGATATTCGGTGAGACCGCAAAAAGCTACATCAAGTCGG
This sequence comes from Bacteroidaceae bacterium, assembly GCA_963643925.1. Lineage (GTDB taxonomy): Bacteria > Bacteroidota > Bacteroidia > Bacteroidales > Bacteroidaceae > Phocaeicola_A. The sequence goes on from CAVINS010000124.1 coordinate 1,909, forward strand.
TTATGTTCGAGCGTTTGCTTGACGATGACATGATAGCCGATGATGAGATGTTTACGCAGTATCTTGAAGAGACGAATGTCACCACAAGAGCAATGCGCATCGGTTCTGAACGTGAAGCGGACGCTGTAAATATCTTTAACGAGATAACGGAGGAGAGGTTCAAGATAGTTGAGGTATCAAGCTGCAAGCATGATGCGATACCTTATTACGCTGCCTCTCCCGACCGCTTGCTTGTAGACAAGGAGACAAATGATCTTGTTGTGCTTGAGGTGAAATGTCCGTCCGGCAACGCTTTCGTTACCTACCTTACAGAGGTTAATGATGGCCCGTCATTGCAGTCGGTCAAAAAGGAATATTACTGGCAGATGCAAGCAGAAATGGATTGCACAGGAGCCAAGTACGGTATCTTCTGTGTTTACAATCCACACAGTAAGAAACCTATCAAGCTGGTCAAGATAGAGCGAAACGACGAGGATATAGAGCTTCTACACGAACGTATTATTCTCGCCAATCAGATAATAGAAGAAAAACTAAACGCAATATAAATGGAAATACAAGGAAAATTGGTAAAGGTACTCGCACCAATCGGTGGAGTATCAAAGAGTAGCGGCAACGAGTGGAAAAAGCAGGACTTCGTGGTAGAGGTCGGCAGTAACACCCAGTACCCAAAACAGATTTGCCTGAATATCTTCGGTGCGGACAAGATAGAGCAGTACGCCCTTCGTGAGGGCGAATATGTTCTTGTTAAGTTTGATATTGAGGCACACGAATACAACGGACGTTACTACAATGATATTCGTGCGTGGGATATTCAGAAACTTGGCGGTCAGCAGACACAACAGCCGGTTTATCAACAGCCTGTAGCGCAACCGCAGCCGGCAGTGCAGCCACAATCCGTCTACGGACAAACGCAACAGATGTATGGTGGGCCACAGAGTTTCCCGCCTGCACAACCGCAGTTCCCTCCCCAGCAGCCACAACAGGCGGCTAACACCAATGCGCTTCCGTTTTGATGAGGAGGACGAGCGGCTGAAGAGAATGATTAACTACATGAAGGAGAAACTTAACTTGGTTGAGGTATGATGTATAATCTGACCAATCCGGTTGATGCAAAGAACTTTCAGATACGATGTGAGAAGTTGATAGACAAGGGAGCGATGGTGGAAATGACAGAAAAGAAACCTCGCTCCCTCAACTCAAACAACTATCTTCACGTTATCCTCGACTACTTTGCGACGCAGACCGGCAACACACTTGAAGAGGCGAAGCAGATATATTACAAACAAGTCTGTAACCCCGACCTCTTTGTTACCAAGATAAACGACAAGTTGCTTGGGTGTGAGAGGATAAAAGTCAAGAGTATCAATGACCTCTCCCAGGAAGAGTTCTCGCTCAGTATTGACA
>CAVINS010000124.1:3322-5353 GCA_963643925.1 Bacteroidaceae bacterium
GGGTGGATGAAGATCATGCTCTATATCTATATGCGCAAGAAATGCAGCAGAAGGCGCAACGATTGCAAAGTGTCTATCAGGGAACTTGCAAACGTTCTTTCGATGACAGAGATTACGGCAAGTGAGGCTTTTCAGGAACTTAAAATAAGAGGCCTGTTTTTGGCTGACAACTACGAAAATTTCACTACCCGAATAACTGTAACCTTTAGGGAAGAAAGTGCGGCAGAGCGCAAGCAAATAGCTAAAAAACCGATTGAAGAGCGCAAACAGGACTTTGCGGACAGACTAAGACCTTATCTTGATAAGTATGGTGGTCAAATGCTTAACGACTTTTACTCTTACTGGACTGAGATGAACCCTGGCGGTTCAAAAATGAGGTTTGAGAAAGAGAAGGTTTTTGAGGTTGGCAGACGATTGGCAACATGGAACAACAATAACTATGGCAGCAAACGAAATAACAAACCGGCGGCAGACGAGCTTGCAGCAAAGGCAGCTCGTATCCTTGGAGTTACAAACCCTAAAGGATAATCCTCCGCTCAATATTACCGATGCGGTAAGACGATCACGAAAGCAGTTGTCCGTCTACGATAAAGAAGGAAATAGGGCAGAGTTAGTCCAGCATATCAAGATAAGACTGGTTGAGACACTTACTTACCTTGGTGCTTTTGATATTGCGACAGAGTACCAGGTTATGCGTATGGCAGACAGAATATACGCCTGTTCATGGTGTCTGACACCCGATGAACTTGACTACTTTTTCCTCTCGTTCTCTGACGGAGTTTACGGCAAGCTGTATGGCGGCCGCAGTATCAATCCGCAAGACGTTATGTCTGCCCTTCAGAACTACATCAGTGAGGTGGGGCAGGCGAGAGGTGACATCGAGCGAGAGCGACTGCAAGCAGAAGAGAAACAGAAGACAAGACAGATGCGTGAAAACGCAGTGTCATACGAAGAGTACTGTCGAATGAAGGGCAAGCCGGTTGATACGCCAAACCCTCTCGAACAGGCATTAAAATCATTTAGCAACAAGAAGATATGAATAACACTATTGATTTCGTCGACAACGCCTCGACCAAGGAGGCGTTCGTATATTCCTTGAGATTCACTTGGAAGTTCTGGAAGAATATCGGTGCAGCCATTGACCGCTTCGTGCATGAATGGCCTTGGGCACCAATAGCAATTACTATTCTCACCTCAGTTGTCATTTCCGTTGTAGAGATAGGACACGCAAGAGCAGAGCGTGACCATTATCTGCACATCTACGATGCACAACGTGACACAATAGACCGATATAAAGGAGCATTACATTTAAATTAGTTATGGTAGCAATTACGAGAGAACAAGCAAAAGCGGCCTGTAGAGCCAACGGCTGCGCGAACGAAGAGGCAAACGAGATAGCAACTCAACGTTTCTATACCAATGCCTCCATCATTGCACTCCTTATAGATGTATTGGATATGTTCCTTGCGGACGAAGACCACTACATGAAGATATTTGGTTTCAAGTATCTTCCGGATAAGAAGCAGTACCGCTCCGGCATGGAACGGGCGATGAAGGCATATCACTATAATGCACGGGAGTTCAATAAATCCTTCTTTGAGAGTATGAAAGATGAAGCGACAATCATCGGTTTTGAGGATAACGCAGACGACATCTATCAGCTCATTAAGGTTCTCATTGACCACACCAACAACCACAAGGACTATGTGCAGGTTATCGGAAGTCTTAAACGAAGAAAGTGCAATCATCATGTATTTGACAAAGATATTCCAAACCTTTAAGAGCATCAGCTGGTCTGTGAGACTTGAGATGCTAAGACTGATAATATGCAAGCGTAACCTTGCCGTCACCTACAAGGACGAGACGGGAGTGTGGCACGCTTACGATTTCGAGAACGAAGAGATTAAAAACGAAGTGTTATGAACAGAAGAATAGAAACGCGAGTCGACATAGACCCTGAACAGATGCTCGGCAATATGAGTATGTACGACCGGGTGGAACTGACAGAGACGGCCCTCGACTACTACTTGG
>CAVINS010000125.1:0-5325 GCA_963643925.1 Bacteroidaceae bacterium
AAGAATTACAGAGCACGCCAGCCCTGTTTCTTAACAGAGATTGAGACTAAAAGTGTAATCATACTTATTTATCATACTCAAAACCGATAAACAAGCATTTTTCATGGCTATGACAGAAAACAAAAAAGGCCCTCCGAAGAGAGCCTTATATAATAATGTGGGCGAGGTAAAGTGACTACTAACGTTTTTTACCTCGCAAGTAACCGTTATTCAAGCGTGTGGAATAAAGAAAATACAGCACCATAGTATTTGAACCCCTTTGGTGTTACATAAACTCTATCTTCCTGAATCTCTAAATATTTTCCTGTAATACAGAAATCAAGTTGTTTCTTGTAATAGCCTTTAGCATCGGTATTGAGAATTTGTGTTAGACGAGTCAAACTGAAAGAACCACTATAAGCACCAATAGCAATGTATTTGGCAGCAAGTTCATGTGGGGGCAAAACATAAGTAAACTCTTCAGAGTAATCATTGTCTTCAATCAGCTTGTGCATTGCACTGGATGATTTACCAACATTATAGCTTATTCCAAGGCTGCTCATGCTCTGTGCCGAAATACCGAAACCTTTATAAGAAATCCCGTCAAGCATTCGGCTGCGGAGATACGAGCTGACTCCCATATCTTTTCTGTCTTTGGAGAACGTGTTCTGTCCGAAGCGTGCGTAATAACCCATTGCCTTCAACCCATTATATAAAAATGTATAGGCATCATACAATTCTTCTTTTGTCATGTGGACGCTCTCGTAAATCATGTTTGTACGCAGTTCATAGAGAGTGACTTGCTCTGGCGCCAAATAGCTTATTGTCTGCAAATCCTTCTGTAACGTCTCCGCACTCTGTCCGTTGAGACCGTACATCATGTCGAGATTTACTTTCTGAATACCGTTCTCATGAAGCATTTCTATCGTATGCTTCATTGATTCGACGGACATATTGGTACGGTGGTTCTTCTTAAGTACATCAGCATCGGTAGTCTGTATACCCAACGAAACCCGATGGATGCCGGCTTGGGCAATGAAGACTGCCTTTCGTTCGGTGATGGTATCGAACGTTGCCTCGATGCTTGGCTCAAAATCTGACGATACGTCGAGTCTGTCCGTTGCTTCTCTAAATGTCTGCAGCAACAGTGTCAGATTACGGTCAGACAACGCGGTTGGAGTTCCGCCTCCAATGTCAAATCCTCGCAGTATTATATCAGGATGGTTGGAGATAAAATTGCAGACCTCCTTGTTAATGGTATGAACATATTTGCTTTGTATATCTTCGCTTGGACAAACCATACGAGTATATTCACAAAATGAGCAGAGGCGCTTGCAGAAAGGAACATGTATGTAGAAAGACAATTCTTTGTCAGCGGTAAATGACAAAGGCTCTGACACGCGATACTTTGCCCAATCTTTAGGACTGAGTGGGTATGATGTGTTCCATAAAGGATTATTTTTGCGCTCTTCAAAAAGTTCTTGGATGTTCATTTCTACTAATATATAATGTTGTCAGCATGAAACCCTTGCCGCAGGTATTGCCCGTCGTAGACAAGAGACGACTCACAGTATTGCGGATTGGCATAGTTGCGCATGTAGATTTCCAGCACCTTCAGGTCCTTGTTGTAAAGATAGTTGCTGCACTTGCAATTCGTCCCTCTACTCATCGACTTTGTGAAGTAGACGTGTGGAATGTTGTCTATGTGTATGTCTTCCAAGTCTATAAAGTGCTCTCGGCAGAAGTCGTTGACCTTCATAAGAGCGACAAAACCGATGCGCCGAATGTTCAGATCCAGAGCAAAGTCAAGCATACGGTGGGCTTTTTCGGCGTTGTCAATATAGCCTTTCACGAGATTGCAGCTGGCATTAACCTTCTGCAAGTTGATTCCTTCAAAATGGAAAGCAGTTGTAGGAATTGAACATCCATACAATTCTGACAATTTACCGAGGTCATAGTGATGCAGCGACATGGAGATGCTGTCCCAACGCGGATGCGCCATCAGTATTTGTGACTGCGGTAGCAATCCATTGGTGTTCAGATGCAGGTGAAGATCTTTGAACTCATCCTCGTCCATCCTTTGCAGAATCTTTTCCACCAACGGTGAAACTACAGACGGCTCTCCGCCTGTGATGTTCACACGGTTCACACGTATTCTGCTCTCACGCAGTGATCGGATAGCAGAAAACAACTTCTCCATATCGAAGTCATTGTGGTTATGTCTGCATCCGGCATTGCTGCAAAAGAGGCAATTCGCATTGCAACCGTTTGTAACCTTGACGAAAAGGTTTACAAACGGTGCTATGCGCTGCGAAGCCAATGAGCCCAACTTGCAGTCGAACTCCTTTACCGCTATTTTTTTGTCTCTGAAATCAACGAACATTTCTTCTGTGCTGTTCAATAAATGTCAGCTTCTCCTCTTCCGTATCAAAATGAAGTTTTCCCTTAATTGGTGAATACACCGGAAGCGTAGTGTCCTTACGAGGGATGTAATATTCACTCCAACGGTCTTCACCTACATGTATGTAGTTTTCATCCTTGTTGAGCAATTTACTGGCAAACTGCATTTCGAATTCTTGACTGTTGAACGGATACCTATGGAAATCACTGCATCCTTTTTCAATCTCCTTGCCGTCTATGCGGAAGACCGGGCCGTATATAGGCTCGTCAACATCATAAATCTTAGGTCCTTTTATGTCTGGATGACAACCGACATCACCATAAGAACGGCGTATCAGTTCCTGTAGGCCATATTTCGCAAGCGCTTTCTGATACCGTTCCATCAAGACTTCTTCTAGCCTGTCATTGTCAAGGATTCCGTTCGGTGCAATGCTTTCCCATCTATCTCGTAAAATAGATTGTAACACATGCAATGGAAATTGACCGAAACTGAAGTAATAGTTCGGTACGTTGGAACTGCAATGGCTGAAAGGAATACTTCTAAGGTCATTGCTGATTTCATCATACGACTTATAGCGACGGAACTCATTCAAGAATTGTATGTACTTTACCATTTTGCACGCAGAGTATCTGTACATAACGTTTTGCAACGTGTCTTCAACCAAAAGACCATTACCTTTATGGAAGTCATACATGTCTTTCTCAAGTTTCTCCAAGTCTATCGGAGAACCGTCCTGGTCGTACTTGTTCAAGACACACCGTATCGTTCTCCAAGCCATAAAAGCGAACTCGTCACCACCGCGAACATTTCTTTCAAGAACGCTGTACACTTCGTTCATGGCATCTCTTGCATCAAAGATTGGCTTTTGTTTATTGATTGCCTTGAGCATATCCACCAAGGTGCGCATCTGCCCGTACATCATCTGGCGCATTTCCTTTGGTAACGAAGGCTGGATAATCTCAGCAAAGCTCTTTGGCAGACAAACGTTCTCTACATATTGCGCGTCAGCGAACAAAGGGGCGATGTCCTCATCCTTAAAACCGGCAATGCCACAGCCTATCCTTGTCACATAGAAGAACAGTTCTTCATGTTGCTTGGCAAACCTTATGAATTCATCTACATAAGGCTTGATAGTGTCTACGCCGCCTTGCATAGTGGGGATGGCATAACTCTGTCCCTGCAGTCCGACGCCCTTTCCCCATTCTGCGCCAAAACGGTTCATGGCAGCACGGGCGGCTCCGCCTCCATGATACCCATTCAAGTTGCTTCCGAAAACGAAGACCTCGTCAGGTTTCAATTCACCTAGTTTGCCCGGCGTAAATTCTGGGCGGACTATACCATGATACTCTCGCTTGTCTGTGTTATCAATTGGCTTTGCCAATGAATGCGCTTTGATGTAATCTGTGACGAGATTGCGTGTAATGGCATTTTGCAACAGTGCAGCCAACGAGTTGTCGAAGTATTCCGCAGCTTCAATCACATCATGTATATTGTCGCCTGCTTTTTGTATATTGTCCAATATGGCAAGTGCGTCCCTATCTTTGACCTGGTCCATGCATTCATAGACAAACATTTGCATATGGTTGGTCATGCTAAGCTCCACATCGCTCACTCTATATGGCATCAAATCCTTGTGCCACAGATAATATGCTGTCATTTTTTGCATAGTGTCACCACGTTGCACAAGGTCGAATTGCGTAGCAATGGTTTGCTCCCAAGTCATGTCTTGTGCCTCACAACTACTTCTCTCGAAGAAACCTCGTAAATTTTTATTTATGCCGTTACGCTCAAATGCAGAATCATCTGTGTAGTACTTTAGCTCAGCGTTCACTCGGGACAAGGTAGCCTTACACCGGTTTCCGTCATAAAACGAGTCTAGTACATCTTTGAAAACATCATGTGGCGACACTATATCAAATATTGTCATACACGACTTTACCTTCATCGCATCCAGATCACCGAAGATATATTCTGCAGAGTCGTCGGTGTGGTTGAGCAGGGCGTCAGTTACTTCATACAGTCTGTCGCGCAGAACGCCGTTCTCCAAATAAGCCTTTGCTTCAAGAAGAGAGCCAATGGAATAGGTCTTGGACATCATGCTGTGTCCCAATCCCTTTATCTGAGGGAAGATATACCAAATCCAATGTGACAGTTTCCTGCCATCTTTCACTTCTTGCAGGGCCCTTTCATAATGGTTGGACTCATCTTGTATGTCTATGAATCGTTCTACGTTTATTGTTGGCATAGTGGGTGCGATTTAAAGGGTGTTACAATAGTTGTCAAACTCTTCGTTGATGCAGAGCATCCACTCGGGAAGTTTTTTCTTGGCATTCTCTACGAGTTCTTCAGGCATTTCCTTATAGAAGGCGTATGCCATAGGACCGGCAATGGCAGCAAGGGTGTCAGCATCACCGCCAAGAGAAATGGCAAGTTTCAGACAATCTGCATAGTCGCTGCTTTCCAAGAAGCAAATCAAGGCCGCAGGAACAGTCAGTTGACAAGTCTCGTCGAAATAATATCCCGGCTTTATGCTCTCATACGTCTTCGTGCTCCAGTCGGAATAATATTCGTCCAGTACATTCTTACGGATGAAGTCCTTGCTTTCGCCGTGCATGGCGTAATAGATGGCCAACGCTGTGGCCACTGCACCTTTTATTCCTTCGTGGTGGTCGTGAGTTGGAAGGGCTGTTTGCGTGGCAAGTTCTACACACTCCTCTTTTGTCTTTGCCATGAATCCTGCAGCAGAGCAACGCATGGCACTACCGTTTCCGAACGAATTGTATGCAGGCCCTACCTTTGGCGCAATAAGCCACCGTGCATAGCGACCGCCAAAGCCACGGTTAAAGTCGGCACGTCCTCTACTCCATAGCGTGTTTGCCATGTCTGCATAGTGCAATAGAGCTTCTGCACAGGCAAAGGTGCAGACGGTATCATCGGTGTAGTCA
>CAVINS010000126.1:0-5286 GCA_963643925.1 Bacteroidaceae bacterium
GTGTAGGATGAAGTAGGTGGAATGTGCGGATTTTCTTTATGAGTTCCAGGGTTTCACCGACTCCCGTTTCTTTTCATAGTAATCATCAATGGCGTTCTTGAACTGAATGGCGAAAGCCTTTTTCCCCTTGTTCCGTGTGTCTGTTTCGTTCCACTTTTCGATGATTGTGCCCATTTCTTTTTTATTTTGATTCATCGAAGCTTGATCCAAACCAACACCGAAAATATTCTTCATTTTGGTGCAAAAGCCTCTTACATTTTCTTCAATCCACTTCTTCTCCAGCAACACGCTGTAAAAGCAAAACCAATACGATTTTTTAGTGTTGGTGGTCACCATACTGTCCATTATGGCCAGGACAACGTGCGCGTGTTTCTCTGCGATGCCGGAGCTCTTTATCTGCTCGGCGCTGAAACGGCACTGCGGCGCTATGTCGTCCTCGCCGGCTGTCTTCGCATGGGCAGCCCGCAGGGTGTTGATGTCTTTGATGATGAGCTTCAGTGTGTGGTCGTGCCGAAAGAAGGCCTCCAACAAGTCGGTTTTTTTGCGAAGGTTGAACATGAGGCGGCCTGCCTTTTGGGGATCTACCTGATACTTGCCGTCGCTGTAGCGGTAGATGCTACGGAATCGGCTGTAGGGCACCGCAGGATTCTTGTCGGGCGGGAAGTTATAGTCATCGAAGTCGATTTCCTGGCAGTACTCCGCTTTCTGTTGCTTAGTGAATCCCGCACCTATAATATGGTCTATCACACCGGATTTCAGCAGGTCTACGACTGTAGCCTTCGCATGTTCCACGTAAGCGATTTCTGAAATCTCTTCGTCTATGGACGATGCTTTCCATTCCTCGTATTCATTGGCCACTTTCGGTCCTGTTCCATTGGTGATATAATGATTCCTTACGCTTTTGTAGAGTTTTTCGTATTTCTCGATTGTATGCCTTTCGCCGATTGTATTGCGGATGCTGCAGAGTGCCTTGCAGAGCTTTTTCAGAGCCGCGTCGATGGCGAAGTCCATCATTTGGTCGCTGAACACGTGTGGGTTTATCAGATTGTTGATGGTATCTTTGAATTTCTCCAGTTCCGTGTAGGTGAGGCCTTCGGTTCTTTTGGGGTCGTTCAAGGGCCGCGGTGGCAGCATGTCCGTCAGTCTGTTGGCGAACGCTTCGTCCCGCTCCCTTGCCAGCGTTTTGTTTTTCTGGCTAGCGGAGTCCGGTTCGGCTTTCTTTTTGAACGCAGTCCACATTGCGGGGTTGCCCCATGCCAAATAGTCCACGTCGCGGTCGATGTCTATCACCAGTTTGTCCTTCAGCCCTGTGTTGACGGTTTCGAAGTATTCGCCGCCCTCGAACAGGGCAATCAGCAGGGATAGTTTACGCACAGTCTTGTCTCCTTCGAACTCGTTAAAACATGCCATGTACGCTTCCTTGAGTTGCTCCAGGATGGATAAGTATTCCGTTTTGGTGTCTGTCATATATATTGTATGGTTTGAAAAAGCGCGGGCATCCACTCGCAGACAATCATCGCCCAGAGGCCGACCAAAGCCAAAAACTTCAGATTGAACCATACAAGTAGTGCCCACGCCGTAGATTTTGGTCTTTGGATATCTACACACATGAGCGCCGCTTGTCGTCATCCTTGAAGTTTATGCTTGTCTTCTACTGAGAAGTTTGGTCGTTTCTGAGCGATAAGATTTACACTTGCTGACAACGCTTTTTCATTTCTGTTGTGCACCTACCTATAGGGATAGGCTCCTGCGGTATGTCGTTTTCTACCTAAATTCTTTCGTTTTCATTGATTTGATATGTTCAACATTATATTGTCTTGCGCGGTTTGCCTACAGGTCGGTGAACCTGGCCACAAACCGCTTCAGTTTCTCTATCACCGTGGTCTTCTTCGTCTCGCGCAGCCGCCCGGCGCCGAACACGGGCATCGGTGGCAGCAGTTGGGTGACGGCAATGCCGTTCTCCTCCACATAGCCGTCGTGGAGCGACTTCTGAACAAACTGGCGTGTCGCCTCGTCCTTCAGCTTCTCCTCGCCGATGATGCGTGCCAGCTCCTCCTCCTTCTGGCGGGCGATGTAGTCGTTCCAGTGGTCGTAGACGTCGGTGGGGTCGCCGGGACGTATGGTGCGTATGAAGCCGTCGATGAGGTCCTTCTTCTCGCGCAGGCGCGGGCTGGAGGTGACGCTGCGTGTCACACTGCCTATGAGGGTGGTGTCCTCGCAGTTGCTGTCGTGATACTTCTTGACGAGCGCCAGGATGTAGGGGATGTCGATGTCGACCTGCCGGATGAGTTCCATCTCAAACTCCAGTCCGTCGGCGGGCGTGTCCTGGCGAGCCAAATCGCCGCCACCGCCTCCGTTGCCGCCTCCGCTCTGGTCTGCCTTGATGTCGTCGCGGAAACTGAGGTACCACGACTGGTAGTCCTGGCGGTCGCCCTCGCTGATGATGCGCACGGCATTGCGCTCGTCGCGGTCTTCGGGGTTAAACTGGTCGAAGCTCACCAGCAGGTTGGTCGACTTGAGCAGCTGTCCGTAGAGCCTTACGAACGCCACCTTGTCGTCTATCGGTATCGACGGACCGAGTTGGCCTAGCGGGAAGTCGCTCAGCAATGCGTCGGCCAGTTCGCGGTAGCCGGCGTAGTGCTTGCCGTCCTCGTCGTAGCCGCCATAGTATTCGTCGAAGGTGCGCATCAGGATGATGCTGTTGGCGTTGACGTCGCCAAACAGGCCGAAGCTGCGGTTGGTGGCATCCTCGAGGTTGCGGAAGCAGACGATGTTGCCGCAGTTCTTCACGGCATTGAGGATGCGGTTGGTGCGGCTGTAGGCCTGCAGCAGTCCGTGCATCCTGAGGTTCTTGTCCACCCACAGCGTGTTGAGGCACTTGGCGTCGAAGCCCGTCAGGAACATGCCCACCACGATGAGCAGGTCTATCTCCTTGTTTTTGGTGCGCAGCGACACGTCTTTGTAGTAGTTCTGGAACTTCTCGGCGCTGGTGTCGTACGAAGTGCCGAACGCCTTGTTGTATCTCTTTATGCACGCGTCGAGGAAGTCGCGGCTCGGCTGGTCGAGGCTCTTGATGTTCTCGGGGTCTTCCTCGATGTTGCCCATCACGTCGCCTTCCGCTTCGTTGGCTGCGGCGGTGTAGATGGTGGCTATGCGCAGCTGGCGCGCTCCGGGCAGGGCCATCTGCCGCTCCAGTTCGGTGTAGTAGGCCATGGCCATCCGCACGCTGTCGCACGCCAGTATGGAGTTGAAGCCCGCGACGGCGGTCTTCGTGCGCTCTTCTGCCACCTGGCTTTCTTTGCTTCGGCGGTAGTTGCGCACCACATCGGTCACGTTCACGAGGCGCGTGGCTTGCCAGGCGCTCTGCTGCTTGGTCTTGATGTCGAAGTGGCTGAGCAGGTACGCCACGTTGGCGGTTATGCGCAGTGGGTCGAGCCAGTCGGTGTTCTCCACCTTCTCGCCGTCGGCGGTTTCTGCCGTCTGCGTGCGGTACTCCACATTAAACTTGAGCACGTTCCGGTCGTTGATGGCATTGATGATGGTGTAGGTGTGGAGGGCGCGCGTGTGGTTGCCCTTGTCGTCGAGTTCGCCGCCGAACACCTGCGCCGTGGTCATCGTGTCGCCCTTCACTGTGGTCGTGGCGTTCACGCCGAAGATGGGAGTGCCTGTGAAGCCGAACATAATGTAGCGCTTGAAGTTGCGCTTGACGAGCCGCTGCATCTCGCCGAACTGCGAGCGGTGGCACTCGTCGAAGATGAACACGAAGTTGCGCTGCAGTACGTCCGGGTCAATCTTGCCCTTCTTGAGCAGCACGGCCATCTTCTGTATGGTGGTGATGATGATGCGCGAGGGGTCGGTGGGGCTGAGTTGGCGAAGCAGTATGCTGCTGTTGGCGTTGCCGTTGGCGCAGTCGGGGCAGAAGCGGTCGTACTCCTTCATGGTCTGGTAGTCGAGGTCCTGGCGGTCGACCACAAAGAGCACCTTGTAGACGCCGTCGATGCGCGTGGCAAGTTGTGCCGTCTTGAACGAGGTGAGGGTCTTGCCCGAGCCCGTGGTGTGCCAGATGTAGCCTCCGGCGCGGGTTGAGCCCTGCCAGCGGCCCAGCAGCGCCTGGCGGATGCGCAGCGTGATGCGCTCGGTGGCGGCTATCTGGTAGGGGCGCATCACAAGCAGTTCGCGGTCGGTGTTGAACACGCAGTAGCGAGTCAGCACATTGAGCAGCGTGTGGGGCGCGAGGAAGGTCTGGGTGAAGTCCTCGAGGTCGCAGATGAGGTGGTTCTCGGCATCGCTCCAGTAGCTGGTGAACTCGAACGAGTTGCTCTGCACCTTGCGTTTGCCCCGGGCCCTGTCGGCTTCGCGCTCGCGGGCGTAGCGCGTGGTGTTGCTGTAGTATTTTGTCTCCGTGCCGTTGCTGATGACGAAGATCTGTATGTAGTCGAACATGCCGCGGCCTGCCCAGAACGATTCGCGGGCGTAGCGGTTTATTTGGTTGAAGGCTTCCCGGATGCTCACGCCGCGTCGCTTCAGCTCGATGTGAACCAGCGGCAGACCGTTGACGAGCAGCGTGACGTCGTAGCGGTTGGCGTGAGTGCCGCCTTCGGGCACGTATTGGTTGATGACCTGCAGGCGGTTGCGGAAGGGGTTGTCCTTGTGGAGCAGGTGGACGTTGGTGCGCGTGCCGTTGTCGCGCTCGAGCGAGATGGCGGTGTTGTCGGCCTGAATCATGGCGGCCTTGTCCTCGAGGGTGAGCGCGTCGTTGGCTATCTGCTGCTCCAGCCGTTGCCACTCGCCGTCAGAGAACGTGGTGTTGTTGGCCTCGCCCAGCATCTGGCGCAGGTTCGCCATCAGTTCCTCTTCGTTGCGCACAGTGGGGCGTCCGTAGCCCTGCCGCTGCAGTTGGCAGACGAGCCACTGCTCCAGCTGTGCCTCACTTTGGTAGACGCTTCCGCTGCGCGGCGCAGACTCATAACGGGCCATCACGGTGCTCTCGTTCTGCTCTGCTATGATGTTGTAGTTTTCTGCCATATTATTTTTTGTTATTGATGTGGTTTAAGCGAAAGTCAAAAGCCGCTCTCTGTAGTACTCGTACTGCTTCTGCCGCAGGGCAATCAGCCGCTCTAACTTTGTAATATAAGCCTCGAAGGTGTCGAGCGTGGCGACGATTTCATTTTGTTTTTCTTTTGGCTGAATAGGAATATAAACTTTGCCTAAGCCATTAGTAGAAAATGAACTTATTTTTCCGTTAGAGACATACTGCTTCAATTGTTGATGATAAATGTTTGAGCG
>CAVINS010000127.1:0-2312 GCA_963643925.1 Bacteroidaceae bacterium
TTGGATATACGCCCCACGAGTACGTGCGCATCAAGCGTATGAAGCGTGCTGCCGAGTTGTTGTTGCAAACCGACGATAACATTTCCGAGATATGCTATAAAGTGGGTCTTAACGACCCCTACTATTTCTCGCGTATCTTCAAGGGCATCTACGGCAAATCACCCTCACAATTCCGCAAGGACGGCATCGCAGGGTGATTTAAGCAGACGTAGTATGGGCTATTACTTGGCTATGAACTTACGGCCGTTGGTAATGTATAGGCATCCCGGAATAGTGGTGGTGACGCGCTGGCCGTAGATGTTGTAAATAACCTCGGTGTCCAGGGCCGCCGGGTTGCGATTGTCGCTTGCGGACACTTGCTCGATGGCAGTTGTCTTGTCGGCCTTGTATGTCGGTTGCATGGAGAAGTAGTCCATCGGGCTGTACGAGAGATGTGGCGGCTGGTTGTAGGCAACGTTCTGCCAGGCGATGGCCATATCGTATACATGGTCGTCGCGCAGCCAAGGCAGGGCGTAGTCGCTTGGTACGTTCGTGGTGTGTAGCACAAGGTAATACACGCTATCCACCAAGGCATAGTTGACGTACTCCTCACGCCAGTCGCCAAGAAGATCTGCTACGAGGTTGGGGCCGTTCTTGCCGATAGCCCGGTCGGCCTTCAGACCATGGGTCCTTGGCACATAGATACGTGTCGTGTTCTTCCCTTCCGGATTCCACTTGTCGATGTATGTACGGTCGAGCATCTCGTCGCACAGGTCGCCGTCCCAATAGATGCGGAAGTTGAGATTGTTGCCGTGGCCAGAGGCACTGACAGCTTTCCAGTCTTCGCAGACAATGCCGCCGTAAGCGTTGTAGATAGGCAGATTGGTGTAGTCTATCAGTTCTGCACCACGTACGGTGGGGTCCATGTCGAGTGCAATACAGCGTCCTGTATCGTAACCGGACTGTGGAGAACCATATAGCACTTTTCCGTCTTTGGCAGAAACGATGACGGCATCGTAGGGCACTGTGGGGCTCTCGGTACAGAAATATACCTCCATTCCTTCGTTGTCGGGATCGAACTCGCCCAGATGCAGGGCATCGCCATGTCCGAGACCCGTGCGCCAAAGCGTGGAGCCATCGTGGTCGATACAGGCCGAGCCGACGACAATTTCGTCGTAGCCGTCGTTGTCGACATCGCCGACAGCCACCGAGTGCGCACCCTGTCCGTAGGTGCCTTCGTCCTTGCCTTTCGTCGACTCGTGCTTCCACACTATGGACAGGTCCTTGCCATCCCAGGTGTAAGCCGTTGAATAGGAGTAGGTGTAGTAGCCGCGCATCATCACAGCACAGGGCTTGGCAGAGCCGTCGACGGGAAGCACGGCCACGGCGGCCTTGAAGCGGGTGCCGCGGTTGTAGCCGGTCTTGCCCGCACCATCGCCCCAGTTGTCTGCGGCATGCTTGGCATAGCACGGATAGTAGTCGACAGTCTTCAGTTCCGCGCCCGTAGTGCCGTCAAAGCAGGTAAGCCATTCCTCACCGGAGAAAATCTTGCCTTTGGCGTTGTAGTAGTTCTTGTTTTTGTTCAGGCCATTCATGATATAGTTTCCCTCTCCGTCGATGGTGCCGGGCGCTGTCTTGACGATGAGTTCGCCCTTGCCGTCGCCGTCGTAGTCGTAACACAGAAACTGGGTATAGTGCGAACCGGAACGGATATTCTGACCGAGGTCGATGCGCCAAAGCCGTGTACCGTCGAGTTTATAACAGTCGAGGAAGGTGTTGGAGGTAATGAGGTTGCCCGTGTTGTCCATGGCATTGTCGGGTTTCCACTTAAGGATTATCTCCTGTTCGCCGTCGCCGTCCATGTCGTAGGCAGAACAGTCGTCGGGAGCCCATACGGCATCTTTGGTGGTGTAGGCATCCTCTACTGCACCCTTCAGTCCGCGACCGTCATCGGGCATGTCGAGTTTGATGTTGATGTAGTGTGCCGCCCGCATGGGAACGTCGGCATCGCGTTCTGTTTCCACACCATTCTGTTTCACCACGAGGGTGAAAAGGTGGGTACCTTCAGCAACATTGATGCCCTTGGTGGTGACATTCGTGACGGAGGTGTAGGTGCCATAGAGCGTGCCATTATGGTAGAGCTCGTAGCTGGTGTTGGCATCGTCGTAGGAGCGGCGGCGCCAGGAAACGAAGGCATTGTTGCTTTGGCCGGCCTTGTTGTAGGTGGTGGGTCGGGACAAGGCACGGCAGGCGAAGAGGGCACGATGGGTGCCACTGACATTCTCCGCCCAGGCGCCGAGCGTCAAGACAGAGAGCAGGAAGGAAATGATGAA
>CAVINS010000127.1:2342-3309 GCA_963643925.1 Bacteroidaceae bacterium
GAAGAAACCACTGATAGCCGGGTCGGCGGCGGTGCTGCCGTAGTCGGGGAATTCGTCGTTGGCGCGACGGCCTTTTTCGGGACGTGCTGCGATGCCCTTGAGGATTCGTAAGGTAGCGCCTTCGGCCTCTACGTAGCCATCGTTGTCGATATGGTAGCCGCAGGTCTCTATCCAGCGGGTGCGCTTGCTGCCGATACTGCTGCCGGGCGTGGCTTCGGCGGCATCCTTCACGTTCCATACGCCATCTATAGCTGCACGGTATTTATTGCTGTAGCAGTTCATCGGGCCCAGACCGCGCCAGCGCAGCCCATCGATAGCCTTGGGCATATCGAGGGTGACACCGACCACAGGAACGCGAGGCACAGAAAGTGTCGGTTTGATGGTATAATTGACACGTATACCCTCGGGAATTTCTGTCAGCGTATAGGAGAACCGCACCGTGTTGGAATCGTTATACACATACAAATAGCTATTGTTGCCAAGGTCTTGTACGGTGTACTTCGTCCAGTCCTTGGGGGCACGCCGCACGAGCTTGCTGCCGATGACACTCGCCTCGCTGTTGTCGAGTTTACGCCATACGCAGGGCTTCATGGTGGAGAGCAGGACTCGGGCGGCAGAGAGGCTGGAGGCACTGGTTTTCCGGGAGGACAGGGCTTGCCCGGCATCAAAGGTTACGGAGCGCTGGCCAAGCGTGTCGCCGGTGGCGGCGATAAAGGTGAGGTGGGCATAGGCCGTGTTCTTTACCGGCAGAGAGATGCTTGCCGTGGTGTGTGGCGCTGCCTGCGGAGCCTGCATGCTGCCTTTTTTCTGGATTTTACCTCGGGCATCGTAAGTCTGCCACGAGATAGTGGCGCTGCTCATGTCGGTAAAGTCGTAGCCGTTGTAGAGAACTATTTGGGATGTGGCTTTCCGGCCGGAGTTATCGGCAGTTCCAGAAAGATCCAGCGTATCGCTGACAGGGAAAACA
>CAVINS010000127.1:3472-5237 GCA_963643925.1 Bacteroidaceae bacterium
GTCAGAGAGTCGCACTCACGCGGGTGCCAATAATGCACCGACAGCATATCAATGTCGTCTAGAGGCAAGTGGTTTTCGTAGCGCCAGGGAATAAGGCGGGGACGTGTAGGGTCGAAGGCCTTGCAAGCACGTGCCGCAGCCTGATGGAGCGGTGTGAAGGCATCTTCGTTGCCCACGGTCCAACAGATGATGCTGGGGCGGTTGAGGTCTCGTGTGACGGTCTCGTAGGTACGCATGAGCACCATATTGCACTGTGCGGGTTCATACATAAGCTGGGAGGCACCGCCCAAGGATATTTCCTCGGTGCAGTAGAACCCCATAGAGTCGCAGAGTTCTATAAACTCCTGCGCATGCGGGTAATGGCAAAGGCGCAGGTAGTTGATATTGGTACGCTTCATCTGCTGAAGGTCCTTAATCCACATTTCCTTGGTTTGCGCACGTCCAACGGTAGGGTATTCGTTATGATAGTTGACACCACGCAGCGTCACCTTCTGACCATTGATGCACAGCATCGGTGTGCCGTCTTTCGAGGTCTTTATCTCACGCAGGCCGATACGGTCGCTCCATTGCATAAGCGGGGCCGGCTCCCATTCCTGCCGGTCGTCCTCCAGGCCGGCTTTCGGAAGGAAAAGAGTAATATCGAGGCGATAGAGATTCGGCGTTTCAGCATTCCACAGCTGCGGGTCTGTCACCCTCAGCGTCAGGTCGGTCTGCCGGCCGGTCGCCACATGGGACGGGACGGTCTCGGCTGTTTCTGCCACGACATTTCCCTTGGGGTCTGTCAAGGTAGCACGCAGCTGATAAGGAGCGCCGGGCGTGGGATAGTTGCCCGGCCGGAGCTGTTTCTGCATGTCGCAGACAAAGACGCGGGCTGTCAGCACTGCCTTGCGGTAGTTGTCGCTGAAGGTCTGTAGGGTCTGCACGTGGTCTATCCACAAGCACTTGGGCATCAGTTCTATGGTTACGGGACGATAGATGCCACCCAGGGTCCAGTCGTCGTAGGTATCGAACTTATAGGAACGGTATACCTGTCTGACGCGTACGGCAAGACGGTTGTCGGCACCTCTCTTGACAAAGTCGGAGATATCGAAGGTGAAGGATGTATAACCGCTGTCGTGACGGCCGACATACTTTCCATTGACCCACACTTCGGCCGATGCCCATACACCGCCAAAATGGAGCAGCGCCCGCTTGAGTTCCGTCTGTGGCAGCTTGAAGATGCGCACGTACAGACCCTCGGAAGCTTTGTCGTCGGGAAAGCCCCGGTAGACAGGTTCCTCATAGCCTTGCAGTGCCCAGTTGGAAGGTACGGGCTGCTGGTCGAAGGCCGAAACATCGTAGTCGTTGGCATAGAACTGCTGCGACACATACCGGTCGGCAGTCTGGGCATCGGGACAGTACTTGAAACGCCAGGTACCATCGAGGGAAATGGTCTGCTGTGCCATGGCCGCGAGCGTTATGGCGTAAAGAACCAAGGAAAGGACAAAAGGTTTAGCATGCATGGTTTTTTCTTACTTTTTTAAAGGTTCGGGCGTTGTATCGGTTTTGAGGAGGGATGTATTGAGCCATCGGGTCAGTTCGGCAAGCATCTGGTCGTGGTACTGGAAGGTGCTGCGGAATCCCCAGCCGTGACGGCCTGTCGGATACAGGTGCAGCGTGCATTGACGCTCCGCTTTCAACATGGCAGTATAGAAAGCAATGCTGTTGAGTGGAGACACGGTGTGGTCGGTATTGGAATGGAAGATGATGGTGGGTGGCGTATTGC
>CAVINS010000128.1:0-5198 GCA_963643925.1 Bacteroidaceae bacterium
TGACGATGTTATGCAGCTTGCGGCACGCCGACGGGCTGTTGCTGAACATCGACTCAAACAACTGCACATTGGTTGTCACAATGATGGGAGCATCCCAGTTTTCTGCAGCCATGCTCATCCTATGGCGCAGTTTTTCATCCTTTATCTGCTCCGGGTCGACATTGGAATGGTGTTCCAACACATTTTCCTCACCAAAGATGCTCTTCAGTATCGAAGCTGTCTGCACGATGATACTGGTATAGGGAATGGCTATGATGATGCGCTTCTGGCAGTTGTGCAAAGCATGCTTCATAGCCCACAGGAGCGATGAGAGGGTTTTGCCGCCACCTGTCGGCACAGTAAGCGAATAGAATCCTTTTGGTGAAGGTGCCGACTCGAGACAACACCGCTGCACCTGCGCGCGAATCATGTTCACTGCACTATCTTTTGCACTTTCCTTCAGACGGGCAAGATAAGCATCAAGTTTTGCATCAAGCACCTGCAGACTCTCGCCTCTACCACGCAACTTGTGCGATTCTGCATCCATAAATAATTCAGTATCTAGAAAGTCTGCATCCACGAGACAAGAGAAAAGCATTCGCGACAGATGATGGAAATCATTGCAGCCTGTTGTAAATGAAGGTTTGTTCAAATCGCACTTCCGCACGTTTACATCCACTTCTGCAGGAATCTCTTTTTCCAATTCCTGCATATCTCCACAGTCGTGCAAACCCGTATGGTGAGAGTATATCTGGTTGACCAAAAGGTTCTCTGCCGATTTACCATAAAGTTTCTCCGCAATCTTTGCCCCAACAAAAGCGTGGTGATAGTCCCCCACATCGGTTATTGTCGGGTCATATCCACTGCTTTTCTTGATATGTCGTTGGAATGCGTTCGACTCTTTCCCCTTGTCGTGAAGGAGTCCGATAGCTCTTCCCCACTCTACCATACCAAATTCACCGGCAAAAGAAGATGCCAATCGTGCAACCCCTTCTGTGTGCTCTTCGTTCGACTGAAAGAACCATTGATTGGTTCCCGGGTCTTTGTAAAGATGAGAGATATAACCGTTTGTATTCATAAAGGTAAGTTTACAGCGTTGCAAAGATAAGAAGAAATACAACACAAACCAACAGTTAAGGAAGAAATTTCAATTTCAAGGCTACAAATTTCAAAAACAGACATAAAAGAAAAATACAAATTATCGCTAAACATTTGCACATGATTTCCTTTTGCTTCGCCTTTGCATCGTCGGCGATGACACTCGAGCAACAGCTCGCACCTTATTATTATATACACTATACAATACTGCCCACTAATTCCCACGCTCGCTTTGACGCTCTCGGAGAGAGCTAGCTCCTATTGCCACACACTTTCCTGCTCGCCCATTCGGATGGTAGGTCCTTCCCTTCAGGGGAGGATTTAGGAGAGGCTTCCCTTTAACGCTCTCGGAAAGAGCTGGCTCCTATTCCTTGAAGCTCAATATGGGTTGCTTCAGAAGTGGGAATTTCTTTGTTTATCGATGGTTACAAGCCCAGCATTGCATGGATGAAGTGTGAACAATGGATGTTCTCTATATTTAAGACATGATTTCTTTGTACAAATGTTCGTAGGCACGTGCTATTTTCAAGTGGTCGTGGTGGCGGCGGATGTAGGCAATGCTTTGTTCTTTGAGTAGGGGTAGAAGTTCTGGATGGAGTACGAGGTGTTCGAGTTGCTCGTAGACGCTGTCGTAGAAGGGCTGCACGTTGACGATAGGGCGGAGCTGATCCTCGTGCAGAATGGCATAGTTCTCGGGTTCGCCGCCACCGATACAGATGATGCCGCGCGACATGGCCTCAAGGGGGTTCATGGAGGGTGTGTAGCTGTAGAGCTGATCGAGAATGGCATCGCTGTCGTTCATCATTTCCTGATACTGTGCAAAGGGTACGTTCTCGGCAATGCGCAAGTCTATGTGGTCGGGATATTTTCCGGCGATGGCTTTGACTGCACGCAGCATGATGTCGGTGCCTTTATATTCACTTCGTTCCCTGTTGATGCCTATGAAGAGGCGGAGCTTGTGGGGAGTTTTTGAGTCACTGACTGCCGAAAGTTTTCCTTCTAACCACTTTTTTTCTGTATCCTCTTTACACTTGATGGGGAAGGGAATAAAATGGGTCTTGGTAGGAAAGTCTGGATGATAGCACACCCAATATTCGTAGAGCCCGGCAACGATGGCGTCGCAGTCTGCAGCAATGAAGCGGTTGAGTTTCTCTTTAGCCGTGCCGAGCCAATCTTTACGCTCTTTGAGGGCATCGGCATTGGTGCGCAGTTCTTTGCCCATATTGAAATCGCTGTAGCGCAGGGGCATAGTGGTGCAACAGGTGTTCACCCAGTAATAATCCATACCGAAGGCCCCCATCACCACACACTTGTTGTGCTGGCGCAGGTAATGATAAACTGGGAAAATACGTTCTGCCTTCAATTCCAGAAACATAGGATTGATGAGTTGCACAACGTCGTAACCCCGCAGACGTGACAAGAGGGCATAAAGGTGAGCCATATAGAGCAGTCCGCCCAGATGTCCTGGCCGTCTCACCAAATCAATGTCGCGCGGATAGTCCTTCCAGAAGTCGCCGTTGGAAAGCACGGTTACCTCATGGCCCAAGGCTTTGAGGCCTTCTGCCAATGTGGCGTGGACATTGCTGTATTCTCCTAAGAGCAGTATTTTCATGTTTCTTTTTTTATTTTATCTTGGGCAAGGCTATCACCATCATCTCGCGAAGTATAGGGTTGTTGATGGCGTGGTGGAAGAGTGTGTATTTGCACGTGTAGTGCTTATCTGGCAGGGGAAAGAGTCCGTGGTCGTGCAGTCGGCTGATGCGCTCGTTGAGCTGGCGGCGGCTGCGCGTGTAGATGATGATGTTGTAGAGATAGTCCATTGTGAGCTGCGCCACGCGGCGGCCCAGAGCCGCCCGTTCTGTACTTGAAAGATGGCAGGCCACATCATCGAGATGGTAGATGATGCGTTCCGTGTCGTTGAGGCGTTGCAGAGCTGTGCGCTTGTTTTGGCCAGTGTGGGTAAGAGATCCTTTGCGCTGACGATAGAAGTAGGCCTTCGCATCGGTGGTGATGACTCGCTCGGCACGCAGGAAGAGCAGGGGAGTAAATTCTTCGTCTTCATTAAGTAAACCGGGTGTGAAGCGCAGGTTCTGCAGAATGCCTCGCCTGAAAATGTAGCTCCTTGTAACTCTTAAGTTCTGGTTGCGCAGGAAGCTGCTCCCGCTCACCGGTTCGGTGTAGGAAAAGGGCACCTGCACCTCATTGGTCTGCTTGTCGGTAAAGGTGAAATACACTATGTCCGGATTGTGGTAGCGTGCCAGATCGAGGCAGTGCTCATAGGGTGCCTGCAGCAGCCAGTCGTCACCGTCGACAAACTGCACATACTTGCCGTGAGCCATCCGCAGTCCCGTATTGCGAGCCACGGAAGCACCGCCATTTGATTGGTGCACGTAGGTGATTTGGTCTATGATATCGGACAAGTCTTTCAGGGGCGAGAGGTCGGAACCGTCATCCACAAGAATTATCTCGCGCTCGTGCACACTCAGCGAGAGGTGCAGAATGCTCTCCAGACAAGTTCTGAGATATTCTACAGGCAGATTGTATGTGGTGACGATAAAAGTCACTAATGGCGTCTGTATATTTTGTGTATGAGTTTGTTGAGTCTGCATAGTGCATGATAACCTAATATGTTTAAAAATTTGAGTTTACAGGAGGTGATGTTCACAGCTTTGCCAAGTATTTTCACATGATTGAGAAGGGATGGATTGGGTTCATATCTGCCAGACAGCTCATAGAGGTCAAGCAAGACGTTAAGGATGCGCAGCATAAAATCTTGGAGGTCTGCGCCATAGTTATGGTAGTCTTCAGGTGTTAATTGCCTCATTAGGGCAGCGAGCGTGGCGTTGTGCGCATTGTAGAGTGAGCGGAGGTCTTGATAAGAGGCACGTGCCGTAATTCCTGCCTCATTCCAACAATAGCGATAGAGACCGCGATTAGTGGTGCGGATGGTAAGGCGTCCTACGCCACTACTTCCAGATATATTTTCTGCAGTAGTGAGGCCAAGGAGTTGTGGGAGTGTCCACACATCTTCAAAGATTTTGCCCACGGGGAACTCTGTTTTGTCGAACAGCTGCATTTTGTACACTTTATTGCAGGCATAAGTGTGTTGCCATGCTCTAGTGTGAAACCAATAGTCCAATACCTTATTATAAGTATATGGCTCAAAGAAAAGCAGATGTTCGCGCTGGGCATTGCCGCAGCGTTCCAGGGTTGGATATTCCAGGATGTCAACTTCTGGATACTGTTCCAGTTCGTCCATAAGCTCAGCCAATGTATTAGGGGCAAGTGCATCGTCACTGTCCACAAAGGTAATGTAGGGTGCAGAGGCTAGCCGGATGCCGGCATTGCGTGCATCGCTCAGTCCGCCGTTCGCCTTGTGCACTAATTTTACCCTCTTGTCTCTCCGTGCATAATCATCGCATATCAGAGGGCAGGCATCGGGTGATCCGTCGTCTACGAGTATCAGCTCATAGTCGGCGAAGTCTTGCGAGAGTATGCTCTCCACGCAACGCTGGAGCGTGCGCTCCGTGCGGTATACAGGAATGATGATGCTTAGTTTCATTGCGGAGAACTTTGGTTTTATTTGTGGATAAGATTGCTGAGACGCAAACGTGAATTCACAAGCAAATGCAAAGTTACAAAATCTTTTCGTAAAGGCACTCACGTGGCGTTCTAAAATTTAACCTTTCCCTTGGACGGGTGTTAATCATCGCCTAACACTTGCACATGATTTCCTTTTGCTTCACCTTTGCATCGTAGACGATGCACTCGAGCAACAGCTCGCTTTGTTTGCAGCGTTCGAATGCAAGTTCACTTTAGGCCAGGAGCCCGCTCTCTCCGAGAGGAAAGCCGATGAAGTGATTCTCGCCATCGGTGAAGATTGGTTCGACAACTTCGTATTCCTTCCATTTTCCGACACGTTTTGCATCGTGATACCCGGCTTCTTTCACCATTTTTTTTGCTTCAAGTAAAAATTTCTGCTTCATATTGTTGTTTGTATTTATTTTGTTCGTACATTTGCAGCATACAATAGAATTGTTCCATGCCATTATCCAATACTTCTAGTTTTACATTCCACGTTGTTCCGTTGTAATCGAATTTGTACAAATTATAGTGCGTCA
>CAVINS010000129.1:0-744 GCA_963643925.1 Bacteroidaceae bacterium
TCTGCTTGTAGAGACCCTCGACGATGTGAAGCTGGTTGTACGGTATCGGCAGCAGGTTGATGTGCGTGCCGACGTTGCTGTTGATGTAAGTGCGATAGTTGGAAATGGCTGTGGTGCTGGTGCTGTTGTTGATGTAGTGTTCAAACATCGACTTGATATCATCCACGTAGGTATTCCAACGAACCATATCGTACCAGCGTATACCCTCGCCGACAAACTCCATGCGACGTTCTGTCTTGATGTCGTCGAGCGTGTATGCGGTCTTGGCATAGGTTTCGCGGTCGGCGGCATCATCCCAGCGTCGGGTATATACCTTGTTGAAGTATTTCAGACCATTGCCCAGATCATTTCCTTTTGCCAGACAAGCCTCGGCATAAAGCAAGAGCACGTCCTCGAAACGTATGATGGGATAGTTCTGCGGATACATCGTGGCATCCGAAATGGACGACTTGTAGGAGGAGTACCCGGCTTTCGCGCGCTTGGCATCAGCCTCTACCCACTTCCATATGAAGGCGACATCGGAAGACTCCGTGTCGTAGGTGAAGTCCTTGCGATAGTCTATCCCCTCATCTTCGTTGCCGAAAAGTTGTACGCTGGGCTCGCAGCCATAGACACTGAGCTTCCTCGAGTACGAGTTGTCGTAGTAGGTCGGGGTGGTGTAGATGGTGACAGGGTTGCCCAAGTCAGTTACATTGGTATATTGCACTTCGAAGATGAAGTTCTTGTTGTCGTTCTCATGCAGCC
>CAVINS010000129.1:754-5184 GCA_963643925.1 Bacteroidaceae bacterium
CTGTAGTCGATGACTTCTTTAAGGTAGGTCATGGCTTCTGCGTACTTTTCGGTGATATTCATGGGATATCCGGCTTCCATCATAAGGACGCGTCCCATAAGAGCCTTGGCGGCCGACTTTGTCGCCTGTCCGCCATAAGTCGTCGACTTGCCGTCGTAGGTAGTCGGATTGTCGTTGAGCAGCTCTATGGCCGTCTTGAGGTCGGACTCAATCAGGGTATATACCTCAGCGGGTGTCGACTGCTTGACGGTCATACTGGCGTTGACAGTAAGGACATCGGTAGAGATGGGCACGTTGCCCCAGAGACGTACGAGATCGAAATAGGCCAGTGCACGCAGGAAGTATGCCTCGCCCTTCTGTTGGTTCTTGGCATCATTGGAGAGATAGGCTATATTGTCGATGGTGTTGATGACCTTGTTGGCGTTGACCACAACGGTATATAGCTGAGTCCATGCTCCGAGGTTGTATTTGTGGCTGCACATGGTGGTACCGTTAAAGGTATGGTAGGGCAGTATGTCCGATCCGGTGACCCAGGTCTCGTCGGAACGCCCGTCCACGAGATGCCATGTGTAGAATGGCACCTGCCCGTAGGCACTGTAGATACCGTTGACAGCTTGGTTGATATCTGACGGCGTCATATAGAAAGTGTCTGCCGTTGGCTGTTCCAAGACTTCTGTGTCAAGAAGCGAGCAAGAGCTGAAGCCTGCTGCTGCCATACAGATGAGTATAGAAAGAAACTTAGTGTATTTCATATCTTTTTATGTCTTAATGGAGTTTCTAATTAGAATGAAATATTACATCCGATAGTAAATCTGCGTGCCAGCGGGTGCGAGCCGAAGTCGTAGTCGGCAAGCTCTTTCCAGGTGGCATTGTTGGACTCCGGCGAGAAACCGGCTTCATAGTTGTCCCACATGGCAACATTCTGCATCGAGAAGTAGACACGCAGCGCACTGCAGGCACTTTCCTTTGGCATCCTGAAATTATAACCCAGCAAGATGCTCTTGATTTTAAAGAAGTCGGTAGAGTAGAGGTGGCGTGTACTTACCATAGATCCTGTAGTCGATTCAGTGGAAGGTGTTGTACCGTTGCCCACCAGTTCCGTGCTGACCCATGGATTGGCCCACCACTTGTAGTTGTTGTTCTGATAAATCTTCAGGCTGGCAGTCTTCTCCAATTGCTCCTGCAGACAGCTGTAGATATGTCCGCCCGTCTGGGCTGTCATGGTGATGGAAAGATCCCAGTTCTTGTACTTCAGCCTATTGGTCCAGCCGTAGGTCCAGTCGGGCATAGGTGTGCCTACGAAGGTCATATCATTCTCGTCGATGAAACCATCGCCGTTCTGATCCTTGAAGCGGACGTCGCCAACCACGCTGCCCTTCATACAAGGATACTTGCGCAGGTCTTCCTCTGTCTGGTAGACACCCACTGCCTCGTACATGTAGTATTCGCGCAAGCCATGTCCTATGGCAAGCATCTGCGAACCATTGTTGCGGCGTCCCACGGCTACCATGTCGTTGCCGCCAAGATCTACCACTTCGTTGATGTTATGACCGGCATTGAAGGAGGTATTCCATGTGAAGTTTCTGGTGCGTACGGGGGTTGCCCTGAAGTCGAATTCCAGACCTTGGTTGACGATGGTTCCGATATTGGCATATGCGCTTGTGAAGCCCGTTATGGCAGGAATGTTCCGCTGGTAGAGCAAGTCCTTGGTCGTCTTGTTGTAGTACTCCAGGGTGAGCTGCAGGCGGTTCTTGAACCATCCCATGTCGAGGGCAAAGTTCCAAGAGGATGTCTTTTCCCAGGTCAGTGTCGGGTTCTCCGGTTGTCCCATGATGAAGCCACCTGCCGTAACGTCGTCGAAGGAATAATCGGCGGCACTAAGGATTGCCTTGGAGGCCGTGTTGGCTACACGGTTGTTGCCGTTCTGGCCCCATGATACGCGGAACTTCATCTGGTTCATCACATTTGCCATGGGCTCCCAGAACTCTTCCTGGTCGATGCGCCAGGCACCGCCGACGGCAGGAAAGAAGGAGTAACGGTTGCCTGGAGCAAAGCGGCTGGAACCGTCCAAACGCATGGAGTAGTTGAGCAGGTAACGGTTGTCATAGCCATATTGCCAACGCGTGAAGTACGACACGAGCTTTGCCGGCGTGGAGGCCGAATATTTAGAAGAGGCGGTCGTGACATTGGAACTTGTGTATGATGGTACGCTACTGCTGGAAAATCCGGTGGCAGATATATACACACAGTCGCTGCCACGATATTCGTAAGACATACCCGCCATGAGGTTGAGGTCGTGCTTTTCGGCCAGTACCTTCTTATAGTTCAAGGTACCCTGCATAAGGTAGGTGTTGCTGTTGGTGCGGCGGTCGAATGACGAAGTCTGTTCGTTGGTGCCTTTGCTGCTCCATTGGCCCTTGATGGTGCCCGGAATGAAGGAACGCAGCGTCATGTTGCCCATGGAGTAGTTGCCGGTTGCCTCTGCCGTCAGTCCTTCCATAATGTCGTAGCGCAGGAAGGCTGTGACTTTGCTGCCGAAGGAGTTGCGCTGGCGTTCCGATTGCTCCAGTGTCGCCAACGGACTGATGGAACTGCCGGCCCAGTAATAGGAGGGATAAGGATATGCACCCTGATAAAGGTCGCCCATAGAAGCATCCACTACCGGTACCATTTGTATGACGGTGTTGGAAACGGTGTTCTTGCCGGATTGGGCGCCGGCACCGGTGAGCCATGAGGCGCTCAGGGAGAGATTGGTGCCGAAGGTGAACTTCTTCAGGAATTTCGTCTCGAATCTTGAGTTGACGTTGAACCTTTTGTCGGCACTATTGCGCAGCAGGCCATCCTGGTCGGTAAAGGAGGCACTAGTATAGAACTTCGTCAGGTCGTTGGCACCGGAAATGTTCAGGTTGTACGATTGGGTGGGAGCAAGCTGGTAGATCTCGTCCTGCCAATCGACATAGCGCAGGTCGCCCTCGAAGTTGTAGGTTCCCCTTGCGTCTGTATAGATGGCTCCAGGTATGCCCTTGCCACCATTGGCCCATCGGGGATCCTTCATGTATTGCGCATCGAACAGTCCGCCACGCATGGCCATGCGTGTGTCAAAGTCGTCATCGGCCGTGGCACCGCTGCCACCATATTGAGTTACGTAGTTGCGGTCTATCTCGTTCGATACTGCGTTAATCCACTCCTCTGCCGACATTGCATTTGCCTTGCGTTCCAAGGTGGCGAGAGAAAAGCTGGAACTGCCCGTAACCTTGGTGGGCTGTGCTTGCTTGGGGAGTTTGGTGGTGATAAGAATGACACCGTTAGCGGCACGCGAACCATAGATGGCTGCCGAAGCGGCATCCTTCAGTACTTCGATACTCTCGATGCTTGCGGGGTCGATATTGGAGATACCCATAGGGTTCTCGTCGTCTATCTCTTCCTGTACCACACCGTCAATGACGTAGAGAGGTGTGGGGTCCGCATTGATGCTGGCAGTACCGCGCACCCTTATCTGCACGTTGCCGCCGAGTTCGCCGCTTTGTGTCGTTACCTCAACGCCCGAGATTTGTCCCTGCAACAGTTCGGCAGGGTTGGTATTTGGCATGCCTTCGAAAATTTCGCCTTCGACCTTGCCGACAGAACCCGTTACATTGGCACGCTTGATGGTACCGTAACCGATAGACACTACCTCATTGAGGGTCTTGTTGGCAGGCACCATGTCGATGCGCATCAGGCCGCTTTTCACCTTCACGGTGATGTCTTCGTAACCCACAAAGCGTATGGTGATGTCTGTTTCGCCTTTAGGAACATCAATGGAGAACTTGCCGTCCATATTGGTTACTGTTCCTAACCACTTCTTGCCTGTTATCGAGACAGACGCGCCGGGTAGGGTCCTTGGCTTCCAGGCCGGTGAATGCCCAAACGAGATACGTGGAACGCGGGTTGCTGCTCCAATAGCCTTGACCGCTGGTAAGCTTGGCCCAGGCAAAATCGTCGCCCCAAAGTTTGTCGCCACCAGCCTTGGTGAGGGCCTCGTCAATGACAGTCTCGTTGTCTTTGACGATAATCCACTCTTTGAGCGAGGGCAGATACCAGCGCGATGTAGCCGACGGTTTGCTGTTGGCAGTGGCATAGTTGCTGACTATAGTACTTACGAACAAGGAACTCTCTCCTAGTCCGCAGTCGCCGGGGGTAAGGCTCTCAAGAGCCTTGGTACCTTCATAACCCGTCATCTTGAATTTGGTATAGTCGGGCACCTTCACGTCGTTGACGGTCTCGTTGGCCGGTACATACAGACTCCAGGGCTCCACTTTTGTCCAGTCTGCCGAGGCGCCTTTGGAAGCCTTGACTGTGAACGATTTAGTCCTGCCGGTGACACCGAGTACGATGGCATGGTTGTAGCCGTCGTCTTCGAGGGCGGAACTGGTACCCACGTTGCATACGAC
>CAVINS010000130.1:0-5057 GCA_963643925.1 Bacteroidaceae bacterium
TACCCGGAAGCAAAGACCGATGACGAGATTGCGGACGAAGTCCTTGCGCACTATTCAGGCAAGCGAGGTGCAGAACGTCTGCGCGAGGAGCAACGCAAGATAGCCCACGGCGAAGACACCGTCTTTGAGAAGGCTCAAGCCATCAGTGCGCTTGAACGTGTGCGCCAAGCCACCAAGGAGTTTTGGAAGCAAGTTGCCGACCAAGTCATGACCGACCTTTTGGACGGAGTCAACTCGACTGAGTTCGGCACGGATAGCCGCGTGCGCGAAATGGGAAGCCGCACAAGAGGCGCGCGTTACTCTCTCCGAAGCAACGATAAAATAAAGGAACGTTACAAACTGACGGATAAAGAAAAAGACGATGCCACCAAGCGAATTGATGAACGAATCGCAGAGTTGCACCGTCAAGGAGAGAATCCTTCTCACAACACCGTCCGCGGTAACCAAGCCGAACCTCTTTCACAAGGAAAGTATTCCCCAACAAATGTTGGCGTACTGGGCGAGAATCCTCTCACGGCAAAATTACCCAAAGGTTTCAAATCCGCAAAAGAAATAGCGAAGAAACTTTCAGATTTTGTACTTGACTTGCCTAATCGTAAGGACGTGAATGCTGACAACTTTACGAAGAAACTTGTAGAGTCATTCCAAAACAGTACAAGTCAAAGTTCAGACTATACGCACTACATTGCAAAGAATGGAGACCGCTTGACTATACGTTTTCTCCGACCACAACGGAAATGCGAGAAACATCATAATTATGGGCAAGAAGTCCGATGTCGGCTATTCTTTTGTTGTAAGGACACCTAACACCACTACTGAAGATGTTCCTTTCAAAGCTAACAAAGTGGGCGAATGTTCTTGAATTCGTCTACAAGAATCCAACAAAGGGACGACTTGAGCAAATAGCAAAAGGCATCTTTGACCTTGTTGACAATGGAGAATATACCGACCTTGCTTGACGTGGACGAAATTCATCCGTCACCAAGAATTGGAACGGAAGAAGCTAAAAACGCACCCTCTTCAAATAAGCAGAATGGAACTCGCTACTCTCTTCGCACCAAACCAGCACCGAAGAAAACGCAGAAAGTCTATAAGCTCATGCGCATTGGCGAGGATGGCAAGCTCTATCCCCTGTTCATCGGAAGCGCAGAAAACGTAGAACTTGGCAAGGGCCGTGAAAAAAAAGGTCACGAACAACATTTTCGATATTGCCGAACAAATAAAAAATGGTCGGGAAGAAAATGTAGAATCATCGGCATCAATTGTCAGAGAGCAGAAAACCGGCGGAACGAAGCTGACCCATGCCGAACAAGTGCTTCGAGATGCCATGATCGACCACTTGCAGAAGAGCGGTCTGGTCGTTGTTACAGATCGTAAAGAAGGACAGCGGGTGCTGGACGAGGAGAACGAGAGAGTTCGTGCAAGTCGAGTCGGGGCAGGCAGTACAATTTACGGAATGAAACAACTCCCGAAAGCGTTGCGGATGAATGAAAGTGAACTGACAAACGAGATTCTTCAATATCACGGCGATCATATAGCTCGTTTATTGGATGAGGTTTCGGATGATAGTACTATAATTTATAGTTCTGCCCACAACGGAGTGTGGTATATGTATACCGTAGACAAAGACAGAAATATTGTCTTGCACGACGCAATATCAACGGAAAAGGGTCGTTATGAAGAATACATTCAAAAACTACAAGACTTTTATGGAATTGACGGCAGCGCAAAAGATATTTATTCTCATTTGCGAGAAAGAGGATATAGAACAGGAGATAATGCTGATTTATTTGAGTATTTTCAGTCCGGAGGAAATAGGCGAAATCGTAGATTGGGTGAACGAGTTGATGATATCAAGAAACAAAGCGGAAATATCAGCAGCGGAACTGCTGAACGAATGCGGGAATCGGGCCTTGGTGAAAATACGAAGTCAGAGGGCAAAGGAAAAGGAAAAGACGGACTGAGATTCTTCCGCACCGCAACTGGTGAGGCGTACGGCTATACTGTGAACGGAAA
This sequence comes from Bacteroidaceae bacterium, assembly GCA_963643925.1. Taxonomy (GTDB): domain Bacteria; phylum Bacteroidota; class Bacteroidia; order Bacteroidales; family Bacteroidaceae; genus Phocaeicola_A. The sequence goes on from CAVINS010000130.1 coordinate 2,017, forward strand.
GATCTATATCGATCCGGCTATTGCCAACACTGAAACGCCCATCCACGAATATGCCCACCTTTGGGTGACTGCTTTGCAGCAGGCCAATCCGAAAGAGTGGCAGAACGTGGTGCAGCTCATGAAGGGAACTTCGGTATGGAACGAGGTGAAGAAGCTCTATCCGGAACTGAAAACGGACGAAGCCATTGCCGATGAAGTCCTGGCACATTACTCCGGCAAGCGTGGAGCCGAACGTCTCCGTGCCGAATCCAGGAAGATAGCCGAGGGCAAAGGCTCGGTGATGGAAGCTGCCGAAGCGATCACCGCTCTGCAGAAAGTAAAACAGGCGATTGACAAGTTCTGGAGGGGCGTCGCCGACTTCCTTGGCATCCACTTCACGACTGCCGAAGAGGTGGCCGACCGCGTGATGAAGGATCTGCTCGACGGAGTGGATCCTACCAGGATCGCTACGAGTGACGCGATGCGCGAACAAGAGAACGGGGAAATAGCTGACATTATTGCCAAGGCAAAGGCAAACGGATCATACATGAAAGCGCCTAACGGTGAGCCAACAAACCTGACCGAACGGCAATGGGCGCAAGTGCGTACCAAGGCTTTCAAGGAGTGGTTCGGTGACTGGGAGAATGACCCGGAGAATGCGTCAAAGGCTGTGGACGAGAATGGCGAGCCGAGAGTTTTCTATCATAACACGAATAACGAGTTTACGGCTTTTGACCCGCAACGCAACGGAAGCAGCAATGACGCAGGGTGGCTCGGCGACGGTTTTTATTTCTACGGATTGCCTTATGAGGGCAGCATGTACGGACGCAATAGAATGGAGGTATACCTTAATATCCGCGAGCCTTACTACGCGACGAGCGAGGAGAATGAGAGACTTGCGGAAGCTAACGACCGAGACACATCCGTGGAATTTAGGGAAAGTGTCGAAGACGAAGGCTATGACGGCGTTTATTATACGGAGACTTGCGGCATGAGATGGTCGCTTTCTCTCCCAACCAAATCAAGAGTGCCACCGACAACGTGGGTACGTTTGATGCAAACAACAATGACATACGCTACCAGTTCATGGGCGAGAAGGGTGCGAAGGCCGCTGACCATGCGGAGGAGGTGACCACTCGCCTGGACAACCTTGCTGTGGCACGCGAGATGGAAGAGGCGAAGAAGGATGCCAAGGCTATCAAGATGGCTACGGGTTGGGAACGCGGTGCTGATGGCAAGTGGCGGTATGAGATAGCGGATGCGAAATTCAAACTGAAACGTAAGGATTATAGCAGAGTTGGAGATTACGACCTCAATGAAGTTTTGGATTCTAAAGAACTATTTGACGCTTATCAGTCATTAAAAAAATGCAAGGTCCAATTTCTCCCGCAACGGTATATGCACGGATATCTCGGTAAAGCATACACATCAGAAAACCGAATTCTAGTAAGCAGCGCTCAAACGGCAAAAGAAATCACCTCAACGCTCTTGCATGAGGTGCAACACATGATTCAGCACAAAGAGGGCTTCGCTAGAGGTGGAACCGAAAAAGAGATTATGCCCACTAAAGAATGGAAGAGACGCATATCCCGTTTGGAAAAAGAAATCAAGACATTGGACCTGGAACTATCGGAGTTGGAATCGGAAGCAATGTCTACACCTGAAGGGGTTCCCGGTCTATCTAAAGAGAAGCAGGATAGAATCAGTGAACTCCGAGAGAAGATATTCGGATTAGACAGAAAGAAACGACATCTGAATGAAGAACTCGAACCTTTGGGTTATGAGAAATATACCCGTCTTGCCGGCGAGGTAGAGAGCCGCAATGTCGAGAAGCGTCTGAACATGAGCACCGAGGAGCGCAGGGCGAGCCTTGCAGCCGAAACCGAAGACGTGGCAAGAGAGGATCAGATATTCCTACTGGATGGAAATGAAATATCCAAGCCGATGGTCCGAGAATCGAAGCGGAGAAGCGCGGAAGCTGAAGAACGAAACAAGGCATGGCATAACCAAGACTTGGCAGATCCCATGATTACGGGAACGTCAACAGAAAAGGCAAAGCAGGAGCGCATACAAGAGTTGAATAAAATTGCAGAGGATCGAAAAAAAATGTACGATTCAGTATTGTCAGGAAATTTCGATGGTGTAATTTTGCAACAAATTGATAATTACATAGACAATGTCACACCAAACAACAGATACTGGCGACCTCTTTCTCAACGACTTCCATCGGGAGTGGAACGAGGCGTGCGAAAAGGAGAACGAACGAGTGCGGTCGATGCACTTTTCTCACGAATATGCGAAGGCTCAGTCCCAGCGAATGAACGAACTGGTGCGGATGCAAAGAGAAGAATTGAGGAGAAAAAGAAAGAACTCCTCAAAGGATGGGCAATAGCCACCGGCAATTGGCATACCGATATTTCCGATTTCACGGATTCCAAAGAACCGATAGGAAGCGGAAAAGACTCGGATGTGTATCTTTCTAAAGACGGCACCAGTGTCATTAAAGCCTCTAAAGGCAAGGAGCATTTAAAGAAGTTCCGTCCGGATATTGATGCAGTCGCTTTATTTAATCATTTGTTTCCCAATAGCCATTATGAAATTTTAGGCTATGGTGAAATAGACGGAAAGTTTGTCAAGTTCTTAAAACAGCCATTTGTAGACTTTACAAATAGCACTCCGCTAACAGTAGACGAACGTGTCGACTACATGGCTAAATTGGGATTCAAGCCTATCAATAAAGAGAAGACCGCATTTTCCAATGGTACAATAATAGCAGCCGATGTTCAAGGCAACAATATCGTCAGAGACAGTGCCGATAATATCCGCGTGATTGATGCGGATGTAAAACTTCACACGAAAGACATTGGTGGGGAGTATTCCTATCCGGCGGTAGAAACGGATACGATGTTGCGCCAAGACAACTCTCAAGAAAATTCTTCTCGTCCAACCAGCAGAAGCATCCGCAAGAAACCGGCACCGGGCAACGCATTCGACCAGGCGGCTGCAGTGGTGCAGTTCATGAAGGGCGAGAAGGAACTTTGGGAAGAAATCCGCAGCAGTTA
>CAVINS010000131.1:0-5038 GCA_963643925.1 Bacteroidaceae bacterium
ACATGGCGCACGTCTACACCTCCACCATCGTCAACAACCTTGCCAACCAGCAGGGTGGCGGCATCTTCTTCGGACAGGACGACGACAACATCAACATTCGTGTGAACTCGTCGGTAATCTGGCAGAACAGCAGTTCCAACATGGCCAACGTGTCGGGACTCTACAACCCGACGAAGACCAACGAGACCATCAGCACTCTGGAGTTCTTCCCATTCGCTTACTGCGGTGTGCAGAATCTCCGTATGTCGGGTGTGAACAACCTCTCGCTTGCCAACCTCAACAAGGCGGGTGCACGATTCGCATGGAACGAAAGCAAGACACTTGCCGAAGAAACTTCGGATGACGGCTTCGCAAAATACTCCACACAGTTCGGCTACTATGCCCTCACCGACTATTCTGTGTTTGTGCACACCGGTATGCCGATAGTCGAATATACGGATTTGGTGAAAAACAGCGGACTGTCGCAAGCCGACTTCAAAGCCACCGACCGACTCGTCTCCACCAGCAACAACCGCACCTACATAGAGATGGGTGCCCGCGCTCTTGACAAGATCATCAAGGACGGACAACTCATGCTCCGCCTCTTCGTGGCACAACCGGAAGACATCGACATGGATGCCGCCCAGACGATGATGGGAATGGCTTCCTCTGCAGCGTCTGGCAGTGCTGAGGAATACTACTCTCAGGAGGGTTCGTCGTTCGCCTACCCGATGCAGAGCCTGCAGGACGCCCTCGACTACATCATTGAGAAACGCACGACACTCAACGAGCAGAAGAGCGGTCTCAAGGAGGAGGGTGCCAACAACCTGCCGTTCGAGATTTGCATGGGACGTGGCACCTACTATCCTACACGCAACACTTCCGGTATCTATGGCAACTCGCCGGGCAACACCTTCGCCATCCCTGAGGGCGTGAGCATCTACGGCGGTTTCGCTGTGGGCAATCCCGACAACGGGAAATCTTTCTTCGGCAGATACTACAAGAAGGGAACTGATATAACCAAAATCACGGATAACAAAACCCCTGGCACTATCGATGGCAACGTAACGAAGGTTGATGATGCTGACAAAACGATAACATTGGTAAACACATACGAAATCGACCAGTGCTCCATCGACGTGATGAAGCCTCGCCGCCGCTCCAACGACAACAACAATAACAACATCATCGAGCCGTGGGAGTTCACCAACCAGACCATCCTCTCGGGTGCTGCCGAGGGTATTACCAGCTCCGGTGTCTATCATGTGGTGTCGTGCATGGCCGACCAGAATGTGGTGGGCATGCTGCCGAAACAACTCAACTCGCATGCGGATAAAACCGATACCTACAAAACCAAGAAATACGATGACTACCTTACTGGCTCCTTCGATTATGAGGAGGGACAGTATGTCACCCTCGACGGTCTGCAGATTTCTGACGGCTTTGCCCGCAGCTATATAGCAGGTTCCACCGAATTTCTTGACAAGTACACCTTCTACTGTGGAGGTGGACTCATGGTCGACGGCAACCGCTATTGTGACGGTTTTAATAAATCGGACAACTACGAATCTGCTGACTTCAGCAAAGTGGAGTATAAGCACGACGGCCTCTCTGGCATGGTGGGCTATCGTGACATCCCTGTGAACATCGTCAACTGCAAGTTCTCCGACAACGAGGCTGGCCTCGGCGGTGCTCTCTACTCCAACGGTACGCTCAACATCTATAAGTCAAGTTTCGAGCACAACAGGACTACCCGTGGTGAGGAAGTCCTGAAAGATGCTGATGACAACGACCGCACTGTGCAGTATCCTGGCAGTGGCGGTGCAGTGTTCTGCGCTCACCAGATGGGTGCCTACAACACCATCTTTGCCAACAACGAGGCTTACAGTTCGGTCACCGACGCCAAGCTTACCACCTACAACGACCTCGCTGCCGACGGCAAGGTTCAACTCTATGGCGGTGTCGGCGGTGCAGTGTTCGCCGGTCCTTACGCATTCTTCCACCTGATGAACTGCGACATCGTGCGCAACCAGGCGAATATGTATCCGGCAGTGTTCACCCTCAACCCGAACCCTGACCTCACGGGTACTCGCAATGGCGGTGTCAGCCTCACTGGCGAGTATCGCCCGTCGAGTGTCTACTACAACCAGATCATCAACTCCGTGGTTTGGGGCAACGACATCAACAGCGAGATGAGCAAGGCCAACGACAGCAACAAGCTGTTCAAGTTCAACTCGCGCCTCATTTGCAACTATGCTAAAGGTGGTGACGACGCGTGGGGTACTGCGCAGAAGGACAAAAAATATGACTACAAGTTGCCTTCGTTCACCGACGGTGACAACCTGCCAAAAGATCAGGCTGCACTCGATGCCAACAACGACAAGGCTGAGAGCGACTACGGCGAGACGGCATGGTTCAGTGCCTATGAGGAAGGACGAGGCATGACACCTTACAACGATGCCGACTTCCGTGCATCTGAATACAACCCGTTCGAGTATGCACGCGACATGATACATAATGCAGGTCAGAAACTGTCTCCTTCTGTTGACACCTATCAGAACTGTAACATCCTGCTGTCGTCGGAGAACTTCGACCTCGAAGGTCCAAACTTCGTTAACCCGTCGTCGAGCGCCGGCTATGAAGGCTACGACGAGGCTGCCGACTGGAGTCTTGCCCGACTCACCAACCTCGTGGACAATGGTAGCGGACAGATATCACAGACGGTGGAACTCGAAAAGGATAAGTATAAGTCTGAGTTCAATACTTATACAGTTGACAACATCCCACAGCGTTCTGTAGTCTATGGGTATCCAACGACAGGCAACTACAACACTTACGGCTACACCTCAGAGGCTCCTGGCGACTACAGCACGCAGGGTGTCTACACCACCACTCGTGTGCTCTATGGCTACGACACCCACCGTGCCAACATGCCGGTGGGTACGGAGGAGTATATGACCTCTGCCGCCACAGGACAGAAGCTCTACCGCATCTCCTACGACCCGAACCCGACGCACAACCAGACATATATAGATATAGGTGTGTATGAGTATCCTCACACCGAACTGTCTTACAGCACTCTCGGCGACGAGGTGGACATCCTCTGGGTGTCGCCAAAGGAGAAAGCCGACAATGGTCTGCCTGACGGTAGCGACTGGAGCCAGCCTACGTCCGACTTCCAGCGCGCCATCGAGACACTCCTCGCCAGCCGCAACGGTCATCGCAAGGAGATACGACTAATGGACGGTACGTTCACTCCTATATATAAGATGAACGACCACCTCGCCTTCTACATCAACACCCTCGACCTCAACAAGTCGGCCATCCTGCCTGCAACTACCGACCAAGCGGGAGAAACCCACTATGTGACAAACGAAGGCGTGAAGTCGCTCACCATCAAGGGGGGCTACAGTCAGGACAACAACGGTGTGTGCGACCCTGCCGGCTATCCAGCCGTCATACGTCAGCAGACGCGTTCCAACACTACGGGCAACCGTTGGGACCACCTGTTCTACATCGACGATGCTACCCAGCGCTATGGATATGATCCGACTGTAGGCTACAATGACAACAATGACAATGGTCACTACAAGGTGACGGGCAACAACACCTACGACAAGACCATTACCACCATCCCTCTCTACATCGATGGTGTGACCATGGTGAACAATCAGGCAGGGAAGGGCGTGAACGGTGCTGCCATCTACTATGCCGACATTGCAGATGATGACAACATCACCTCGCCGACCCAGCCTCTCATCTCGGCGAACCAGTACTATACTGACGACACTTACACTGAGGTGTCTGACAACAACGAACCTACCCAGTACTTCAAACCTATGGTGGACAAGTACTACACCGACGACACCTACACCACTGAGTCTGACTCAGAAACTGAGTTCGCCACCTACAAGTATGTGGAGGACACCAACGAAAACAAGATCATCATCAGCAAGACGAAGGTGATGAACAGCGGTTCGTTCGAGAATGGCGACTACACCACCTGCGCTGTCTACATTGGTAAGAACGGCGGTAAGGCTCTGCTCTACAACGATGTGATGCACAGCAACACGGGTAACCCGCTCGTGTCGGCAGTGCCTACCACCATCGTCAACAATACCTATGCGCTCAACAACGGACACGTCAACCTCAATGGTGAGAACACCCATGTGCTCACTCTCGACCTCCCACAGGATGAAAGTGGCAATGAGGATGACGGACCGATGCTTGCTCCTCACCGTCCTATGAGAGCAACGGCAAAGATGGTGCAGGCAAATGGCTCATGCATCTTCAACTCCGTGTTCTGGCGCAACAACGACGACGGTCTGCAGTTCCAGTTGCCGGGATATGTCAGCGAGGCGGCATCGGGCGACATCTTCAAGCGCAATGCCTTCACCGGTGGCAACACCACTGCGATAGACTATAACAGTACCAGCACAGTGGCTACAAATAATTATAATGTGGGTCTTAGCGACGAGAATGCCAATATCATCAACGGTCCTAACTTCACCGACCCGAAACTCAACGCCATCTCCGATGCTGACATCGAGGCGCGCGACTTCACCTTGCAGCCGTCACTCCGACTGCTCAACAAGGGTGACAACGAGCTCTACAACGACCGCGTGGTGGATGCCAGCGGCATCATAACCAACAACTACAATGTCTACGACATCTCATGGAGCCCGTCCACACGCACTGATGCAGGTGGAAACAAGCGCTTCTTCTTCGACATCGACCTCGGTGCATACGAGTATCAGAACAACCTCAACCGCATCATCTATGTCAACCCTAATGACCCGACTTCTGGTGAGGGTAATTCATGGGCATCGCCTATCGGCTATGGCAACCTGCAGGCAGCCATCGACCTGGCGGCAATCTACCATGTGAACTGGCCTACAGAGGAGGCTTACGTCTTCGTGAAGGGTGCCAGCACCACCAACAGCAATCTCCACCTCGGCGAGACCATTACCATGCGCAATGGTGTGAGCGTCTATGGAAGTATCCTTCCGACACGCACTGGAGACTGTACATATAAGCTCGATGGTACTACGGGTGAGTA
>CAVINS010000132.1:0-5016 GCA_963643925.1 Bacteroidaceae bacterium
ACGACTGAAAAGTAAAGTTTTCTCCAACTTACAACGTCCATATCGTAAATAATGCCTATCTTTGCTTGAAATTTTTGACAATAAGCATTAACAGCAAATTATCTTAGACAAGAAGCGGCACATTAACAGTATTGGGCATGAAGAAGGAATGGTTCGCGCAAGTCGATGTAAGTGAACAACAGATACACGAACATTATAGGGATGAGCACGTCTTGGAAACGCTGCTCCTGGACCGCACCACTGGACAAAACATCCTGTGGGGCACGGACGACTACTGCCAGGGAGAAACCGACACCGACTATGCCCATGGCGCACAGATAAAAGTAGAGCTTATTACGGGAGAACAGCATGAAGGCATTATCAAACCGCGTGTAATGAAATCACGCGACGCCCAGAAAGCCCGCGCCAAAGACAAAGCGGAGGTATTTACTCCCGCCTGGATTTGTAATGCGCAGAACAATCTGGTCGATGAAGCCTGGTTCGGGTACAAGAATCCGTTCAATGCCCCCAACTCCAGCAAGAAGAATCCGCACGAGTACACGCTCGCTCCGCTGAAGAAGAACGACCCTGAACAGAAAGTAAAGTTTCCCGAAGGGAAAACTTGGCAGGATTACATATTGCTCAACCGCATGGAAGTATCCTGTGGCGAGGCACCTTACCTCGTCAACCGTTACGATAGCGACAGTCCTGCAGTGCGCTTCCGCGACAAAGTACTGATGCGCATCGGCTTACTCGACCGCAAGATGCGGGTCGTTTGCGAAAATGCCTCGTCAGAAAAGGAGTGGATGGTTTACACGCGCAAAGCTTTCCAGCACTGTTATGGCTTTGAGTGGCAAGGCGACAACTTGCTTCTTGCGCGTGAGAATATGCTCTTCTCCATGTTCGACTATTACCAGTATCAGTTCGGGGAGGACAAGATACCGCCCGCAGAGTTTGTCCGGGAAATTGCGGAAATCATCTCTTGGAATCTGTGGCAGATGGACGGAATCACCCTGCAGCTGATTTACGCGCCAAAGAAGAAGTACGAGTCAGATTCTGAAAGAAACATATTCGACGACAGAGACCCTAACGAGACTTTTTGCAAGATAAAGGACTGGGATGAGGATAAGGTTCTCGTCTTCGCATCACTTGTAAAAAACAATAGAACATGATAAAAATAGCGACATTTGAATATAAGATAATCTACGTGTACCGCATCAACGATGCGAAGCACAAGGATCTTCTGAAGGTGGGAATGACGTCCATAGAGGCCGAGAGCTCAGACGCGCTTGCGGCCGATTGCGACGCCCTCCGGAATAAAGCCAAGATTCGCATCAACCAACAAATGGGTGTAGCCGCTATCGACTACGACCTGCTCTATACCGAACTTGCATACTTTGAGTCAGATGGCAAGAAATATGATTTTGCCGATTTCGATGTAAGAGACGTGTTGGCAAACAGCGGTTACGCCAATGCAGGACTAACCAACAACAACGGCGCTGTGGCCAACGAGTGGGTCAAGGTGAGCGACGTGGAAATAGTCAAGAAAGCCATCGCTGCCGTCAAGGAGCATCGCTCGTCATTGGACCCGAATGACTTCAAGAAGCCCGAGCCGACAACGTCGGTCGTCATCAAGTTTCGCAACGAACAAAACATGGCCATTGACGAAACGCTTGAGCGGTTCAAGGTCGGCAAGAAGATGCTCTGGAACGCCAAGATGCGTTTTGGCAAGACACTCTGCGCCTTGGAGGTCATCAAGCGCAGCAAATACCGCCGCACGCTCATCATCACCCACCGCCCCGCGGTGCGCAGCGGATGGTTCGAAGACTTCAACCTGCTGAATTTCGGCGATGACTACTACTTCGGCAACAAGAAGGTAAGGATGCCCAAACCTACCGAAGAAGACACGGAAGAGCAGAAAAACCTCAAAAGCCTGATTGAGACCAAGGTGAAGGATTTCGACGTCCTGGAGTATGGAGCCGAACGCGACGAGATGAAATACATTTATTTTGCCTCTATCCAAGACCTCAGAGGGTCGTGGGAAAAAGAGTCAGGTTTGTACAAGAAGAACAAGGAAATTTTCCTCAACGATTGGGACCTGCTCATCGTCGACGAGGCTCACGAAGGCACGAAAACCGAACTGGGTCAGAGCGTCATTGACGAATTGCAAAAGCACGAAAAGATGCGCACGCTCTACCTGTCTGGAACACCCTACAACATCCTCGATAACTTCTGCCCCGAGGAAATCTACTCCTGGACTTACGAGATGGAGCAGGAGGCCAAACAGCGCTGGTACGACGAACACCCCAACGAGCACAACCCCTATGAGGACCTGCCGCGCCTTGAGCTTCACACGTACAATATGGACAATGTCTTTGATTGCGAACGTGACGAGGAGAGCGACTTCTTCAACTTTGCGGAGTTCTTCCGTGTCGAGAAAGAAAAACGCATGGATGCGGACGGCAATGGGCAGCTGGTGTCGACCGACAAATTCGTGCACGAAAATGACGTGAAGGCTTTCCTTGACCTCTTGTGTAAGGACAGTGCCGACTCCAACTACCCCTACTCTACCGAACTGTACAGATTCTCTCTCAGCCACACGCTATGGGTACTGCCCGGCGTTGCCGAGGCGGCGGCATTGAGCCGGCTTATAAAGTCGCACCCCACGCTAAGCCAATACTACGTCATCAATGTGGCAGGCGAGGGCGACGACGACCAGGACAACAGCGACTCTGTCAACAACGTGAAGAGAAATATCGCCACTCACGAGCGAACCATTACGCTCACCTGCGGCCGACTGACCACGGGTGTGAGTGTGCCCGAGTGGAGCGCAGTGTTCATGCTCTGCGGCGGCGCGAAGATTAGCGCAGCTTTCTACCTGCAGACCATCTTCCGCGCCCAAACCCCTACCCAGCGGGATGTTTTTCCGAAGAAGAAAGTCTGCTACGCTTTCGACTTCGCGCCCGACCGCACCATTGAGGTCATCAACGAGTATGTTGACCAGCAGCAAAAGACCAGCCGCAAGCAACCGCCGGAAGCCAAACAGACAACCGTGGGCACGACACTTCACTTCCTGGCCGTGATAGCCCACGACGGCAGTCAGGAAAGGCCTTACGACGCCGTCGCTTTTATGAAAGAAGTGGGCAAAGTTTATAAGGAGCACATCAAGCGCAAGGGATTCCGCGACCGCCGGCTCTTTGTCGATCTCGGGAATCTTAAAGACGAGCAGTACCGCGCCATTTGGGAAATCGGGCATAAGATGATCAAAAGCGGCCATAAATTCGGAGCAGGCAAGGGCGATAACAAGGGCGTTATCACGCTTGCCCAAACCGGTCTCGACCCAAAACCCGAGCCAAATCCTACCAGGCCAAATAAGGGCACAAAAACACCTACTCAACAGCCCACGGTCACCCCTCATGCCCCAAAAAACGCCGACAAGTCAAAAGAAGCCTTCATGGTGTTGGGCGATATCTACACCCGTCTGCCGATGCTCATCTTCGGATGCGACTTGGAGGGCAAGAACATTACCCTGCAGAATATTCTCGATGAGGTGGACGACGCTTCGTGGGAGGTGTTCATGCCCAAAGGAGTGGGTAAGGCGGAAATGAAAATCTTAATGAGTCTGAAGGTTCTGAACGAAGCCCGATTCACCGCCGCAGCTTCCGACATCCCGGAGGAGATAAAGACTGCCGACACGCTGCCTATCACCGAACGGGTCAAGGCCATTGCTGAGATGATTGCGCGATTCCGCTTCCCCGACAAGGAGACGGTGCTGACACCCTGGCGCGTGGTGAATATGCATCTGAGCGACACCGTCGGCGGATACGACTTCTTTGACGAGAGCCACAGCAGTGTGTTGCCCGAGCCAAGTCTCGTCACTCACGACGGCGTGACTGACAAGGTGTTCCGTGCCGACGCCCGCGTGCTCGAAATCAACTCCAAGTCCGGTCTCTATCCGCTCTACATGGCTTACAGCCTCTATCGCAAGCGCATCACTTTGCCGCAGACCGACATGTTTGCTCCGTCGGTCGATACCGACGAGGGCAAACTCCACGTGTGGGACCAGGTGCTCCGCGAGAACCTCTATGTGCTCTGCATGAGCGAGATGGCTGCCAAGATTACACAACGTGTTTTGGCCGGCTATCGCAACGTAAAGACCAACACGCGCCCTTATCTGAAAGACCGTGACTTAGTGGCAGATATTAAAGACAAAAAAGAACTTCCCAATGTTGTTGCGTGCATCAAGGGCAAAAACAACTTTTGGGGTAATAATATATCAGATATGAATTTCGACGCTATTGTGGGAAATCCGCCGTATCAGATTATGGATGGAGGGGGTACAGGAAGCAGTGCTTCACCAATATACAACGACTTTGTGGATTTAGCTAAAGAAATCAGCCCACAATATATATCATTGATTATACCAGCAAAATGGTATACTGGAGGAAAAGGTTTAGAAGAATTCAGAAGTACAATGCTTAACGACAGACAGGTCTATAGCTTGTATGATTTTGAAGATTCAAGAGATTGTTTCCCTACGGTTGACATCGCAGGTGGCATATGTTATTTTCTTTGGAATAAAGGATATAGCGATATGTGCAATGTGACCAACGTAATAAAAGGGCGGCGTACTGTAAGTCTACGTTATCTTAATGAATATGATAGTTTCATAAGAAGTCAAAAAGTTCTTGACATAATTAATAAAGTTAAGAACCAAACCTCTAAAGGCTTCTTATGCCAAAAGGTTTACTCACGTAAACCTTTTGGCATAAGAAGCTACGAACAAGGGTTCCCGGCTTCACCGGGTCGAAATATTATACTTTTTGGCAGTAGCGGCATATCTTATTTAGATGAAAATGAAGTTCCACAAAACAAACATTTAATACCTAAATGGAAAGTGATAATGTCAAAAGCTTCAGCAGAACATGCTGGTCAGACAGATGCTCAGGGTAGAAAGAGAATTGTGTCTCGTTTAGAGGTTCTCCCTCCTAATACGATTTGTACAGAATCTTATCTCTTGCTTGATGTATTCGACAA
>CAVINS010000133.1:0-5012 GCA_963643925.1 Bacteroidaceae bacterium
CGGCATGCTGCTGGATGCTGTGCAGACGTTCGTTGCTAATCCAGTCGCCGGTCTTCGTATCGAGGGCAAAGCCGTTACCATTCTCCTCGTTCTTCGATTCGAGTATGTAGGTGAGTCGGCAAGAAGGGATATAGCGAATGTTTGCAAGATGGTTGCCCTCGGCAGAGAGCAGTTCACACTCGCTTATGGCCTTCGGGTTGTCGCTGGCAAAATAGGTCTTGGTCTGGTAATACTTGCGTGAACGCTCCTCCTCTTGGCAGGTGATTTTCTCGGTCTCCGAAGCAATCATGTCCTGTGCCTCGATGCAGTAGCCAGTGACAAGTTTTGCCACACCGTCGAGCGACTCGCCCGTGATGATGTCGGTGTGGTGGGTGGTGTTCTCCATGTCCTTGTAGACAACGCCCGTCTTGGGGTTGTAGAAGAATCTGTGGGGCAACACTTCGGAGAGAATCTGCATACGTGATACACGGAACTTGCCACCATTGTTATATATAATGTTCTGCGGACCGAACTCGGTCAGGGCAAGACGTTTGGCGCGACTGAGGTATTCCACCTTGTCGCTCTTGTACTGCAACAAGGCACGCTGCGGCAACTTTGTAAAATTGTAGCCCGGCAGGAAACCCTCGCTCGCCATGTAACGGTAGGGATAGAACTCGTTTTCCTCACGGTTCTTTCCTTGATTCTTGCCAAGAAGCATATCGCGCAGGTTCTCACCACGCTGCTGCTTCATGTGCGCCTCCTTTTTCTCAATAGAGTTCTCGCCGTAGATGCGGTTGTTGATGACGATGCTGGCTTCCTCTATCTGGGTCTGTGCCATTTTGTAGAGCGAACGCCAACGGTCGAGAGCATGGTCAAAGTCGTACTCATAATTATTGAGCACATTGTCCATCCAGCTGTCCGTAAACCAATAAGGGCGCTCTGCTTCCAGACGGTCTTTCAAGAAGGAGTCGTTCACGATGTTGGTGAATATCTGCTTGATCTCCTGCTTGCGCTCTGGTGTGAGAACAAGGAATGCACGTACCTCGTCTCGAAGGGTGATGTGGTTGACATCCGTATAGTCCACCAGTTCGGCTATGCCATCAGAGAGTTGCGGTATAGGGCAAACGGCAAGGATGGTGGAATGGAAATGGGTACGGAACAATTCCTCGTTGACCAGTTCCATACGCGGTGCCTTCACCTCGCCCTTCACCATCTTGTCGGGGTTTTGGAGATAATAGTTCTCATGGGAGTTGCGCGGACGGCAGTAAGTATAGACCAATGCTGCCTGACCGCTACGTCCGGCACGTCCGGCACGCTGGGTATAGTTGGCCGGCGTTGGCGGCACATTGCGCATGCCGACCACAGAGAGGTCTTTGATGTCGATACCCAACTCCATCGTCGGCGAACAATAGAGAATAGGGAACTCACCCTCGCGGAACTGCTGTTCACGTACCTCACGCTCTTCCTTAGCTACCTGGCCAGTGTGGTCTTTGGCCTCCAAGTGCACATCTTCGAGAGGAATATTCTGATAGAACTTCTGGAAATAGGCGTTCGGCTCACGGTCGAGGAATTCACCGCCACTGAGCGCACGGAAGCGAACCATATCGCGACTAACGGTACGCTTGTCACCCGCCTGCCACTGGATATATTCGTAGCGCAACTGGTAGGTGCCACGGTCAAACTGGATATAATCGGACAAAGCGGCAAAGACTTCGGTCATAAACTCCGTGTATTCCTCGTCGGACCTGATGTCGTGACCCGCGTTCTGCGAAATATAGTCACGAACAAAGATGCCGAGTTTGCTGCGGTAGCCTGCGCTTTCCAAGTTGTCGTTGCGGCGACGCTGTGGGCGCACAAGGAACATCTCGCGAGCTACATCTATTCTGTCCGACTCGTCAAGCGTCCACGGACTCTTTAGTTTGGCACGGACGGCTTTTTCTATCTCCTTTACTTTCGTCTCCGTGCGGTCTTCGCATGCCATGCAAAGACGATGGCGGAAATAATCCATTATCTGCACAAGGAACTCTTCTTTCTGTTCATCGTCGAGTCCTTCGAGTTGCGGAATGTCGAACAAACGCTCCTCTACAATGCCTTCATGCAGATACTTATATCCCACCTTCAGCAATGCACAATCCTCCAGATTAGGCATGATGACTGTCCAGTTGCCGGCAAGATCGTCGAAGATGATGGTGGAGAGATAACGCTCCATTACATTGTTTACCTCTTCGCGCGCCAACCGGCTTTTTATGCCCGACTGCTTGGAATAACTGTCAATATCCAGATGCAGGTTATGTAGTACGAGATGCGCAATCTGCGAACTGTCTATCGGCTCTTTAGCATCTTTGATGGCATTCCAAATGGCAGAGCGTATCTTGCCGATGCGGATAAAGTCGTTGAAGTGGCCGGCTTGCAGGGCTGCATCCTGACGGGCATCTACAAAGGTAAGCACCTTGCGGTCGTGAGGCTCAACGCCAAGCTGCTTCATCAGGATAATATCTTCGTAAGACAAGACGGTGGTGGCTGTGCTGCGACCTTCACCGCCTATCCTTGCCAACTTGGAATATTCTGACTGCCGGCCTGTATATACGACACGTGCCGTAGGGTCATATTTGAGGGGAGACGGAACAAAGACGGCTTCAATATAGCCCATCCCTTCCATAGGTGGGTTGGGACTGTATGCACCGGTCTGGGTGATCCATATCTTCTGGGGAATACGGGCTTCGTATGATTTCTTCAGTTTGCGCTCACCCTTCTTGCTTACGGTATACCAATCGGATGGAACATCGTCGGATGACAAGTCGAGCAGGTAGTTCTCCACCTTTTCTTCTGCATGAGGAATGATAATGTAGCCGTCATTGGCATTGCCGTCGTCGTCACCAGTTGCGTAACCGTCGAAACTGCGTGGTGCGACATGGCTGCCGTTCATCTTGACAACATAAAATTCATGACCACTGAGACGGCTGAACACTACAGGGTAGTACATCACTTTGGTCTCGCCGTGCGAAAGTTCATCACAATAGAGTTTCTCCTCTACGGTGATAACACGTGCGTTCTGCTCGCCGAGTGTGGCATAGACATTACCCGTCTGGGGAATGAACTGATGTATCTTATATGGCAAGATACTTGGACTGCCTTGCAGATTGATATGGTTGCACCAATTCAGAACCGCAATGATATGTTTGTTGCATTTCTCTTCAGGTTCACCCGTAAGCATACTCAACTTCTTGGACATATCTTCAATGGAGATAGGCTTTCCGCGGAAATACTTCTTCTCCTTGCGGCTGTATTCCAATGCCACATTCTGTTCTATCCAAATGGCCGTCGGGTAGTTTCGAGCCACCTCGATGTCGGTAGTGTCAGGCACAGCGTCATTGATGCATTTGCGCAGTTCGCCTTCTGACGGCTCGTCTTCATCGAGACCGATGGCAAGGGTTTCATCTATCACCTGTTCCCTAGTGTAAGTGCTACCAAAGATACAGGAGGCAACCTCTGCCACCTTTTCCCGTTGCTGGGCATAGGTCATACTGTCATCGGAAACCATTGTAGCGGAGGTTCCGAAGCAAAGTACTTTTCCGGCAGCCAACGACTTGATGCGGCGGATGAGGAACGACACATCGCTTCCCTGCATGCCACGATAGGTATGCAATTCATCGAATACAAGAAAATGTAGGTTTTCAAGGAAACACTTGCGCAAGCTCTCTTCACTGCCGGCACGGGTCATGAGGAGTTCGAGCATCATGTAGTTGGTCAGGATGATATTTGGTGGAGTCTGCTGCATCTTGGTGCGTGCCTCTTCGTTCTCCTGACCTGTATATTTGCCAAAAGTGAAGGGACAGGGCCTGCCGGCTTTATCCTCGAATTCTGCTTTGTATCTCGCCAACTCCTCTGCTTGGGAGTTGATGAGTGCGTTCATCGGGTAAACGATGATGGCAACCGTTTTGTCCTTGCAAGCAGTTTCATTCTGAAGGATATAATTGAAAATTGTGGCCATAAACGTACGCGACTTGCCGGAACCAGTGCCGGAAGTGACGATAAATTCACGGTCTTGGCACCCCAACTCGATAGCCTCCTGCTGATGTTTGTAGAACGGTGTGGCAAAGAATTTCTCCAGGTCGGGATGGATAGGAAGACCTTGAGCTATCATCTCTTTCACTCCGATTCCTTTCTCAAAGTTCGGATTGAACTGTATGAGAGCTTTCGGCCACAACTTTTCCGAGCGGATAGACTCGCTGACTTTTTCCTTGATGCGGTCGTCTTTTATGGTTACAAAACTTTCAAGGTAACTTTTGTAACTACCTTTCAGTTTATCGTATAGTTCAATGATATCCATATTATCAACTTGCGTTTAGTTTATTGTTCTACTCGAATATACAACGGCCCTTTGTTGGGCTTTGACGGTTGAAGTAGGTCTCTAACATCTACATCCAATTTATCAGCAATAATCGTCAGCATTTCCAAACTTGGTTGTGCAGTATTGGTACACCATTTTGATATTGTCGCCTGGTCTTTCCCTAATTGTTCAGCCAACCACTTGTTGGTTTTCTTCTGTTCTGCCAATACAATTTTAAGTCGGTTGATGTCCTTATTAGCTTGCATATTGAGATTTATTATCGTTATTTGGCTACAAAAATAAGCTTTTTAGTTGACAATCAAGAATAATTTAGGATTTTTCTATAAAGAATTTGGCGAATTACACCAAATCAATGCGTAATAACGCAAGAAATTGCGTGTAAAAGCGCTTGTTGACCTGTAAAAAACGCAAAACCGCCTCCAATTTGACTTGAAGACGGTTCGAGGATGTATGTTGAGTTGAAGAGAGTGTCAGGATGCCAGCAGCGCATATTCCATCATTCTTCTCCTGTGGATTGATGGAACGACCTTGCCTTTCCATCGGCAGAAGTCGAGATAGTCGGACTTGAAGTTGCGGTCGCCGCGCTCTATCTTCTGGAGCAGCCGGCTCTTGGGGCGCTTCTTGTCGCCGAGGATTTTGTAGGGGCCTACATTGTAGGCAAGGACGGCGAGGAGAAGGCTGT